>NZ_CP007229.1:0-354166 GCF_000941075.1 Mesomycoplasma dispar
ATGCGCACAAATAAAAACAACATAAAAGTTAGGACTCAACAGATTAAACAGCAAATCGAAAATTTACTAAACGATAAAATGTTGTACAACAATTTTTTTAACACAATTTATGTGGTAAAAGAAACTGAAACTGAAATTATTGTTGATTTTACAGACTTTTTTGCAAAACAAGAAGTGATTTCCCGATGAGTTGACACGGTGGAAAAAGCAGTGAAAAATCTTGAAATTTCCAAAGTCCTAACGTTTAATAATATGAATAATTACACGCATTCGATTGGCGATAAAAATGAAGAACAAAATTTTTCTATCAACAAAGGGAAATATTGTAGTTTCAAAATTAATAACGTTCTTAATAAATTTACATTTAAAAATTTTATCAAATCAAATTATAATTTTCAGATTTTTAGCATTTACGATTCGATAGTAGCAAATTCCAAACTAAATTATTCACCAATTTTTATTTCTGGGCCTTCCGGAATCGGGAAAACTCACTTTATTAATGCGATCGGCAATTTACTTGTTGAAAAACAGAAAAAAGTTTTCTACATTAACGATTACAAATTTATAAGTTGTATTTCTTCTTGAATGCAAAATGGTCAAAACGAAAAAATTAGCGAATTTTTAGACTGATTATCACTAGTAGATGTTTTTCTTTTTGATGATATTCAAGGTTTGGGTCATAAACATCAAACATTAATTGTTGCACTTGAGATTTTAAACAGATTTATCGAAGAGGACAAAACAGTAATCATAACTTCTGACAAACCGCCGTCATTATTGGGTGGATTTGAGGAAAGGTTTATAACTAGATTTAGTTCGGGGTTGCATATCAAATTAAACAAGCCGAAAAAAGAAGACTTTTTGCGTATTTTTAAGTGTAAATTGACAGAAGAAAATTTAGAAAAACACATTTGAACAACCGAAGCTTTTGAGTTTTTATCAAAACATTTTCGCAATTCAATTCGCGAACTTGAAGGCGCACTAAAATCGATTGCTTTTTATATACAAACAAACAAAGACAGGTTTGAAAACGAAATATGTTTTGATAAGCAAAAAATGTTTGAAATTTTTGTCGAAAAATACGAAATCGAACAGACAATTACTCCTGATTTGATAATCAGCGTGGTTTCAAAGTATTACGGAGTTTCTGTTTTGGATATAAAAAGTGAAAAAAGAGACAAAAACATTGTTCATGCTCGAGATGTTGCAATCTGATTAATTAAAAATATTTTAGATCTAACTCATAATAGTGTCGGCGCCTTTTTTAATAATAGAAAACATTCGACAATTATTTCGATTCTTAAGAAGGTCGATACTTTAAAACAAAGCAACAATAATGAATTAGAAATCGCGCTTAACCACATTTACAAACAGTTAAATTGGAGTTTTAAACAAAAAAAACAAGATTAATTGACATTGATTTTCGTAAAAAGTGCTGTAAATTATTGCATCTTTTTATTTTTTCAACTTTTAAACATCCTTATTATTGTTATTATTATAAAACCTAATATAAAAAAACTAAACTAAATATAATTTTTTAAGGCGTAAAATATGAAATTTAGTATTAAAAAATCTGTTATTGAACAGCAAATCGAAAGAATGCAAGTAGCAATACTTTCGCACAACAACTCTCCCTTAAGTTCATTTTTCATGAAATTAACAAGAGCTGGTTTGTTCATAATTTCGACAAATAGCGAACTTTCTTATAAAGTTTTTATTAGCAAAGATGATTTAATTGAAGTCGAAAATGTTGGAATTTGTTTAATTGATGGTTTTTTCTTACGCGATGTTATAAAAAAAAGTGATTCTGAAATAAACTTTGAGATAAAAGGAACAGAATTAATAGTTTCTTGAGAGGATGCGGTTTTCTCGAAAACATTACGCGACATATCAATTTTTCCTGAATTAGATTTTGAGCAAAAAGGAATTAAATTAATTGTAAATGCAAAAAATTTCAAAAAAGCTGTAAAAAACACAGCTTTTGCAACTACTAGCAATCCTTCTCAACCGATTTTATCAGCAATTAACCTTAGTTCTGCAGACGGTTTTTTGCATTTTTCAGCAACAGATACAACTAGATTTGCAACGGAAAAAATAGAAATTTTTAACAAAAGTAGGATAAATATTTCAATTAGTGCCAAAAATTTAAAAGATTTCATCCCTCCCGAACTCGACACCGACATCGAATTAAATATCGAACCGACAAAAATTAGTTATGTTTATGATAATTTGACGATTCAATCAAATATTTTCACTATCGATTACAAAGATATTTCAAACATTATTCCGAAAGAAAATGAAATTTTATATTCTTTTTTAATTAATAAGCGCGATATTCTAGATTTAATTGACAAAACAACAATAATTACACCAGGAAAAGACAATGTAATTAACCTTTCAATGTCAAAAAACGCGCTAAAAGGTTATATTTCTCAATATGAATCTGGTCAATCAAATGTTTTAACTAAAAATGTTATAGACTTTAAGATGAATCCAATTTTTGCAAATGATTCCAAATTTGACCCTAATTTCGTTGAGGTTAATGTGAATTATCGCTATCTAAAAGACGCGATTTCTGTTTTTGAAAAAGTTATTGAAATTCATATTAACGATAAAAAGACAAAAATGCTTGTAGTTTCACCAGATAAACCTGAAATTCGTCAGTTAATTGGTTTAATTTTGATCTAAAAACTCAATTTAGATTTAAAAATTGAAACTTCCTTTTTTGGACTTAACGGAAAAAGGATGCAAATTTATAGTATAATTTACAAAATAGATTTAATTTGAGGAAGTTATCGATGTCAAAAAAAACAGAAAATTCTAATTTCGAATTTGACGCTGTTGTTGTCGGCGGAGGTCATGCTGGAATTGAAGCGGTTTATGCTTTGTTAAAAAAACAACTAAAAGTTGTTCTAATTACACTTGATAAAAATAAATTAGCTTCAATGCCATGTAATCCTGCGATTGGCGGACCAGCAAAAGGAATTATAACAAGAGAAATTGATGCTCTTGGTGGAGTTCAAGCCAAATTTTCTGATGCTGCAATGATTCAAATAAAATATTTGAATGAATCAAAAGGTCCAGCGGTTCTCGCGATTCGCGCGCAAATCGATAAGGAAAAATACTCTAAATTAATATTACGAGATTTAAAAAAACAAGAAAATTTGTTAATCACAGAAGATTTAGTTGCTGAGCTTTTAGTTGAAAAAAATCGTGTTTTTGGTGTAAAAACTTCTAAAAAGCAAATCTTTTTTGCAAAAACAGTTATTATTACAACCGGAACTTACCTGGATTCAAAAGTTCTTCGCGGTTTTACTTCGATTTCAAGTGGACCCGATGGTCAAAAAACATCAAATTTGCTTTCAAATAACTTAAAAAATCTTGGATTTGAACTCCAAAGGTTGAAAACTGGAACTCCGCCGCGAATTTTTACCTCAACAATTGATTTTTCAAAAGTTGAAAAAGAAGTTTTGCCGCTTTATAACATCAATTTTTCTTTTCATTCAAAGCACAAGTTAAAAAAACAAATTTCCTGCTATTTAACATACACAACAGCAAAAACTCACGAAATAATTAATAAAAATTTAGGAAAATCTTCTATGTATTCTGGTCTAATTTCTGGAATAGGTCCACGTTATTGCCCTTCGATTGAAGATAAAATTGTTCGTTTTTCCGAAAAACCACGCCACCAAATATTTTTCGAACCAGAAACAAAAAAACAGGACATAATGTATATCAACGGACTCTCGACTTCGATGCCTGAAGAAGTTCAAAGCGAAATTGTGAAAACGATCCCAGGGCTTGAGAATGCAAAAATTGCAAAATTCGGCTATGCAATCGAATATGATGCGATAAATCCGCTTGAATTAAAGAAAAGTTTAGAAACCAAAAAGGTCAAAGGGCTTTTTATGGCTGGACAAATTAACGGCACTAGCGGTTATGAAGAAGCTGCGGCGCAAGGTTTGGTGGCTGGAATTAATGCGGGTCAATTTGTTTTGAAGAAAAAACCGATTGAAATACTGCGAAATCACGGTTATATCGGCGTTTTAATCGATGATTTAGTAACAAAAGGGACAAAAGAACCTTATCGAATGCTGACCTCAAGAGCGGAATACCGTTTGATTTTACGAAATGATAATGCTGATATCAGAATGGCAAAATATGCTTTAAAATCAGGGATGATTTCAAAAAATGAGTATTTAAAGACGAAAGAGAAATATGCCAAAATTGACAAGAAAATTTTAGAACTTTCACGCCAATTTGTTTCTCCTAAAGACGAATTAGCGAGAAAATATAGCCTTGAAACCGGGATTTCGAAGTTAAAATTAATTTCTAGACCGAATGTCGACTTCAAAGATGTCGTTCCAGACTTCGAATTTGGCTATGAATTGGCAGTTATGGCGCGATTAAAAGGTTATATTCAGAAACAAAATTCTGAAGCCGAAAAAATGATTAGACTTGAAAATTTATTAATTCCAACCGATTTAGATTATGAAAAAGTGGCTAATTTATCGATGGAAGCGCTTGATAAATTTAAAAAAGTTAAACCCAGAACAATCGGTCAAGCTAGTCGAATTAGTGGCGTAAATCCTGCCGATATTCAAATGCTTTTGTTCCATATTAATCTTTTAAAAATGCAAAAAGTAACAAAAATTTAATGAAAATTTTGATAATAAACTTTGCTTCAAATTCTCGAGATTTTTTACCTTTGTACCAAAAAGAGGTTAATAAAATTAAAGAATTTAAGTATCAAATCGAATTTGTGAATCTTTCTGAACAATCTGTTGAAAATATTGATCTAAAAAAATCCCTTGAAACAAAGGTTATTTTACAAAAAATCCCAAAAAATTATACTTGTTATCTTTTTACAGAACGTGGAAAAATGGTGTCAAGCCAAGAATTTTCTCAACTTTTAAATTCTGCAAATATTTGCTTTATAATCGGCGGATCGCAAGGTGTGGATGAAAAATTACTATCAAAAACTATGCCAAACATCCGTTTTTTGTCATTTGGAAAAATAACTTTTCCTCATAGAATTTTCAAACTTGTACTTTTAGAACAAATTTACCGTGGTTTTTCAATTAAACATAACCGAAAATATCACCACGGGGAATAAAAAAGGAAAAAAATGAACACAAAACCATTCGCAAAAATAATTGAAAACATTGAAAATCACGATAATATTTTTATTTTTCATCACATTAGACCAGATGGCGATTGTCTCGGTGCGCAACAAGGTTTGGGTAGGGCGATTTTAAAAAGATATCCTAAAAAAAGGGTTTTTTTTATTGGTGATAACGAAAATATCTTTAATTTTTTAAATTTTCATTTTGATAATGAAAATTTAATCAAAGAAGAATTTTTTAAAAATTCCCTAGCGATTACAGTTGACACTGCTGATATTAAAAGAATTCAAAAACTTGAGTTTTTTTTGAATTCTGATTTCAAAACAAGGGTAAAAATCGACCATCATCCTGATATTTTAGAACCGATTTATAACGAAAAATGAGTTGATACAACTTTTTCGGCAGCTTCTGAAATGATTGGTTTGCTTTTAAAAGAAGAAAATTGGGAAATTGATGAAGAAATTTCCCAATTTGTATATTTAGGTATCTTGACTGATTCAGGTCGTTTTTCATTTTCTTCAACTTCTGCAAGAACATTTGATGTTGCTTCGTTTTTGCTGAAATCCAATTTTAATTTTGTAAAATTGAACTGATTTTTATCACAAAGAACAGAACAAGAAGTAGCTTTTTACGCATACGTTTTAACAAATTACAATAAAAAAGACAAAGTTTTATGACATTTTGTTTCAAAAGAACAACAAAATATGTTTAAATTAAGTCGAGATCAATTATCATCGGTTAACATTTTGTCCAATATTGGCGATGCTCGAGTTTGACTATTTTTAATTGAAGGTGATAATGAAATTAGGGTCAGAATTCGTTCAAACGGTCCGATTATCAATAAAATCGCTTTCGAATACGGCGGCGGCGGTCATAATTATGCTGCTGGAATAAATTTGGAAAAATCTGAAAAAATAAAAGAAATTATCGATGAAATTATTGAAAAATTAATAAATTTAGTAAAGGAATTTGAAAAAAGTGAACAAAAATAAAATTGAAGAAATCGTAAAACTTATCGAAAAACACGAATCAATCGTAATTTTTCATCATATCAGGCCAGACGGAGACTGTATTGGAGCGCAAGTTGGACTTAAAAATTTGATTTTAGATAACTTTGACAATAAAAAGGTTTTTGCTGTTGGAGATTATAAAAAATCGTTTCCATTTTTAAAATTAAAAGCGGATCCAATTCCGAAAAAGGAAATTTTGGAAAAATCCTTGGCAATAATTGTCGATGCTAATTTTAAAAACCGAATTGAATCCGCTTTTTTATTTGAAGAATTCAAATTTAAGTCGATTTTACGAATCGACCATCACCCAAATGAGGATGATTTTACGGAAATTTATCGCTGAGTGGATCCAAGTTATATTGCAACTTGTGAACAAATCGCCGATTTAGCATATCAAGCAAATTGAAAAATTTCAAAGAAAAGTGCAACATTAATTTATCTTGGAATTTATACAGATTCAGGACGCTTTCTTTACAAAAACACATCAGCGAGAACACATTTTTTAACAAGTATTTTGTTTGAAACAGGATTCAATTTTTCGTTAATCCACGAAAAATTGAACGCAAAAAGGTTGACAGACCTTGAATTTGATAGTTATATTTTTGCAAACAAAAAAATTTATAAAAACGTCATTTTTTATACATTAAATTTAGAAGAACAGGAAAAATTGAAGAAAAATCCGTTAAATTCAGTTCGTCCAAATTTGCTTGCTAATATTGAAGACTATAAAATTTGACTTTGTTTAGTTCAAGAAACAGAGAATTCATGAAGGGTTGAGTTCCGTTCTGCTGGTCCAAATGTGCAAAAAGTTGCTCTAAAATGAGGCGGCGGCGGACATCTTAATGCATCAGGTGCGATTGTTGAAGATCTTGATAAACTAGATCAGTTAATTGAAGATTGTCAAATTGAATATGAAAATTGAGATTCTAACCTAAAATCAAACGGTGAATTGTAAAAAATACGTCAAAAATACTATTTTTTTCCATTTTTTTACTATAAAGATAAAAAAAACTAATATTGTTAAGTAAACGAAAGGAAAAGCGATGAACGGAATTAATATAACGCATTTTTTAAAGTATTTGTTTGCATTTTACTACGTTGATACAGGTGAAAGAGAAGTTTATCGAACGTGAGTGCAAAAAATTCTTTGATTTACGCACTGAAAATTTTATAGAAGATATCAACTCCCCTTTTTTTCGGAAAATTTTCAATCATATAAATACGGTCCAGTCTCATGAACGGTTTTGAAAACCCAATTTTTTGGCACAGAGGCTCTTAAAAATACACAATATAGCATAGAAGAAATACTTGATTATCACGAAAATAATCTTATCGATGAGTTTAAAAATACTTTAAAAAGCGATTTTTTAAATGATTTTAGCCAGGACTTTGAAGAAACTTTTGATCTAAAACAAAGAAAAGAAGATTTAGATTTAAGATGATCTTGTTTTGTTTTTGTCTATGAAAGACTGAAAAAATTTCGACCAAAAGAATTAATAAATCTATCTCACAAACAAAAATCATTTAAAATTGCCGCCACAAATCGGCTTTCTAAAATTATTTTTAATGAAACTATTCTTGAAGATGACGAAATTTCTGTTTTAGAAGATTAAATTTCTTTTTAAAATTCTAGTTTGGTGAAAATAAAAAAATTAATTTTTAATTTATAATTTATTGTACTATTAAAATTTTAGGAATTAAAAATGTCTTTTTTTCGGAAAATCAAGGAAAAAATTTTTGGATCAAAAGAAGAAAAACCTGCAAATTTAGATAAATACGTTGCAGGCTTGACTAAATCAAGGCTTTCTTTTTTTAAACAAATTATTCAACTTCAGAAAAAACACATTAAAATTGACGAAAATTTCTTCGAAGAACTCGAAGAAATTTTAATTATGTCTGATATTTCCCCTAATTTTGTTAGAATTATAATTGATTCCTTAAAAGATGAAGTCCGCCATCACAATCTCGATAATCCCGATTTAATTCCAGAAATAATTATGGATAAAATGTACACAATTTACTCGAATCGTTCGATTGTTAACACAAATTTGAACGTAAAAGACGGCAGAATCAATGTTTTTTTAATTTCAGGAGTTAATGGTTCTGGAAAAACCACTTCAATTTCCAAAATTGCCCGCAAATTTATTTTAGAAGGGAAAAAAGTTTTAATAATTGCAGGCGACACTTTTCGTGCAGCCGCAGTTGAACAACTTGAAATTTGAGCTAATCGTGTTGGCGCTTCAATTTTAAAGCCAGAAATTAACGAAAAAGATCCTGGTTCTGTTGTTTTTCGAGGCTTGAACTTGGCGATTCAGGAAAAAATTGATCTAGTTTTAATTGATACCGCTGGAAGATTACAAAATAACGTGAATTTGATGCAAGAATTAGGAAAAATTAACAAGATAATTTCTCAAAAAATTCCTGGCGCACCGCATGAATCGCTTTTAGTTATCGATGCGACAACTGGGCAAAATGGGGTTTCGCAAGCGGTAAATTTTGCAAAAATAACCCCTGTTTCTGGTATAATTTTAACTAAAATGGACGGCACAAGCAAAGGTGGAATTATTTTTTCGATCAAAGATCAACTCGATATAAGTGTAAAATTAGTTGGTCTTGGCGAAGGAATGGATGATTTACAACCTTTTGATCTTGATTTGTTTATTTATGCAATCACAAAAGAGGTAAAAAATCAATATCAAACTTAAATTTTACTTATTTTTTGATAATTTAATTTGAAAAATAAGTAAAATTTAAGCATGTTTTACTTTCTAATTTTTAATATACAGAATAAATTTCTGATAAATTCAGTTTTATAATTTTACTTTTTATGAAAAGTTTTTCACGTAAAAAATGAAAAATTAAAGGAAATTAATGGCTAAAATAAGTTTTTTTGCTCTTGGTGGTCAAGACGAAAACGGGAAAAATTGTTATGTTTTAGAAATTGATGACAATATTTTTATTATAAATTCAGGCGCAAAAATCCCGCTTGATAATTCAGTTGGTGTTGACACTATTATTGCAGATTTTACCTATATTGAAGAAAACCACCATAAAATCAAGGGTGTTTTTATAACCGATGCCAAAAATGAATCGTTTTCAGGACTCCCTTGATTGATAATGAAAGTAAAAGGTATCAAGATTTACAGCTCTTTTTTTACAAAAGCGCTAATTCTTGACCGAATTAACAAATACGGTATTTCGGAAAATACTTTTGAAATAAAACCGATAACTTCTGAATTACAAATTAATGCAAAATTGTCGATTTTACCTATCCCAGTTGCTGGCTCGATGCCCGGAACTCTTGGTTTTTGTTTTCAAACCGAGGATGGCGCAATTGTTTTTATGTCGAATTATGTGGTTGGCGACTTAGGAGTTTACGGGGTAACTGATTTTGAATTAATCAAAAAAATTACCGCAAATCCAAAAGGAATTTTGATGTTTATTTCTGATTCAGGCAAATCTAATTTGCCGGGGAAATCAATAAATAAACTTTTTGCAAAAAATTTCTTAGAAAAGTCTTTCTTGCAAGCTGATAAAAATTCCCGAATCGTAGTTTCAGCATACGATGAGGAAATGGTTTCGATTCAAGAGATTATTGATCTTGCTGTTAAATTTAATCGTCAAATTACCGCTTACGGAAAAAAATACGACAAATTATACAATATGATCTATAAATTGGATAAATTGACAACTAATAAGTTAAAAAGTTTACCTATTTTTTTTGATTATAAATATGCAAATAAGCAAAAAAATTCTGTAATTTTAATAACATCAAGCCCGGAACGAATTTGTCATCGCTTTAACCGTATTCTTGAAAATGATGATGCCTTTTTTAAATTAAAAAAATCTGATTATGTAATAATGCTGACGCCACCAATTAACGGAATGGAACAGTTTTACGCAAAAATTTTAGATCAAGTTGCTAAATTAACAACAAATATTGTCGATATTTCTGAATCAGAATTCGGGCTAGCCCGCCCCTATAAAGAAGATATTTCAGAAATGATTAATTTTTTTAACCCAAAATATTTTATCCCAATTCAAGGACTTTATCGCTACTTAATTGTTGCTTCTAACATCGCTTTTAATAACAAAATAAATCGGCAAAACATTATTGTTTTGCAAAATAAAAGAGTGGCTAATTTTATCGATGGAACACTATTTTCTCGCAAAAGAATCACTAGAGGCGAAGATGAAATTTACGTTTCAGGTTATGGAATCGGCGATGTTTCGCTCGAAGTTTTAAAAGAGCGTGAGAGTTTGTCACGAGATGGTTTGATTATTGTATCCTTTTTGTTTGATCCGATCTCAAAAAAAATTCTTTCAGTTCCTGAAATTACAGATTATGGAATTTTGAGCAAAGAGAATCGCGAACCCTATTGTGAAATAATTAGAAAAATAATTTTTACTAATTTTTCAAATTTAAAGAAAATTAATGATAAAATAATTAAAGAACTACAACAAAAAACTCAAAAAAATATTAAGCGTAAACTTTTTAGAATTTTTGACAAAGAACCGAATGTTTCGGTTTTAATCCATAATATTTACCCTGAGGAGCAAAAAATGAAAAAAATGCCTTGAAAAAAAGCAGAAAATGAATTAAAAACTGGTGTAGTTTACTTAGAATTTGCTGTTGACTGGTGCGGTGATTGCAAAATGCAAGAGCCAGTTAACGAAGAATTAAGCGAGTATTTTAAAGACCGAAGCGATGTGAAATTGATCAAGGTTGACGCTGAGGAAGCAAAACTTTTCCGTCAAAAAGGCACAAAATATGACGTGCTTTTTGTACCAACCCACTTTATTTTTAAGGACGGTGAAGTTGTGTTTAAACAATTTAATTATGTTCCTGCTGAAGTTTTAATTGAAAAAATCGAAAAAGCTGTTAATTCATAACTTAAATTTTAAAAAATCTAATCAAATAAAGCAAATTAGCAAATAAACTTAAAAAGTGCCAAATTTTGCTAATTTGCTTTATTTTTTGTTATAATTTATGAAAGATGCCAAGATTAGATTCTAAAAAAGAAAAATATTTGAAACAAATAGTTGAGAATTTCATTAAAACCGGCGAGTCTATCGGATCTCTTAATTTAAAAGAGAATTACGGAATTAAAAAATCTTCTTCGTATTTAAGAGCGATAATGAATCAGCTTGAAAAAGAAGGTTTTTTAGAAAAATCACATTGCTCAAGTGGTAGAATTCCAACTTTGCAAGGTTTTCAATATTATGCTGAATTTTTATCTTTTGATGAAAACGAACATTTAGCAAACAAATTAAAGGATTTGTTTGCGCGTCGACGTGTAAGTATTGAAAATACAATTGCTGAAGCTGTTAAATTAATTTCTGAATCTGTTGGCACGACATTAATCGCAACTACAAACAATGAAAACGAACGTTTAATGTCGATAAATTTAACACAAATTTCACAAAATGAAGGAATTATCGTCGTTGTTAGTTCTAGTGGTAATGTTGAAAATAAAAAAATAGCTTTTTCATCACAGATTTCTCGTCAAGACGTTAAAATTGCAATCAGACTTTTTCAAGAAAGACTAATTAATACTCCTTTGGTTGAAATTTCATCAAAATTATTAATTTTGAAACAAGAATTGGAAAAACAAATCAAACATAGCGATCAACTTTTACATCATTTTATGGAAAAAATTTTTAATTTTCAGATTCAAAGCAAGTCTAATATTTATAACAAAAATTCATTAATTTTAGATAAAGAAATTTCTCGTGCAAAACTTGTCGATTTGCTTAATGTAATCGAAAAAAAATCAATTTGAGAAATGTTAGATGACAGAACTACCAAAGATGATGAAACTTTAAAAATTAGTATCGAATCTTCAGAAGCTTCATTTATATCGAAAAAATTTGAAAAATCACTAGCAATTAAAGAAATAAGTATGATTGGTTCGACCAAAAAAATTAATTATTCTGCAGCACGCACAGGCATAAAACTTTTAGAAGATTTTTTATCTAGCAAAAGTAAAACAGGAAAGGAATAAAAATGATTTTTGATGATATTGAAACAAAAAAAGTTGAAAACGACTCTGAAAAAACAATTTTAGAAGAAAATTCAAACAAAGTTATAAACGAGAATGATCTTGAAAATAAGGAAGAAAAACTTGAGAAAAGTGTTGAAAGCGGTGAAAAAAATCAGAAAAAATCTCGTAGATTGCTAAAAAAAGAAGGTAAATTAAAGGATCTTGAGACTCAAATTCAAAATTTGACCACTAAAAATATAACTCTTGAAATTGATTCGCTCAAATTGAAAGATAAAATTAAAAAACAAGAAGATGATTTTAAATTACAAGTTAAAGCTTTTGAGGAAAAAGCTACACTAAAAGTTAAAGATTTAAAAATTGAATTACAAAAAAAATTAGAAAACGAGACAAATTTAATAAAAAAATACAGTTTACAACCGTTTTTTGAAAAAATTAGTTCACCATTTTTAAATTTAAAAAAAGCAATTTCCTTTGGTTCTAATTCGCAAAACTCGGAAATTTCAGCATATGTAAAAGGTTTTGAAATGCTGGTTGGGCAGATTGAAAATGTTATGCAAGATTTTGGTTTGGTAAAAATAGACCCTAAAATAGGTGATTTTTTTGATTCTTCTATTCACGAAATTTACGAAATAACTGAAGGCGAAAAGGATAAAATTCTCGATGTTGTTTCAGTAGGTTATAAATTGCACGACCGAATTGTAAAAACAGCGCTCGTTGTTGTTGGAAAACCTAATGAACAAGAAAATTAAGCAAAAAATAATTAAATTTTTAGAAAATAAAAATTTAATTTTTGAAGAGAACAAAATAATTGTAGAAAAATCAAGGAATTTTGGCGATTATAGTTCAAATATTGCGCTAATTTTTGCTAAAAAAAACAAAATCGAACCCCTAAATTTAGCAAAAGAAATAAAAGATTTTTTGCTTTTAGAAGGTTTAGATCTTGAAAAAATAGAAATCGCAGCACCTGGATTTCTCAATTTTTTTGTTTCTAAAAACGAATACTCAAAAATCATTAAAAACATTATAGAAAAAGACGAAAATTTTGGTCGCGCTAATTTAGGCAAAAAAATTAACATTGAATTTGTGTCGGCAAATCCGACTGGTTTTTTACATCTTGGACATTTAAGAAGCGCGATTATTGGTGATATTTTAGCAAATATCATTGAATTTAGTGGTAATTTTGTTCTTCGCGAGTATTATATAAACGATTTTGGCAACCAAATTGATAGGTTAGTTGTCTCGGTTTTTTCAAGATATCAACAAATTTTCAAAGATTTTCCGCTACCTGAAGACGCCTATTTTGGTGAAGATATTGTTTGAGCGGCGAAAAAATTTTTTGAAATATATGATAATAAATTTGAAAATTCTAACCTTAGCGACCCAGAAACTTATAAAACTTTTCGTGAAAAATCAGTTGAATTTTTCCTTAATGAAATTAAGGTTGATTTACAAAATTTATCTATAAAATTCGATAAGTTTAGCTCCGAAAGTGAACTTTTTAGTTCGAAAAAAGTTCAGAAAAACTTGGGGAAATTACTTTTTGTTTACAAAAAGGAAGGCGCTACTTGATTGCAAACCTCAAAATTTGGCGACCAAAAAGATCGTGTTTTGATCAAAAATACAGGTGAATTTACTTATTTTTCAAGCGACATCGCCTATCATTTAGAGAAAATTAACGATAATTTTCAACCTAATTTTTTAATAAATGTTTGAGGCGCCGACCACATCGGGTATGTTGATAGAATAAAATCAGCATTAAAAATAGTTAATTACGATCAAAAATTGAATATTTTGCTGTATCAATTGGTAAAATTGGTAAAAAACGGTAAAGAATTCAAGATGTCAAAGCGAAAAGGTCAAACTTTTACAATCAAAGATTTGCTCGAAGTCGTAAATGTCGATGCAATTCGCTATTTTATTAGTGAAAGGAGTTATAATTCACTTGTCGAGTTTGATGTAGAATTAGCAGGCGCAATTGATGTTCAAAATCCATTATTTTTAATTCAATATGCTCACGCTCGCGGTTCAAAGTTGCTTGCAAATTCACCATTAAATATTGAAAAACTTTCACCATTTAATGGTGAAAGTCAAACTGTTTTAATTTCAAAATTAAAACAGTTTGAAGAAATTGTTTTAAAAATTGCAAAAAATTATAAAATTAATTTATTAAACAAATATTTACTTGAATTAGCGAATCTTTTTAACTCTTTTTATTCTAATTCAAAAATTCTTGGCAATGAAAATACAAACAACCTTTTGTGTCTAACAAAAGCAGTTGTAATTGTTTTGAGAAACGGACTAAAATTACTCGGAATAAAAGCCAAAGAAAGGATTTAAAAATGAAAACTATAATCTCAATAGCGGTAAATTTTCTGAAAAATCGTGAACAAGCACATTTTAGCGACATTTTTTTAGAAGTTCAAACTTCGTTAATGGCAAAATGGGAAAATCAATTACCAAATTTGTCAACAGAGAAAATTTTAACTCTAAAACGCGGCGAATTGTATAAATTGTTAACAATTGACGGCAATTTTGTTGCTCTTGGAGATAATAATTGAGCGCTCAGAAGCGATCTTAATACATAATTTTTTTTTTTTTTAAAAAAAAAAAAAAAACAGAAAGGAAAAAATGACACTAGTTAACACCAAAACAATGTTGGAAAAAGCGCGGAAAAACAACTATGCAATTCCACATATTAATATTAATAACCTTGAATGAACAAAAGCGGCACTTTTAGCGGCACAAGCAAAAAAATCACCATTAATTATCGGGACATCTGAAGGTGCGCTAAAATATATGGGTGGTCTAAAAACTGTCTATAATTTAGTTACTAATTTGATGGATTTTCTTGAAATAACAGTTCCAATTGCGCTTCATTTAGATCATGGAAGTTATGAAACCTGCAAAGAGGCGCTGAAAAACGGTTATTCTTCTGTGATGTATGATGGATCTAAAGAAGAATTTTCTGTAAATCTGCAAAAAACACAGGAAATTGTTGATTTGGCCAGAAAAACAGATGCGACTGTTGAAGCTGAAGTTGGCCAAATTGGCGGTGAAGAAGATGGGGTGATCGGAAATGGCGAAATCGCTGACCCTGATAATGCCAAAAAACTTGCTGATACTGGAATTGCTTGTTTAGCTGCAGGAATTGGGAATATTCACGGAATTTATCCAGAAAATTGAGAATCTTTGAATTTCGATGTTTTAGAAGAAATTTCTAAAAAAACACAAATTCCGTTAGTTTTACACGGTGGCAGCGGAATCCCAAAAGATCAAATTCAAAAAGCAATTAAACTTGGTATTTCAAAAATTAACGTAAATACTGAATTACAACAAGCAAACGCTGTTGCTATTTCTGAATTTGTGCTTTCTGGAAAAATTAATCAAGGGAAAAATTTTGATCCTCGAAAATTATTAGCACCTGGAACAAAAGCGATTCAACTTCTTATTGAAGATAAAATTGTTGAATTTGGATCTGAAAATCAAGCATAATTTTTTTAATGATTAAGTTTGTTGCAACCAAAGATCAAGACGGACAAAAGTTAATCCAATTAGTTAAAAAAATACTTTTGAATTTTAGTTACAACGAAATTCAAAAGTATTTTCGTAACAAAAAAATTAAAGTTAACAATGTTGTTCAGTTAAAAAATTATTGCATAAAAGAAGGTGATGTAGTCTTAATTTTTGTTGATGAAAAAAAGGACAAAATTGAGAAAAAATTACCAAAATTCAGCATAAATTTAAAAATTATCTATAAAGATAGCAACATTTTGATTATTGACAAACCGGAAAATCTACAAGTGCACGGCGGCGCCTTCAATTTGGATTTAGTTGTATGAAATTATTTGAAAATTCCAGAAAATCAAATTTTTATGCCTTCACACATCGGTAGACTCGACAAAAAAACATCCGGAATTATTTTATATGGTCTTAATTATCAAAGTGTTGTTGAATTAAATAAAAAACAGAACTTTTTTGAGAAAATTTACACATTTGAATCAGAGATAAACCTAAAAAAGTCTATAAAAACCGACCTTTTTGTTCGTAAAAATGATTTGATAAAAAAAATGGAAGTTGTTCCAAAATCGTTAAAATCAACTTTGGTGTCAACAACTTTTTACTCTAAAAATCATAAAAAATTTGCAATTTTACATACAGGCAAAAAACATCAAATCCGAGTTAGTTTGTCACATTTAGGTTTTCCAATTTTGGGCGATGAAAAATATGGGGGTTTAAAAGCAAAACGACTTTTTTTGCATAGTTTTTCCTTAAAATTTAGCAATTTAGAAGGTTTTTTATCCTACTTAAATGACAAAAAGTTTACTTCGAAACCTGAATGGTGATAGGAAAATCTAAAAAATTCTCCCGATTTATAAAAAAATAGTTAAAAAAAACTAAAGAAAATAGGTTTGAATTAGAAAAACTCACGTATAATTTCGCAATTTTTTCCCAATTATTTTAGTATAATTTTCTATTTATATAATTAAAAAACTTCGCTTTTTTGGAGACTAAAAATGGATAGGGAAAAAATAATAAAACTTGCAAAGTCTCTCTATTTTGTTCCGAATGAAAAAGTAATTCAAACGATTTTGCAAGAAAAAGACAAAATGTTGGCGCAAATCAACTATTTACACCAATTTGATACTGAAAACATTGAAGCTTTAGAAAAAATCAATTCACTACCAAAAGGTATTGAAATTTTATTCGACGATTCTCCTGATTTTACTGATTTTAGCGCACATCTTTTCAAAAATTCTGTACACAATAGCAACAATCAAATCATAATTAAAAAGGTAATTGATGACTAAATTCAAACTTAACATCGATCAAGCGATAGAAAAATTAAAAAAAGATGAAAATAACGCTGTAGCTTATTTTTTTCAAGAAAAAAATAATAAAAACGGAGTTTTAGCGGGCAAATTTTTTAGTATCAAATCAAACTTTGCAACCGTTGAAGGTGTTTCTCATGGCTCATCAGTTTCACTTGAAAATTTTCAACCATCTTATAATTCAACAGTTTTTCAAAAATTAATCGATGCTGGGGCGCAACCGTTAGTCAAAGTGCATAATGATGAATTAGGATTAGGTGGAAAAGGTCTTTTTTCTGCTTTTGGAGAAATTGTTAATCCGCTTGATAAAACAAAATTAATTGGCGGATCTTCTTCGGGAAGCGCCGCAACAATTAATTTTGTTCATTTTGCAATTGGTTCAGATACAGGTGATTCGATTAGAAGACCTGCTAGTTTTATTGGAAAAGTTGGATTCAAACCTTCGTATGGTGCGGTTTCACGTTATGGCTTGTTTGCCTATGCGACTTCACTTGACACGGTTGCTTGATTGACTCACAATGTTTTTGATACGATTTTAGTTTCTCAAGTTGTTTTTGGTGCTGATAAAAATGATTTAACTTCTGTTGAAATCGATGTTAAAAAAGTGGAAAAAGAGAAACCAAAAAGAGTTGCTGTTTTTGATTTTGGCGATGAAATTGAGGACTATGTTAGTCAAAAGTTCTATAAATTAAAGGATGTTTTGAAAACTGATGGTGTAGAATTGGAAATTATCAAACCCAATCTTGAACTTTTAAAAACAATTTTACCAGTTTATGAAATTATTTCCTATTCTGAAGCGACCTCAAATTTATCAGCGATTAACGGGATAACTTTTGGAAAAACAGATAAAAATTTAAAGTGAGAAGAGATTTTTCTCAAAACAAGAACGGATGGATTTGGATTTATGTTGCAAAAAAGACTTATTTGGGGGTCTTTTTTTCTTGAAAAAGAGAATCAAGAATACTTTTTTATTAAGGCAAAAAAGGTAAGAACTTTAATCAAAAAGTATTATGAGCAAATACTTGAAAGATTTGATTTAGTTATTTTTCCTGCCTTTTATGGAATTGCGCCTGACATTTCTGGAAAAAATAGCGAAAAAAGTGACAAAATTACTAATTTTATTTTGGCGATTTCAAATTTAGTTGGCAATCCATCAATTAGTTTGCCACTTGGGAAATACAAAAACTTACCATTTAATTTAGCTGTTGATTCAAAAATAAATTCTGATGCAAAACTTTTAGGTTTTTCCCTTTATCTTGAAGAAAAAATAGGTGAAATTAATGTTGAATAGCAAATATTTAATCACAATTGGTGTTGAAATTCATTTAGAACTAAATACGAAGGCAAAAATGTTTTCAAATTCACCTAATTTACGCGGTAATTCTAATAGTTTTTTTAACCTTTTTGATCTAGCTTATCTTGGAACTTTGCCAAAAATCAACAAACTTGCCGTAGAAAAAGCGATTATTTTAGCAAAAGCGCTTAAAATGGAAATTTCACCGATATTAGCCTTCGACCGTAAAAATTATTTTTATCCCGACTTGCCAAAAGGTTTTCAAATTAGTCAGCAATTCCATCCGATTGGTAAAAATGGAACTTTAAATGTTGAAGATTCTGTGATTGCAATTGAAAGAATTCATCTCGAAGAAGACACTGCAAAACAAATTCATAAAGATGAGCAAACTTTTTTTGATTACAACAGATGTGGAGCGCCACTAATTGAAATTGTTACAAAACCTGTACTAGATTCGGCAAAAAAAGCTGCAAAATATGTTGATGAAATAAGAAAATTATCGTTATTTTTAGGTATTTCTGATGCTAAATTAGAAAACGGTTCGCTTCGTGCTGATATAAATATTTCTGTTCGTGATAAAAATCAAGTTGAATTTAACCCAAAAGTTGAAATCAAAAACATTAATTCGATATCTAATATTCAAAAAGCAACTGAACTTGAAATTCAAGATCAGATTGACATTTATGAAAAAGGTGGAAAAGTTGAACAAGTTACAAAAAAATTTAACGATAAATTAATAAAAAATCAGATTTTGCGTTCTAAATCTGATGCAATTGACTATAAGTATTTTCCAGAACCAAATTTACCTTATATCGAACTAAAGCAAGATTTTGTCGATAAAATTCAAGTACCACTTGTACCACTAGAAATTGAAAAAATGCTTGAAAAACAAGGGGTTTCAACTTTTTATATCAATCAAATTTTGAATAATTTCGAATACTGAACATTTTTAAAAAGTTCAAATCCTGAAAATTGGCACTTGAGTGTTAAATTGTTTTTTTCTGAAATTGTTCCAATTATTAACAAGTTAGGAATTCAAAATTTATCGATAAATTTTGAATTTTTTGGTTTGTTAGTAAAAAAACATCTTTTAAATGAGATTTCAAATTCTGAATTTCGACAAATTATTGAAATTAAGCAAAAATCAAAAAACCTTGATTTAGATAGTGTTTTAAAGTTGGTTTCAGAAAATAAATTATCTGATACTGAAGTTAAGCAATTTTTAGTTGAAATAGTTAAACAAGAAACAGTCCAAATTAAAAAAAATAAACAAAATAAAGATAAATTATTTAAATTTTTGATCGGAAAAATTATTCAAAAAACAAAAGGAAACGCTGATCCAAAAAAAGTTAGCGAAATCCTAAAAGATTGGTTAGATAATTTTAATGAAAAAAATTAAAAATTTTTGACTTAAAAAGGTTAAAAAATTTTACTTAACCTAATGTTTAAATATGCTCTTCTCATTAAAATTTTAGTAAATAATTGAAGCGTTTAGATTTGGTGTGCTAATTTACAAAATCATCATTATCCTTTTTTTCAACAACATTTTTCTTTTTTCGCTTTTTAAATTTTTCTCAATATGAATTTTTAAAAGTATCAATAATATGAACTAAAATTATACCTATTGGCCCTATGAAAATGAAAATATCTGCAAAATTAAAAGTACCACTCGAATTTGTGAAAGGTAAATAAAGTAAGTCTTTTACAGTATTATCATTCAAAATTCTATCAATTTCATTCCCTCAATTACCAGCTAAAAGAATTGCCATAAAAACGGTAAGTGAAAATTTTTTACTAAATGGAATTAAAATTAGAAGAATTAACGATAAAAAAAAGGCGAAAATATGAATTCCTTCGAACCCGATAATATGATTAATTCGCGAAGTTACTCCTTGGTGTAAAAGTGGCCGAAATCCAATGAAACCTCAAGAAATATTTTTTATAAAACCTTTTTTAGTAGAAATTTCGTATTCATCTCATGAAAAAATTAAATTTTTTGTTAATTGGTCAATTAGTAAAAAAGCTACAATAATAGAAAAAGCGATAATGATATTTAGAAAAAATCGCTTTTTTCCGACTAATTGATACTTTAATTTAATAAAATTAGTTAATTTTTTCAGTTTGGATTTCATTTAAGACCTCAAAACAGCGTTGGCAAACAGTGTCAATTTTTTCAAAATGGTTTCAGCATCTTGGGCATTTTTGTCAATTAAGTTGCAAAATTTCTGTTTTTTTATCAGAAAAATCAACTTTTGCAACCATTAATAATTTTACAAGATCGAGTGATTTAATAAAGTCAGAATCAGTTTTTAATAAAATTCCAACCTCATTTGATCGGTTAATTTCTTTTGTTTGAATTTTTTGTTCGATTAACTGATATATTGAATCCTTGATCTGAAAAAATTCTTCTCATTTTGTATCTAGTTTTTCGTCAAAGTTGGACTTTTCAAAGAAATTTTCCATATGTACCGAAATTTGTTTGTTGCTTTTTTGAACATATTGATAAATTTCTTCTGCTGTTGTTGGCATAATTGGTGCAATTGCAATGTTTAAAACAAGCAAAAGTTCGTATAAATTATATTGAATTTGCCTTCTTTTTAAGGAATCTTTTTTATCAGCGTACAAAACATCTTTAACAATTGATAGGTAAAAATTAGAAAATTCAATAATAAAATTATTGATTATTTTAACAACACGAACAAATCGATTTTTATCATAATTTTCAATAATTTCATTTTTCAACTTTTGAATTTTATTGTAAATATACAAATCCAGTTCTGTTAATTCGTACTTTTTTGGTTCAAAATCAATTAAATTTGTTATTAAAAACCGAACTGTGTTACGAATTTTTCGATAAATTTCCACATTTTGTTCAAAAATTGACTCAGAATAAACAACATCATTATAATATTCGCTGTTTGCAACTCAAAGTCGGAAAATATCACAACCATATTTTTTCAAAATTACAATTGGATCAACACCGTTACCTCTTGATTTTGACATTTTATTTCCCTTCGAATCAACAACGAAACCGTGGGAAAGCAATTTTTTATAGGGAGAAACTCCAGAATATATAACTGAATTTATCAAAGAAGAGTTAAATCAGCCTCGGTATTGGTCTGAACCCTCGAAATAAATGTCAAAAGGCGGATTTTCACCATTAATATTTGCGGCCAAAAAACTAACTCCTGAATCAAATCAGACATCTAAAATGTCGTTTTCCTTAGTTCAGCCCAAGTTTTGATACTGTTTTGGAAGAAGTTCATCTGTTGTTTTTTCATACCAAATTGATGATCCGTGTTTTTCAACTAGTGAAATTATATGGTCAAAAATTTCTGGTTTGTCCAAAACTGGTTTTTTATTTTGATCATAAAAAATAATTAGTGGTATTCCTCAACTTCGCTGACGTGAAATTAGCCAATCTTTCCTATCAATTATCATTTTTTTTAGACGATTTTTAAGCCAATTTTCTGGAAATTCAATGTTTTCTATGGCGCTTTCTAGTTCTTTTTTGATTTTCTCCACTGAAACAAATCATTGCGGTGTCCCGCGATAAATTACTGGTTTTAAAGTTCTTCAATCATGAGGAAAAGAGTGTTTAATAAAACTCAAGTTTAAAATTGCTGATTTTTCATTTAAAAAATCAGTTATTACCTTGTTAGAATCATCATAAAATAAACCAGAAAATTGCTTTGCGTTTTCATTAAATTTTCCATTATCGTCTACGTGCATAACCATTTCAAGGTTATTTTCGCGACCAATCCAGTAGTCATCCTCGCCAAAAAGCGGTGCTAAATGAACAAGTCCTGATCCCGCATCTAAAGTTACGTGTTTTCCAAAAACAACAGGGCAAATTTTTTCAAAAATTGGATGATGATATTCCACTCCTAAAAGCGTTTCACCAGTAAAACTAGCTATGATTTCATAGTCTTTTCATCCAAAAGTGTTACTTAATTTTTCTAGTAAATTAGCAGCTAAAATGTAAAAATTTTGACCGCTTTTTACACGGATGTAATTAAAATTCAAACCAATTGCAACCCCTGAATTTGCAATTAAAGTTCACGGTGTAGTTGTTCAAATAACTAATTTATCGTTTGGTTGTACAAAATTGTTACCTTTTTTTATGTTAAAGCCGACAAAAACAGATGGTGAACGGTGATCGAGATACTCAATTTCTGCTTCAGCAAGCGCGCTTTGACTACTTGGTGATCAATAAATCGGTTTTAAAGCACGGTAAACAAGATCACGGCTAACGATTTTTTTGAATAATTTTAACTGTTTAGCTTCATAATCAGGAGTGTTTGTTTGATAAATATCCTTAAAATCAGTCAATAAATTAAGTTTTTTAAATTGTTCCATTTGCACAAAAATTTGTGAATTAGCAAAATCATTTGCTTTTTGACGTATTTCAAGGGCTGATTTTGATTCGATTTGATTAATAATTTTGTTTTCAATCGGTAAACCGTGGGTATCTCAACCTGGAACAAACGGAGAGTAAAAACCTGACATAGTTTTGTAACGAACAATTATATCTTTTAAAACTTTATTAAGCGCGTGACCAATGTGAATGTCGCCGTTTGCATATGGAGGACCGTCGTGAAGAATAAACCTTGTTTTTCCTTGTCTATTTTTTAAGATTTTTTGATAAATTTGGTTTTTTTCCCAAAAATCAGTATAAAATTTATCTTTTTCAGGTAAATTTGCCTTCATTGAAAAATTCGAGTTAAATATATTTAACGAATTTTTATAGTAATTTTTATCCATTATTCATTTTCCTTTTCAATTTTGTCCAAAATTGATTTTATATCTATTTCACCTATTTTACGAAGTTTATCTTCTATACTTTCTGCAGGTTTTTCGTTTTTAACATTTGTTTTAATATCTTGATTATTATTGACGCTTTTTGTTGAAAAATCTACATTTTTCACATTATTTTTGCTATTTTTGTCGTTTTGCAAAAAAAATCTATAATTTGTTTTTGCCTTGGTTTTGTAATTTATAAAATCAGAAATTGTAAAGATTTTTAAAGGATTATCAAATTCAAAGACTGTTAAATTTTGATTATAAACAGCGATACTTTTTGGAATCAGTGAAAAATCAAGTTTGGTTGAAAAAACTTTAGGTGCAATTAATCTATTACCAAAATGTAAACTATCAGTTTCAATTTTCTCAAATCGAGAGTAATAGTCGATAATGGCAATCGAATCTGATGTTTCAATTGTTTGACTTGCTACAATAAATTCGCCTTTACGTAGATTTAAAATTTTAACACCTGCTGAATTTCGGGAATAAATTGGGATCTCCGAAAGACTTATTTTCAAGGCGCGATTTTGCGAAGTAAAAAATACGATGTTTTTCAATTTATTTTCTAAAAAAGTTTCAACAATTTCATCGTTTTCTTTAATTCGAAAAGTATTTTGCATTTTTTTCTGTCTAATTTTTGCTAATTGATCCAATTGCATTCTTTTGGCAAAACCAAATTTAGTTATAAAAATTAAAAATTGATTATTTTCAAAATTATCAACAAAAAAAGCATTTAAAATTTCTTGATCGTTCGGTATTCCTAACGTAATTCTTAAATTAATAGGCGCATTTTTCAAGTTTAATTCATCAATTTGGTGAACTGGAAAAACAGCAATTTCACCCTTATTTGTTAAAAAAAGTGCTTTTTGTTTTTGATTAACCAAACCTTGAAAAACAAAAATATCATCTTTTGGTAACTGTGTTTTTTCAATTTCTTCAGTTGTAGAATTTTTTAGATCTAATTTTTTATAAAGTCCAGATTTTGAAATTCAAAAATAAAAAAATTCATCTTTAATTAATTCATCATGATTTATTTTTATTTTTAAATCAGAATTAATTATTTTAGTTTTTCGCGGTGAACCATGATATTTTTTAAATTCGTTAAGTAGGTTGATTAAATTTGAATCAAATTCTTCCTTATTTTCGACAAGTTTTGTTAGTCTGCTAATATTTTTTTCTAAATGTTTTGACTCTTCAAGAAAAGTTTGCTGCTCAATTTTTGAGAGACGGTATAAGCGCATCGATGCGATTGCATCAGCCTGAATTTCGCTAAAATCAAAAAATTTCATTAAATCAGCAACAACACCAGCTTTTGAATTATCAGATTCGCGGATAACTTTAATTACTTCGTCAGTAATGTCAGCAACTTTGAGAAAACCCTCGATAATCTCTAATCTTGTTCTATTTTTGAAGAGATCGAAATTAAATTCAGCAAGTTTAATTTTTTTTAAATGGTCAAGATAGTAAAAAATCATCTCTTTAATTGTCAAAAGTTTTGGAGAATTGTCGCAAATTGCAACAGAATTATAAGAATAATGTATTTGCAAGTCAGTTTTTTGTAGTAAATAATTAATAATTAATTCTTGATTCGCATCTTGTTCTAGCTCAACAAAAATTAAAACTCCATTTTGATCTGATTGATCAATTACCTCTTTAATTCCATAAATTTGTTCTTCAAAACGAATGTTATCAATTTGTTGAATCAAATTTGCTTTTGAAATTCCAAAAGGAATTGAAGAAATTTCGATTACTTTTTGGTCTTTTTTTTCAGAAAATTTATAACCTGAAGTTATTTTTATCTTCCCTTTCCCAGTTTTAAAGGCATCAAAAATCCCAGATTTTCCATAAACAATCCCGCCTGTTGGGAAATCAGGTCCTAAAATTACTTTTGAAATTTCATCAATTGTGATTCCTGGGTTTTTAATCATCAAAATTGCTGCATCAACCACTTCAGACAGATTATGTGGTGGAATTTCGGTAGCAAATCCACTTGCAATTCCAATTGCGCCGTTAATTAATAAGTTTGGAAAAATTGCTGGTAAAATTGTCGGTTCTTTTTCACTGTCGTCAAAATTAGGACAAAAAGTTACAACATTTTTTGAAATTAGTTCTAATAAATGCTCGCTTATTTGCGTAAGTCTCACTTCTGTATATCGCATTGCGGCAGGTGGATCGTCGTCAATTGAACCTTTATTTCCGTGCATTTCTACAAGTGGGACGTTCATTTTTCATTCTTGAGAAAGTCGGACAAGGGCATCATAAATTGATGAATCACCGTGTGGATGATATTTTCCGATTACATCACCGACAACTCTAGCAGATTTTTTGTAATTTTTGCTATTTTTCAGACCCAATTGTCACATTGAATAAAGAATTCGTCTTTGAACAGGTTTTAGACCATCTCTAACATCCGGAATTGCGCGATGTTGAATTATATATTTGGAATAACGGATGAATTTTTCTGCTAAAATTTTTTCTAATTTTGAACTAATTACTAAATCTAAATTTTTATTCATGGATCGACTCCTTTAAATTGTCGATAAAATTGTCTTCAAGTGAAAAGTCAACATTTTCTTCAATTCAACTTTTACGAAGATCAGCTCTTTCACCCATTAAAATTTTGAAATTTTCTTCAACTTTTGCATAATCATCGATTAAAACTTTTTCTAAAGTTCGTTTTGAAGGATCCATTGTTGTTTGTCAAAGTTGACTTGCATTCATTTCGCCAAGTCCTTTATAACGTTGAATTTGTAAATTTGAACCATTCTTAATACGTTTTTGAAACTCTTTTTCATCCCAAACAAATACATCTTTTTTACCTTTTTGGCTAATCCGATACAACGGCGGTTGCGCTATAAAAACAAAACCATTTTCGATTAAAGGACGCATATAAAGGAAGAGAAATGTCAAAATTAGAATTTGAATATGAGCTCCGTCATTATCAGCATCAGTCATAATTATAATTTTGCCATAATTTAAGTTTTTAATATTAAAATTCTGACCAATTCCAGTTCCTAAAGCGCTGATAATTGCAACAATTTCTTCATTTTTTAACAGTTCGATTAATCTTGTTTTTTGGGCGTTAACAATTTTACCTTTTAAAGGCAAAATTGCTTGAAACTCACGGTTTCTTGCAAGTTTGGCAGAACCACCCGCCGATTCACCCTCAACCAAAAAAAGCTCGCGATTCATAGCTTTTTTTGAATTTGCGGGGGTTAATTTTCCTGATAAAATTCGCTTTTCTTTCGTAATCGATTTGGATGTTTTTGACTCAATTATGTTCAATTTTGACTGTTGGCGTTGACGATAAACTTCTAATAAAAAGTTGATAATTTTAGTAGCAATTTCTTTGTTAAGTGCAAAAAATGACATTAGATTTGTAAAAATGAGTTCTTCTGTCACAGTTTTTGCCAAAACTGTTGCTAATTTGTTTTTGGTTTGACCAACAAATTCAAGAATTGGTTCGGGCACACGTAGCGACAAAATTGCTGAAAGTCCAACTTTTGCATCGGCAAATTCGAAAATTTGCTTACTTTTAATTAAATTATTTTGTTGTCCGTAAGTGTTAAGCGCTTTTAAAAGACCTAATTTAAACCCGTTTTCATGACTTCCGCCTAAATTTGTTTTTACATTATTAACA
Source organism: Mesomycoplasma dispar (assembly GCF_000941075.1). Taxonomy (NCBI): domain Bacteria; kingdom Bacillati; phylum Mycoplasmatota; order Mycoplasmoidales; family Metamycoplasmataceae; genus Mesomycoplasma; species Mesomycoplasma dispar. The sequence continues at coordinate 26,708 of NZ_CP007229.1, forward strand.
AAAGAAACAATATTTTCCTGTTGTGAATCGACATACTGAAATGCAAATTCTACTATAATTTCCTGCTTTTTTTCCTTAAAATTGATAATTTTATCGTGTATTTTGTTTTGGTCTTTATTTAAAAAATCAATAAAACTTTCCATACCTTTTTCAAATTGGAAAGTTTGGTTAATGCTATTTTTTAAGTCAATAAAATTGATTCTCAAGTTATTAATCAAAAAACAAGTCTCACGTAAGCGTGTGATTATCATTTCTACATCGTATTCGGTATGTGAAAAGATGGAAAAATCAGGTAAAAATTTTATTTTTGTACCTGTTGTTTTGCTAGAGTCAATTACTTTTGTTCGAGTTTCAATTTTTCCACCATCAACAAAGGAAGTATAAAATAATTTTTTATCGCGATTTACATAAACTTCAAGTTTTTTAGAAAGAGCGTTTACAACTGATGAACCAACACCGTGAAGTCCGCCAGCAGTTTTGTAAATTTCATCAGAAAATTTAGCTCCTGAATGTAGTTCGCTAAAAACTAATTCAACACCTGTTTTTCCAGTTTTCTTATGAATTTCAGTCGGAATTCCACGTCCATTATCGCTAATTTCAACCGAATTATCAGGATTAATTGTTAGTGTAATTTCGTTAGCATATCCTGCAATAACTTCATCAACAGAATTGTCAAAAATTTCCCAGATTAATTGGTGTAATCCGTTAACATCTGTTGATCCAATGTACATTCCTGGGCGTTTTCTTACTGCTTCAAGCCCTTTTAATAGTTTAAGTTTCTCAACTGAATAACCCATAAGATTTTTCTAAAATCCTTTCAAAAAAATTGTGAAAAATTTTTTAAATAAATTTTATACAAAAAGACAAATAATTTAACAAAAATTTTAATGTAAAGTTAGTTTAAAGTGGTAAAATTAACAAGAAAAGTTATATTTTGTTAATTTTTTACTATTTAGATGGCAAAATTAACTTATAAAATCAACGAAATGGAGAGCCAAAATGAAAAAAATTGCAATTAATGGTTTTGGAAGAATTGGTAGATTAGCGCTTCGCCGCCTCTTTGAAGTTAACGATGAAGATTTGAAAGTTGTTGCAATTAACGATTTAACAAATGCTTCTGTTTTAGCTCATCTTTTTAGATATGATTCCGCACATGGTAAATTTGAGGGTGAAATCGAAGTTTTAAAAGAAGATGGGAAAAATTACCTTAAAATTAATGGTCAAAAAATTCTTGTTTTATCAGAAAGAGATCCTAAATCATTGCCTTGAAGGGAGCTCGGAATCGATTTAGTTGTTGAATGTACAGGTTTTTTTGCTTCTAAATCAGGCGCAAGTTTACATTTAGAAGCTGGTGCAAAAAAAGTAATTATTTCCGCACCTGCTGGAAATGACGTTAAAACCATCGTTTACAACGTAAATTGCAACACAATTGACGAAAATGATAAAATTTTATCATCAGCTTCATGTACTACAAACGCGTTGGCCCCACTTGTTAACGCTATTGAGAAGGAATTTGGAGTAAATCATGGGTTTATGACCACAATTCACGCCTATACTGCCGACCAAAGGCTGCAAGATGCTCCACATAGCGATTTAAGAAGAGCGCGCGCTGCTGGTGTTAATTTAGTTCCTTCATCAACGGGCGCAGCAAAAGCGATCGGGCTTGTAGTTCCTTCTCTAGCTGGAAAACTCGATGGAATTGCAATTAGAGTTCCCGTAATTACAGGTTCTTTTGTGGATTTAAGCGTTGAGTTAAAATCTAATCCTTCAGTTGAAGAAGTTAATGAAAAAATTAAAAAATATGCTAACGAATCTTTTGCATATTGCGATGAACCAATCGTTTCTAGCGACATTATCGGTGACAAACACGGTTCAATTTTTGATGCAACTTTAACAAAATTTGTTGAAGCTGATGGAAAAAGACTTTACAAATTATATACATGATACGATAATGAATATTCATTTGTTTCCCAGTTTGTAAGAGTAATTAGATATTTTGTTAAAAAATAAAAGAAAATAACAAAAACTTTTGTTAAAAACTAGATTTTTGAAAAATTTAGTTTGCTGAAATAACAAAAATCCTTAAAAAAACAAAGGGTAAGCGGCAAATTGAACAAGCAAAAACCAAAAATAAAACAAAATTCCTAAAAATATTAAGTATTTTTGGTTTTTTGTTTTCAGTTTCTTCGTGTGGTTATTACAGTTCGATCCCGAAAATTCAGCAAAATAATCAGGTGTTTGATAATCACAAAAAGAACAAAAGTTTGCAAAATCATAATTCTGGAAAAATTAAAGATCAAAAAACAACGATTTTTACAGTAATTCCAGCTTAAAAAACGTAGATTTTAATTTAGATACTAAAACTGAAAAAAATTTTAGTAAAACTGGAAAAAATAATTTTTTTCCAGAAAATTCTAAAAATACAAGAATTATTGAAAATTCAAGAGAAAAACAAGTTCGCTCATAAGAATAATATAGTCCAAAAAAATAAAAAAAAATACTGAAAATGGTCTTATACAGGCAACTGAAAATAACAAAAATTTAAATAAAAGCCTGACTAATTCATTAGAAAAAACAGAATCAGGTACTTCTGAATCTGTTTTTTCTAATGAAAATATAGAACAAGTTGACAAAAAATTGAATTAATTGATAATTCAGGCGAAAACCCCCTTAACTTTTGATATTTATAAATTATCAAAAGTTAACGATGATGAAAAAGTTCAAAATATTAGAATAACAGATAGACAAGGCGCGTTTAAATTATTCAAGATTATATCGGAAAATGCAATTTTACGAGAAAATGAACACTCTTTTTTAGGACAAAGGAATGAAAATTTAAATGTTTATCTACTTGATAAACTGAATTTAAATAGGGTGAAAAATCAAGTCCGCTTTGTTCGGTTGTTACTAGTTATTTTAATAAAAACTTTAGAAAAAACTACTATAAATTAAAACATTTTGGCTTTAGGTCAATGGATTATTCTGACAATAAATACAAGAACATTTTCCAAAGAAATATTAGATTTAGTTTAGGAACCTCAATTTTACTGGATACAAACGGTGAAGAAGGGCTTTTTTTAACAAACAACCATATTTTATTCAACAAAAAAGATCGATGTGACATTTTTTTGGCTATCGTTTTATCAGTTTTTACTTTAAAAACAAGATTAATTATGTGCTATCTCCAGATTTTTCTTGATTTCTAAATATGTTACACATTAAAGAAGATTTTGAGAAAAAATGAAATAAATTTCATAGAAAGGAAGACTCAAGGCTAAAACCCTTTTTGTAAAACAAACTTACGATAAATATTTTCGTGTTGCTGAAAATTTTAAGTCACATAAAAAAGACGTTGGACTTTTCTATTTTAAATACAGAGAATTTATTAATGATTTTCTTAGTCCCATTACCTTTTTTGAACAAAATAGCAAAGAAATTAAAGCATCTTTTTGATGAGCAAGACCTGCCGATACAATAAGGAGACTAAAAAATTTCGAAAAAAGTATAAAACTTTTTAGCGAATATTTGGATGAAATGTCTAAATTAGACCCTGTTAAAATAAGTGAAAAAATTTGGAAAAACGGCGAAATTGACTACACAACAAAATTAGGTCTGTTTTGACCAGGATTAGCAACAGCCAAAAATATGTTCATTTGCTAGTGTTTACAAATTATATTTTCGTCAAGGATAACAAACAGCAAAAATATTATTATGATCAAAATAATTTATCGAATTATATAACGGCTGCCATTCCTTTTAAAACTTTAAGCGTTAATTTAACTGAAGAAATTAATAAATTTTTATTTTAACAAAAGCCAAATTATGTCGTAAAAATAAGCATAATTTTAATTAACCTTATAGTTTTTTACCTAAAAGCAGATGTCCAAAATTACGATTTCGACATCTGCTTTTATTTTGCTTAAAAAGTTTAACTTTTCCAAAGTTTTATTTTCTAGTTTAAAAAATATCGAATTTCAAACTATAATTTTAAATTTTTATATTAAATTATAGTTTGAAATCGCCTAAATTTAAAATTTTTTGTAATATAATTTGTTGCTATATATTTAAATAAAAAATTTTAAATTTTGACTAAACTTGGAGAATAAATTATGAAATTTAAGAAGTTAATTTTAGGAAATTTGTTAATTTTAGCCCCTGTGTCGATTGTGGTTGCGAGTTGCATTCCTGTTATATCAGAATCGGAACAGTCGAGTGAAATTAGGAAAAAATATTTTGAAAATAATGAAAAATATAATAAGGAAATCGCCAATTTTGCTAAAAAATTAGAAGATTTGAACAAAAAACTTAAAGATCAAAAAGAGGAAACTAAAAAACATCAATTAGAACAAGCGATTTTCGACCTGTATTTTCAATCTAAAAAAACTTTAGATCCACTTGTTAAAGAATACAATTACTTGTTCAGAAAACTTCGTGAAGCAGAGAATGCTGAAAATTCAAGGTTAAAAACTATTAAAATTTTCCATTCAAACGACGAACACGGTCGACTCGAATTTGATGCTGGAAAATACAGTAAATTTATTGGAATGATAGACTTTTCTAAATATTTGGCGGATAAAAACAAAGATTTGCTCCTTTCTGCTGGAGATTTAATTCAAGGTTTACCCCTTTCCGATTCTGATAAAGGACAAACAATTGCCCAAATTGCAAGATTCGCTGGTTATGATACGGTTGCAGTCGGAAATCACGAATTTGACTATGGATTAGGGCATCTTTTGAAATTAAACAAGGAAATAAGCGAGCCTAAAACCGGAACTAGCACACCATTTATTTCAGCAAATATTTATTATAAAGATTATCAAAAAAGCGATCGAAAACCTGAAAATTATGACCAAACTAAAGTCGGAAAAAGAGTTTTTAAACCTTATATAATCAAAAAATTAGTCGGTGGCATTAAAGTTGCAGTTTTCGGGATCACAACACCTGATACAGTTTTTACTTCTAGACCAAGTAATTCTGAACTAGTCGAATTTCGTGATCCTGTTGAATCAGCAAATCAAGTTATTAGTGAAATTAAAGCTGAAAATCCTGATATTAATTTTATTGTTGCAGTTACCCATCTCGGAACAGGTCGAAATGAAAAAAAATGAACATCAGAATTTTTATCACAAAATTCAGATAGCGAACTTGATTTAATTATCGACGGACACAGTCACACATATGTCGAAATTAACAAAAAAGCTGCAGAAAATAGAGATGTTTATATCACCCAAACAAGTCATTACACAAAATTTTTAGGCGATATTGACCTTGTTTTTGATACAAAAACTGGAAAAATCACAGAAGTTCACCAAGTAATGAGAGATATTAATCAAATCGAACTATATAATAGAGACTTGCCTTCAAAATTAGTGCAGAAATTAAGGGATAATTTTGACAAAGAGGGAAAAGTTGTCGTATTTACATCTCCTGGCGAATTTAAACATACAATTTCACAAAAAATTGGTGGTGAAGATTTTTGAGTTGGTAGACTTAAGCCGACATCTTTAGGGGTTATCGCTGCCGATACTGTCGCTTGAGGTTTTGCAAAAGAAGAACCTTGAAAAACGCATACAAATTGAGAAAGCGGATCGCTCGAAAATACGATCGGAATTTATAACAGCGGCGCTTTGCGCTCAAATTACGAAAAAGGTGAAATTACTAAAGAAAAAGCGCTATCTGTAAGTCCTTTTGGCGATTTAATTACTGCTGTAAGAACTAAGGGTGATGTTGTAATTCAGGCTTTAAAACACGGACTTTCTCGTGGGCGTTCGGGCGGTTTTGCACAAGTTTCTTCAAACGTTTCTTATAATGTAAGAGTTGAAAAAAAACTAGATGACAAAACAAAAAAAGAAGAATATTTTTGAATTCCTGATGAAAAAAGTTTCAAAATTAATAATAAAACAATTGATCCTGAAAAATATTATTATATTGCAACAAATGATTTTATTTTAGACGGTGGCGACGGCTATAAAATGCTGGATAAAAAAGACCAAAAAAATAAAATCACACTTGCTTTTGAGGGAAGTAAATTTATTGATTCCTTAATTGAGTTTGCGAAATTAACAACTGATGAAAGCAAAAAAGTTCAACTTAAAAAAGAAAAATTCGAAAGACCTTTAACCGAATATCTTGATGAAAAAACTTACGCTGAACAAAAAGTCATCGGAATTCCTTCTAATTAACAGTTTTTACCTTAATTTTTTAATAGTATTTTTTTTGTTAAATTTGTCAAAATTGAAAAATTTAACAAAAAATTTAGTGACAAAGTCCTTTTATTGTTAGCGAAAAAACTGAAAAATTAAAGAAATTTTCTTTAATTTTTCCTAAAATTTTTCTATTTTGATTTTTATACTAAAATTAAAATAGAAAAATTTAGTCAGCTTAATTCTAATTTTCAGCTAAAATAGCTGTAATTTTACCGTCTCAAATATTAACGTTCTCAATTTTAACGTCAATAAACTCGCCTAATTTGAATCTACGCTTACTGTTATAAACGCAAAATCCATCTTCAGTTAACTGATATGGATCGTTTTCGCTATCAGGTAAACTCTTATTAATTATCATCGCATCAAAAAGACCGTCAATTTCAACAAAAAAACCGGATTTTATAATTGATGTTATTTGAGCGCCAAAAGTTTGACCAACCAATTTTTTCACATATTCGGTTTTTTTGATATTCACAATTTTTCTTTCTAAATTAAAAGCTTTCTGTTCTAATTCGGTGGTTGAATAAGAATTTTTGTTTAAAATTTCCTTAAAAAGTTCCAAATCTTTATTTTTTTCAAAAATAAAATGGTGAATAATTCTGTGCAAAATTAAATCTGGATAACGACGAATAGGGCTCGTAAAATGACTATAAAAAGTAGCGGCCAAACCAAAATGACCTACATTTTCGGTACTATAAATTGCTTTTTGCATTGTTCTTAAAATTGAATATTTTAAGAAATTGTCGTTATTTTCGACTTTAATTTCATCAATTTTTTTAGCAAATTCCTTTGAATTTGGATTTAATTTTAAAGTGTTTTTTATACCCAAGGCCTTAAGAATTTGATTGAAAATCACTATTTTTTCAGGATCGGGTTTATTATGGATTCTGTATAAAATCGGAATTTTTCTTTTTGTTAAAAATTCAGAGACATTCTCGTTAGCTCTAATCATAAAATTTTCGATTAACTCTTCGGAAATTCCTCTGCTTTTTAATTTTAAAGATTTAGTATAACCTTCTTCATCTAAAATAATTTTCACTTCGTCAATCGCTAAATCAATATAACCTTGTTTTTTCTTGAATTGCGAAAGAACAGAGTTTAATTTTAACGCAGTTTTAAGCATATTTTCTAATTCAAAATTATTAAAATTAGATTTTCCAGCAAAAAAATTGTTGACTTCTTCGTATGTCAATCTTTGCTTTGAATTGATGACAGAAGGATAGATTTTAATGTATAAATTTTCACCTTTTTTGTTTATTAAAGATTCCATTGTCACTGTAAATCTATCAACATTTGGTTTTAGTGAACAAATTCCGTTCGACAACTCTTCTGGCAGCATCGGGATTACGGTGTGCGGAAGGTAAATTGAAGTTCCACGATTTTGTGCTTCAATATCAATTGCACTATCTTGTTTCACATAATGAGCAACATCAGCAATGTGGACTTTTAAAAGAAAATTTCCATCTTCCGTTTCTTGGGCAGAAATTGCATCATCAAAATCTTTTGTATCATCGCCATCAATTGTAACGATTAATTCATTCCTTAAATCGACTCTGTTTTTATCGATAAAGGTAATTTCTTCTTCTATTTTTGAGGCTTCTTCAATAACATCATTGTTAAATTTGTTCGAAACTTCTGATTCAATTATAGGGATTTTTACGTACAAAAAAGGTTCACTTTTGTGACCAATTTCTTGAACTAGGTTTATTTTTAGAATGTTTTTTTGGTAGTCAACAATTTTTACTTTGTAAAAATTGTCAACAACTAAATCGTTAAATGAATTTCAACGGAAAACAAAATTTCCTTTGAAATTAACAGGTTCAAAATCCCAAAATTTACCATTTTTAAAAGCTTTTCCAATCAAAAACTTCGTGTTTCTTTGAATAATTTTGGTAACCACACCATAAACCTGATCGCTTTTAAATCGATCAGCATAAATGTTGATTCTAACTTCATCACTTTCAAGCGCGCTAGCTGTAAATCGAGCTGGAATAAAAACGTTTTGACTTTGTATTGGGTTTTCTTTGTCTTCAACAAAACCGAAATTTGATTGTGTTGCTCTAAAAATACCGACTTTTGTTTTTAATAATCGCGGCGCGTAATATTTTCCTTCAGGTGTTTTAAAAACAAGGAAGTTTTCAATAAGACTGCTAATTTGGTTAGTGAGTTGTTGATTTAAATTGAAAGGGATATTAAATTTTCTGACAATTTCAACAAATGTTCTTTCGTTTTTTAGAAAATTTTTTAATCTTTCTTCTGATATAATTTCCATAAAATTTACAACAACCTAATAATTAGTGACAGTGCTAGAAAAATAAATCCAACCACAAACATTGCTCATTTTGTGAATTTTTTAAATCCACGTTCTTTTGAAACTTGAAACAAATCAAGATCACTAGAACCGATAAGCGCTCCAGAAAAGGAGTTTGAATGTGGCGACATTAGCAAGGAAATCAAAATGATTAAAAATCCAAAAATAGCAATAAAAGCAATAATTATTGTTCTCAACATAATGCCCAACTCAAAAAAAATATAATTATAATTATACAATAAAATTATCTAAAACTTAAACAACTGTTTTTAAAAAAAATATGAAAAAACGAAGTATAGAAAAAACCCTTGTAATATCTTTTATTTCGACAATAATACCTTGTTTTTTCAGAAAATCTGTGTGATTTAAAAACTCGTTTAAAATTTTTCCTTTAAAAAATAAATTAGTTTCATACTGAAAAAACAAAGATCGATAATCCAAATTTGAAGTCCCAATCATTCCGATTTTATCATCAATAACTATTGATTTTCCGTGAAAAAAAATTTCTTTAAAATGATAGATTTTCGCCCCTTTTTTTAACAATTTACGTGCAAAAAAATCATTAAATTTTTTAATGATTTTTGAATCATTTCTTCCCGGTAAAAAGATTTCCAATTCAATTTTTGCAAGTAAAACATCTTTTAATGCATCAAGAATTTTTTGCGTTGGGACAAAATAAGGTGTAAAAATCTTTATATTTTTTTTCGCTGAATAAATCTTTTTTAAAATAAAACCTTCAATCAACGAATCTTCGAGATTTGGTCCGTTTTGAATAACGACACCGATATTTTTGGATTCATCAGGTTTGGGATCAAAGTCTTTAACATTGCAAAAACTATTTATTTTATCTTTAGAAATATTTTTTTTTCCTCATTTTGTCCAATGAAATAGGAAGTTTTTGCAGTAAGTTTGGACAATTTCACCTTCAAGTCTAAGGTTTAAATCCATCCAATAACCATAATTTTTGTCAAAACCTGAATATTCTTCAGAAATATTATTTCCACCAGTATAAGCGATTTTTCCATCTATGAGATAAACTTTTCGATGATTTCTATAAAAACTTTGCCCCGTAATAAAGGGAACTTTGAAAATGTTGAAAAGTAAAACTTCGATTTTTTTTCTTCTTAATTCGATTCATTGTCGCGTTTTTATAAGGTAAGCACCAAAAGAATCGACTAGAATTTTTACTTCTACACCTTGTTTTCTCTTTTTTATCAGCAGTTTTTTTAATTTTCTCCAAACAAAATCGTCTTTTATTATGTAAACATCGATAAAAATATATTTTTTTGCATTTTTAATGTCAAAAAAAAGTTTTTCAAAAAAACTATGACCATCAACTAGCAAATCACCGTTAAATTTTTTAATTGGAGAAGAAAAATATTTGCTTGAAAAAGTTAGTAAGTTATCTTCAAAGTCCGGATTTTTCTCCATTAACTTATTTTCTTCGTAATTAAATTCGATAAAACGTTGATATTGGCTAAAATATTGACTTATGTGTTGTCTATTTGAGTACTTTTTTGCGAAAATAAAATATGAAATCGGCCCTATTATAGGGAAAATTGAGCAAGCAATTAACCATGAAATTTTAGTTTCATACCTTCTTTTTTGAAATAACAAATAAATATTAAAAAAAGAAGTAGAAACGTGGACGACGGCGAGAGTTAAAATCGAAATTCAATCCATATTTCTTGACAAAAAAAGATGGATCAAATAAATTGCTGCACTAAAACCTGCTAGAAATAGCGCTAAAAAGCAATAATAAAAAAATCACTTTGTGAATTTATGCATTGTAGCAGTAATTTTACTATAATGTTGGATTTTGTTCTTGATTTTCCTTTAATTTTTCGATAATTTGCTCTTTTATTTCATTAAATAGTTTAGAATTGTTTTCTAGTAACAATTTTAAATTCAGTTTCCCTTGCGCAATATTTTCTCCCCGATATGCAAATCAAGAGCCTTTTCTCACAAGAATTCCCAATTCTTCGCCTAATTGGACAATTTCTGCTGATTTTGAGATGCCCTTTGCAAAAATAATTTCTACTATTGCAGTTTTGAACGGAATTGCAAGTTTATTTTTAACTACTTTTATTTTTACGCTATGTCCTGTTATGTCGTTTCCTGAAATAATTTGTTGTGTTTTTCTAACATCTAATCGGATAGATGCATAAAATTTAAGTCCTCTTCCACCCGGGGTTGTTTCAGGATTTCCAAAAATTACACCAACCTTTTCTCTGATTTGATTAATGAAAATAACAGTAGTACCGTTTTTATTTAAGGATGCTGTAATTTTTCGAAGTGCTTTTGACATAAGACGGGCTTGAGCGCCAATTACTTGATCTTTCATTTCGCCTTGAAGTTCCGCGATTGGGACTAAAGCCGCAACTGAATCAACGACAATTAAGTCAATCGCTTTTGTTTTTGCCAAAGTATCAACAATATCTAAGGCTTGCTCTCCTGAATCTGGTTGCGAAAGAATTAAATTGTCGATATCGATTCCTAAATTTTTTGCATATTGTGGATCAATCGAATGTTCAGCATCAATAAAAGCTGCAATTCCTCCTTGTTTTTGCACTTCTGCAATTGCGTGAAGGCTAATTGTTGTTTTTCCTGATGATTCAGGACCGTAAATTTCAATAATTCTTCCTTTTGGAAACCCTCCAATTCCAAGCGCCATATCAATTGCCATACTGCCTGATGAAAAAACTTCTGTATCAATAGGTGGTTTTTCGCCCAAAACCATAATTGATTCGTTACCAAATTTCTTTTTAATTTCTGCAAGCGCTTGTTTTAATAGTGACTTATCCATATTTTCTGTCATTATAGGTTCCTTCATTTTAATTTTTGGTTCTTAATATAAAACTATATTTAAATTAAGTTTTTTTGAAAAATTAAATTAAAAAAGGAAAAAATTAGGAAAAAATAACTGTTTTTCCTTTTTTAAGAAAAATTTTGGAATTTTTCTTAAAATATTATGCTAGGGTGGAAAAAATAAACTTTATTATGTTAAAAATAAAAGTTACTCCACCCTAGCATGATAATTTTATTACTATTAAATTTTTAAATTTAAAAAAATTTAATAAAATTTCCAATATGAAAAAAATTTCGATTGGATTTACTAACGAATCATTCCGTGATGGTCCCAAATTCGTGCAAAAAAAAATTCATAACGGAATGAATCACGAAATTGATTATAAAATTTTATCAAATTTTAAATTCGTTCCAAAGTTAATTTTTGACTCAAAAGAATTAATTATTTGAGAATGAATCGAGGGTAGCGAAGTTGAACTAACCCCTGAATCACTTCAAAAAATAGCAATTCAACTAAAAGAAGTCCACGATTCTGAACTTGATTTTCCGCCTTCGAATCATAATTTTAGAGTTGAGTGTTATTTAAAAACTCTATCAGAAAAAGGTATAAAAAATAGAATCATTTCAAAATATTATGATTTTATTAAAGAAATACTTCAAAAAATGGACAAATCCAAACCGCTTCACAACGATTTGTGATTAATGAATATGGTCGAAAAAGATCATAAAATCTATTTTTTAGATTGAGAATACGCATCAAAAGGCGATATACATTTTGATTTAGCTTACTTCATTGAATCAGCAAGGCTAAATGATAAAAATGAACGTATTTTTTTAGATTTTTATGGCAAAACTAACTATAAAGACATATTAGTGCAAAGAATTTTTGTTCTCTATCTTATAATTTTATGAGTTAACGCCCAAGAAACTAAATATTTTGATGACGAACCTTATATGGAAAAATTAGAGAATTTATATTCACAATTTCTGTTATGAAAGGAATAAAATGAGATTTATAGACCATGTTTCAATTGAAGTTGAGGCTGGAAAAGGTGGTGATGGCATAATTTCTTTTCGTCGAGAGGCGCATGTTGATAAAGGCGGACCTGATGGTGGCGATGGGGGAAGTGGTGGTTCAATTTATTTTGTTGGAGATTCTGGTTTAAATACATTGTTACCATTTTACCAAACTAAAAAAATTTTTGGTAATAATGGTGAAAACGGCAGATCAAAAAATAGAACAGGTGCAAGCGGTAAAGATGTTTTTATAAAAGTTCCTTTAGGAACGCAAGTATTTGTAAAAAACACTTTAATTTGCGACATCATTTTGCAAAAAGAGTATTTAATCGCTCGCGGTGGACGCGGTGGATTAGGCAACACTCGCTTTAAAAGTTCAAAAAATAAAGCGCCGCGAATTTCGGAAAATGGTGAATTAGGACAGAAGTTTAACCTTAACCTTGAACTAAAAGTTATGGCTGATATTGGTTTAATAGGAAAACCGAATGCTGGAAAATCAACACTTTTGTCATTAATTTCTAATTCTAAACCGAAAATTGCAAATTATGAATTTACAACTTTAGTTCCGCAGTTAGGTCTTGTTAAAATTCATAATGATTCTTTTGTTGTCGCCGATCTTCCAGGGCTCATTTTAGGGGCTAGTTCTGGAAAAGGTATGGGAATTATCTTTTTAAAACACATTGAAAGATGCCGCGCAATTGCTCATATAATTGATTTCGGTGATAAAGAGAAAAACCCAGTTACTGATTTTGTTGAAATTAACGCTGAATTGGAAAAATTTAACAAAAATCTGTTAAATTTAGAGCAAATTGTAATTGCAAACAAACATGATTTACCAAGTTTTCAAGATAATTTGATTAATTTTCAAAAAAAATTTCCCGAAATTCCAATAGTTAAAGCTAGTTTAATTTCAAATGATCAATTTGAAATTAAAGAAATAAAAGAAAAAATGCTTGATTTAATTAAAAAAAGCAAAAAAAATGTAGAAATTACAGAATTAAGCGAAAACCCTGTTGAATTTAATTTAGAAGCACCATTTTTGATCGATAACAGTACTCCTGGATTTTACGAAGTTACTGGCGAGTTAATTAAAAAAATAATTCATAAAATACCGTTAAATTCACAGGAAAATATTTTTAGATTTAATACTAAAGTCAAAAATATTGGACTTTGGGATGAACTAATTAAACTCGGAATTAAATCTGGTGATACAGTCAAAATTTATGATTTTGAATTTCAATGAAATTAAAAATATTTTTTAGACCACACTTCATAAGTTCTATACTTTTTTATGAAATTAATTGAATAGGAGAAAGAAATAATGGACGACACCCGCAAACCAAAAAGATCACTTCGTAAAAAATTAAGAGATTCTTCAGAGTGAACTTTTGTTGAAAAAAAATCTTTAGTTTCATTTTTGTTCTTATATCACAAAGCAAACAAACTACATTCTCAAAAAGAAAAAATTTACGAAACTCTCGGTTTGACTAACAAACCAGATAATCTGCCAATTTCGGCAATTGAACGCGCGCTTTCTTTGCTAGAACCAAAATATACCAAACTTTTAATTAAAGAATTTATTGACAACGATCGCAACTGGATTAAAAAATATTGATCAAAATCCACTTATTACAAAAATATGCATAAAGCGATTGATCAATTTATCATAATTTTAAATCTTTAGTGTATGAATTTAGATCTTATTCCTAACGAGAATCCAGAAATTCAAATCGCAAGAAATTACGGGCAAATTTCATTTAGTTATGCATCAAGTTCTTCTCCTAACGGCATTAGGCAATTTGTTAAAATTGATCGCGATCTAACTTCTGAAAGATTTAGCGTAATTGTTACTGTTTTTTCAAAAATAGTAGGAAAAGTCAATGTTTATGTGCAGTTAAATAATTCTACACCAACTGTGCCGAAATTACTTGAATTATTTCCAGAAAGATTTAACCAAGCAGTTTTTACATTTGGCGGACCAAAGCAAGAAAAAGATAAAGAAAATGATGCTGCATTTATAAAATTAAACAATGTTTTAGTGTATTTAACTAAAGAAAATGAACAAAACATTTTATTAGACAATGTGTTAAAAGTCCGTAATTTTTCTGATGTAAGCAAAGAATATTCTATAAAAAAAACGGGAATTGGTTTTAAGTTGTTAAAATCAATTAAGATGGCAAATCTTGGCGCTGATGCTTCGGTCGAATTTTCGAAAACTTACGAAAAAATTGATGAAAATACAGTCTATTTTTTTCCTAGTAAATTTAGTCAACAAAAACACAATGTAAATATTTTTAAAGTTGGTGTTGATCCTGAACTTTTTTATGCAGGAAATATCGACAAAAACATTAATATTACAAACCTAAAGTTAACTAATTTGCCAATTAAATCGCTAAATAATTCGAAAAATCATTTGGATTTGTCGTTCCAATTTAGGGAAAATATTTATGATAAAAATAAAAAACCAGAAATAATTGCAGGAAAATACATTGTAGGCGATGTTTTTATAACGTCAAATACTTATTATGATTCAAAAGAAAGAGCTGTTTTTTCTGGAAATTCACAAATTTCTCAACAAGGTTTTGTGATTCCCTATAATTTTTCAGGAACACTAAATCCAAAAATTGAGATGAATATTAACAATGACTACCGAAAAATAAGTGTGGCTTTTTCACAAGAAATTAGTAAAAAATTAATTGATTATGATAAAAAAAGTGGAATCTATAAAATAAAAATCACAAATTATTCTACCCCTTTTATTAAATCAGATCAAATTAGAATTTCAAATCAAGATTTTAAATATGTTGCCACTAATTTTTTAACAATTCAGCAATTAAGAGATCTTTCGCTCACAAACTTTAAAGAAGATGATGAGGAAAAAAAATTAGAGGAATAAATTGAAAGTCGCTATTAAAATAGGAGCAGCGCTTGCGGCAACCGTAATAATTGCTGGCGTTGGCATAGGTGGTTGATATTTGTATAATCACAAATTGCAGGAATCAATTCCGCCACTAAAAAAACAGCTTGATTTTGAAGTAAAAAATGAAAGCAAATACAAGGACAACGAAGTTTTTCCTAATATTTATGCGAATGATTTTTATGACACAATCAAAGTTAAAGACGGGCAAGTTTTTATTGATGAATGATTAGTTGAAAATGTTATAAAAGAAATAGTCTCAAAAATTAAAGTTGCTTTTGGATCAATAAATTTTCGATATCAAATTGATGATCAAAAAAGCACAATATATATTGAAATTCTTTGGAAATACAAAAAAAATAAACTAAATAGAAACTATAAAATCAGTTTATATCAAGATGCATAATGTTGCTTATTTTGTAGAAAATTAAGTATAATTATTTTTAACTGTATGCCAAAAATAATTGCACATATTGATATTGATACCTTTTTTGTTTCCTCAGAAATTAGACTAGACTCAAAACTAGAAGGACAGCCAATTGCAATTTCTCGAAGAGATGATTTTGCAATGGCTGTTTCTGTTTCTAAAGAAGTAAAAGAAAAAGGCTTTAAAATTACAGATAAAATTGTTGAAATTAAAAAAAAGATACCAAATTTAATTGTAATTCGACCAAATATGAATTATTATAAATTTTTGTCAAACCAGTTTTTCACTTTTATTTCTAAAAATTTCACTAAAAAAATTGAAGTTTACTCAATTGATGAATGTTTTCTTGACTTAACAGATTTTTCTCGAAATTTCAAAACTTTAAGCGAAATGTTGTACTTTATAAAGGATGAATTGCAAAAAAATCTTAAATTACCAATATCGATCGGTGTTTCCTATAACAAATTGCTTGCAAAAATGGCTACTAATTTGGCTAAACACTCAAAAGACCGAATTGTCTTAATCCCAGAATTTAAAATTCCATCGCTAATTCATACGCAAAAAATTGAAAATCTATTTGGAATAGGAGCGCAAAACTCGAAAAAATTAAAAGATGCTGGAATTTTCACTATCGGCGATTTTGTAAAAAAAGGAATTAATGACGAAAAAATAGTTCAAATTTTAGGGGTTAATCGTCACTATTTTTTTCAATCATTAACCGGAAAAGGTGACAACAACGTTTCTAATAGACTTGAGAAATTCAAAAGTATCTCACATTTTCGCACATTCCCATTAAATAATTTGTTAACGAAAAGGGAAATTTTAAACTTAATTTCAAATTTTTTATCAGAAATAGTGGAAAAATTGAAAAAATATTCAAAAGCGGCTAATAGAATTGAAATTTTTTTTAAACTAAAAAACAAAGTACAGAACCGTTTTTTTACTAATTTAACCTTTCCCTCTAACGATTATGACTTTCTTTATGAAAATTTAGTTGCACTTGTTGAAAAAATTAATGATTTTTCTTTCATTTTTGGTTTTGGTATCGCTGTGTCTAAAATTTCAGATTATGATACTGGTATGTTAAAAACTAACCCAAAAGTTAAGAGCATCATTTCGGACATTAACAAAAAAATGGGTTCTAAAAAATTATTTGTACTAAATCATATTAAAAATTAAAAAAAATGAAAAAAACTTTGTATCTTTATTTAAAAATATTTTTTGCAATATCAATAATTTTAAGTTTTGTTGCAATTTGAAATTATAGTTTAATATTTGGATGACTTTTTTCTCTAATTAGCGTTCTTACATCTGTGTTTTCAAAATATTTATTTTTAAATAAAATTACAAATAACGCAAAGAGAAAAATAAAAACGACGGTTTTTATAGCTTTTTTTGCCTATATGTTCTTCGTTTTACTTCAGGCATCGATTTTTACAATTATTTTTTTCATAAACAAAACATTTACAACTAATGATTCTCAACAAATTTACAGCATTTTTTTCCACCCGATTAATATTATTTCTTTTATTTTTGGGTACACAATTTTTCCAATTAGTGCTATAATTAATAATTCGATATTAAAATATAAAAAGTAAAGGAGTAAAATGGATTTTTTTTCAAATTGAAATCAGCCACAATTATTTACTCTCTTTATTTTAGTAATCTTTTTGATAATTTTATCAATTATTGTTTTTTTTCACGTAAAAAAATCAAAAGTTGATAAAGCTCCTTCAGCCATTGTTTTGTTTGCAGAATCTTATTTTATGTTTATCGATGATCTTGTTGAATCTGCTGGTGAAGGTTATGTAAATAAGACAAAACCTTATATTTTTTCACTTTTTACCTTTTTTTTGTTTGGAAATTTGTTATCTCTCGTTGGGTTAGAACCAGTTTCGACTTCAATTTCAGTTACTTTAACTTTAGCTTTTATTAGTTGATTTGGAATTTTTGTAGTTGGCGCTATTTATTCTAGATGACGTTATTTACTTGAATTTGCAAAAAACCCCTTAAAAATAATTGGAGCACCAGCCCCATTAATTTCGCTTTCCTTTAGGATGTATGGGAATTTAATTTCTGGTTCAGTTTTATTTATGATTATTTATTCGGGAGTCCAATGGGTTTACCAAAAAATACCACTGGGTGTTTTTGGTAATTTTAATTTGCCAGTTGTGTTAATTTTTCCACCTTTTCTTCTATATTTCGATATTGTTGGCTCGCTAATTCAGTCTTTCATTTTCGTAATTTTAACAGTTTCATATTGAGGAATGGAAGCAAACGAGTCTGGAAAAAGTGAACAAATTACGGAAAAAGAAGCACATTTTCAAAAAACATAAAAACTCTAAATTTAAAAAATTAATTTTAAAAAACTAGAAAAAGGAAAAAAATGGATTCTCTCATAAATTTTTCACATAAAGTTGTTCAAAATTTTCAAGAAGTAGCAAATAAAGCAGCACAAACCGACTTAAACGGGAAAGCGTTTGCGTATCTGGGCGCAGGACTTGCAATGATCGGTGTTATCGGTGTTGGAGCGGGTCAAGGATATTCGGTGGGTAAGGCGTGTGATGCGATTGCTCGAAATCCTGAAGCTCAGAAAAAAGTTTTTCGTGTTTTATTAATCGGGACTGCAATTTCTGAAACTAGTTCAATTTATGCGCTTTTAATTGCTTTTATTTTAATTTTTGTTAAATAATTTTAGGCAATTTTTGAATTACTTGAAAAAGATAAAAAATGGAAGATCTTAAGAAATCATTAGGCAAGTTGTTTGAAGGAATTACTCCTAATATTTATGTTATTACTGCGACAATAGTTAGTTTTATAATTTTATTTTTAGTAATTACTTATTTTGTTTATCGTCCACTCAAAAAATACATAAAAGATCGAAAAAATTTCCTTCAAAATCATATAGATTCGACAATCAAATCGAATTTACAGGCGCAAAAACTTGAAAAAGAAACACAAAAAAAACTTCTTGAAACAAAAGAATTTTGCAACGAACTTAAAGAAAAATCACAAATTGAAGCTAGTAAATTTCTTGAAGATTCAAAAAAAACAGCGACAGAAAACGCACGGCAATTAATTAGTGAAGGTCAAAAAATTTTACTAGAATATGAAAAAGAAATAATCGCTAAACATCAAGAAAATATTATTAATGTTGCAGTTGAAATTAGTCGAAAATACCTTGAAAAACAGCGAGAAAACAACGAAGATTTGCATAAAAAGTTACTTTTAGATTTAGAAAATGAATTAAAATCTGAAGAAAATAATTCAAAAATTGATACCAAATAGGGTTAAAAATGCACTCACAAGTAAAAAATTATTACGGATATGCGGAAACACTTTTGGAAATTTCAATTTCTGATGAAAAAGTAAAAAACTTTTTAAATGATAGTTTTTTAATTTTAGAGATAATCCAAAATCATCCAGTTTTAATTTCAGTTTTTAATTCTTATTTTGTAACTAAACAGGAAAAATTTAATTTAATTGATAAAATTTTTTCAGACAAAGTTGAAAAAAAGATGGTTAATTTTCTTAAAGTAATTGGTAAGAACAATCTTTTTTCATACTATCGACAAATTTTGATAAAATTTATTAAACTTGCAAATGCACATTTAGCACAAACTTGAGGTGAAATAGAAACTGCTTTTCCAATTCCTGTTTCTGTTATTAGTAATTTTGAAAATATTCTTTCAAAAAAATTAAACAAAAAAGTTCATCTAAGGCAAAAAATCAATTCCCAACTAATTTCTGGAGTTCGAATAATAGTTGATAACCAAATTTTTGAAAACTCACTTTTTTCACAATTAAAGTCACTAAAACAGACACTGAAAAATCGTATAGATATTAAAAAAAGTCTATAAATTTAAAGGTTTTATTATGAATAAAGATATAAATTTAGCCGCAATAATCAAAAATGAAATTGAAAATTTTGAAGCTAAAATTCAAAATGATGACATTGGAAAAGTCATTATTGTCGGCGATGGTGTCGCGCTTGTATCTGGAATTGAAAAAGTGAAATTTGGTGAACTTGTTGAATTTGAAAACAATGTTTTTGGAATCGCCCTTAATTTAGAGCAAGATTTAATCGGAATCGTTATTATGGGTGGAGAAAATTCGGTTTTTCAAGGCTCAATTGTCAAAAGGACAAAATCTGTAATTTCAATCACAGTTGGAGATCAACTTTTAGGTCGGGTTATCAACGCTCTTGGGGCTCCAATTGATGGAAAAGGTGAATTTGATAATAGTCTTAAAAGCGAAATTTTCACTAGTGCACCTTCGATCATGGACAGAAAAAGTGTCCAAAAAGGATTGAAAACGGGAATTTTAGCCATTGATTCACTAGTTCCAATCGGAAAAGGTCAACGTGAGTTAATAATTGGGGATCGCCAAACTGGGAAAACCACAATCGCAATTGATACAATTTTGAACCAAAAAGGAAAAAATGTCTATTGTGTTTACGTCGCAATCGGGCAAAAAAATTCTAGCGTTGCTCAAATAGTCTCACTTCTTGAAAAAAAAGGTGCACTTGAATATACAACTGTTGTTTTAGCTGGCGCAAGCGAACTTTCACCTTTGCAATATCTTGCACCTTATTCTGGAACTTCGATCGCCGAATATTGGATGCACAAAGGAAAAGATGTTTTGATAATTTATGATGATTTATCAAAACACGCAATTGCTTATCGAACACTTTCGCTTCTTTTAAGAAGGCCGCCAGGTCGCGAAGCTTTTCCTGGCGATATTTTTTATCAACATTCCTACCTTCTTGAGCGATCATCGCAACTTTCTGATGAAAAAGGTGGTGGATCAATTACCGCTTTGCCAATAATTGAAACTCAAGCTGGCGATATTTCAGCCTATATTCCCACAAATGTGATTTCAATTACAGATGGACAAATTTTTGTCAGAGATAGTTTGTTCAATTCTGGGCAAAAACCAGCGATTGATATTGGGCTTTCGGTTTCACGGGTTGGTTCTGCCGCCCAAACTAAATTGATGAAATGAGCATCTTCTTCATTAAAATTGGAATTAGCACAGTATAACGAACTTAAGGCCTTCGCCCAATTTGGTTCAGATTTAGGGCCTAGTTCACAGTTGATTCTTGATCGCGGCAATAAAATTTATGAACTTTTAAAACAAGAAAATCAACAACCACTTAGTGAAATTCAGCAAATTATGTTACTAATTTTGATTCGTGAGCATTTAATTGATAAATTAGAACAGAAATCTATTCAATCATTTAGGTCAGTTTTTCTAAAATTTCTCGATTCTGACAGTAAAATTAAGTTAATTTTAGAAAAAATTAGTCATAATCAAGGTCTAGAAGGCGAAAATTTAGAAGAAATTCTAAAAAATATTACAGATTTTATCGAAAAATTCAATTTAGGACAAGCTTTTAGTTAATTTTTTTGAAAGGCGAGTGAAAAAATGGCTAAATTAAATCGACTTCGCGCTAGATTTGTCCAGATTCAAAACATAAAAAAAATGACTAATGTTATGGAAATGATTGCAAATGCAAAAATCCCTAAAATAAAGAATCAATTTAAATCATCTCAAGAATATTTTGAAAATTTGGACTATATTTTTCAAAATATTCTTGAAAATTTAGGTACAAAAGTCGAAGAATTAACTAAAACAGAATCTAAAAAAAATCTTTATATAATTTTTGGTTCAAATTTAGGGTTTTGTGGCGCTCTTAATAATTTAATTTTAAAAAAACTTACACTTGAACTCAAAGAAAATGACGAAGTGATCGTTTTTGGGAAGAAAATTTATAATTTTTTATCATTAAATTACCCAAAGGTAATTCTAAAATCTTTTTTAGGAATAGAAGAATCAAATTTCGTGGATCCGATTCTACAAGTATCTAACCTTATAAATCAGGCGATAATAGACAAAAAATATAGTAAAATTTTTATTTGTTATAATAAATTTATCAGTATAATTCACTCAAAACCAGAAATGCATAATTTGCTTGATTTTAAAAAAAACACTGTAAAATACGATGGGTATGGAATTGAATTTGAACCAAATGCCACCGAAATTTTTGAAAAATTAATGCCTTTTTACATTAAATCAGTTCTTGAAAAACTTTTCATTGAATCGAAATTAGTTGAAACTTCTGCCCGACGTTCTTCAATGGAAAGTGCAACTGAAAATGCTCGTGAAATCTTGCAAAAATTAGAAACGGAAATCAACTCAAGTCGTCAAGCAATGATAACGCAAGAAATTATTGAAATTATTAGCGGAAAAATGTAGAAAAAAGTAGGTAAATTTATGAAAAAACACGTAAGTATCGGTCACATTGTTCAAATTTTTGGCCCAGTTATCGATGTTCAATTTCCGAATGAGCATATGCCCGCAATTCTTTCAGCGCTTGAAATTGAAATTAATGGTCAAAAAATTGTTTTCGAGGTTGCTCAACATTTGGGTGAAGGAATTGTTCGCGCAATCGCGATGTCAATGACTTATAATTTGTCTAAAGGTCTTGAGGTTTATGACACTGGTTCACAAATTTCAGTTCCCGTTGGAAAAGAAGTGCTTTCACGAATGTTTAACGTTTTAGGCGAACCAATTGATGGTGGTTCCTTGCTTGACTCAGTTCAAAAAAAACCAATTCACGCTCCAGCTCCGACTTATTTAGAACAAAAAGCAACTAGCGAAATTTTAGTTACAGGGATAAAAGTTATTGATCTCCTAATACCTTTTGTAAAAGGGGGTAAAATTGGACTTTTTGGTGGTGCGGGTGTCGGGAAAACCGTTTTAGTGCAGGAATTAATTAATAATATCGCCACAAAACACGGGGGACTTTCGGTTTTTGCTGGTGTTGGCGAGCGTTCTCGTGAAGGAAATGATCTTTATTTTGAAATGAAAGCCGCGGGAGTTTTAGAAAAAACCGCACTTGTTTTTGGTCAAATGAACGAACCGCCAGGTGCTAGAATGAGAGTTGCGCTTTCAGCTCTGACAATGGCCGAGTATTTCCGTGACCACGAAAATCAAGATGTACTACTTTTTATTGATAATATTTTTCGATTCACTCAGGCAGGTTCAGAAGTTTCGACCTTACTGGGAAGAATTCCTTCAACTGTTGGTTATCAACCAACACTTTCGACAGAAATGGGCCAACTTCAGGAACGAATTACTTCGACAATTCGTGGTTCAATAACTTCAGTTCAAGCTGTCTATGTTCCAGCAGATGACATCACTGACCCAGCACCAGCAACTACTTTTTCCCATCTTGATGCAAAAACAGTTTTAGACCGAAATATTGCCGCTTTAGGAATTTATCCCGCTGTCGATCCACTCGCTTCATCATCAAGGGCGTTAGAGCCAAACATAGTTGGCAAACAACACTATCGTGTGGCTAAAAAAGTTGTTCAAATTCTACAAAGATTCAAGGAATTACAGGATATTATTGCAATTCTAGGGGTAGATGAACTTAGCGAATCTGATAAACAAGTAGTCGCTCGCGCCCGTAGAATTCGTAATTTTTTATCCCAACCATTTTTTGTAGCGCAAAAATTTTCTGGGATTGAAGGTCAATTCATTAAAATACATGATACTGTTAATAATTTTGACCAGCTTTTGTCTGGTAAATACGACAATGTTCCAGAAGAGGCATTTTTATACGTTGGAACAATCGATCAAGCAATAGAAAAAGCAAAAAAGATGGGCTGAAGTGAAAAAAATTAACTTTAAAATATTTACTCCGAACGGAGTTTTTCACGAATCAAAACCTGATTCAGTTTTAATAAAAACAAAACTTGGATATCGTGTGGCTCAATACGGAATAACTCCTTTTGTTGGTGTGATTGACCCATCAATTTTGCAGATTTTTAACGAAAAAGAAAAACTAGAATTCGAAATTAAAAGCGGAATCGTCTTCGCTAACAAATTTGAGATTTTGATTTTTACTGAAGATAAATTGGGTTCTGCTTAATATTAACATTTTTTGGGAAAATTTGTTAAAAAAAGGAAAACTATGTAGTTTTTCCTAAATTAGTAGAAAAAAATGAGACACACCAAGAGAGGTGTGTTTTTTTATGAAACAAAATAAATTTTCAATTAATGAAAAAATCAAATATATCAAAATCGCTGAATCGCAAGGATTCAAAAGTGCGACTATACATTTTGCAAACGAGTTTCGTGAAATTTATAAAAATAAATCAGTTAATAAAAAATCGCAAAAAGAGGGTTTTTTACAGACATATGCGAATAATTTAATTCGAAACTGACAAAAAAAGTATTATAATTATGGTATGAACGGATTAATTAGCACACGTGGTAAAAATAAATCACCACGTAAGTCAAAAAAACAATACACAATTAACGATCTTTCGGAAAATGACCGCGGAATTTATCAAGAAATAATGGAAAACGTCCTTAGAAGATACGGGATTGATCCTGCAATTGTAATGGACGAACTTAAAAAGCGAAAACAAGAAGCAGAAAAAGATAAGGATCAAATCGAAAATTCAACAAGACTTTGCAGCGTTTTAAAAGTTAATCGCACATCGATTTATCGCAAAATAAAGGTGAAAAAATCACCAAAAGAAATGGTATACAGTAAAGAATTACTTGATTGAATTCTTGAAAGTTTTAATTTTAACAGAAAAGTAAAAGGTCGAGATAATTTGTATAATGTATACAAAAATCAAGGAAATAATATAAGCACATATGTTTTTCAAAAACACTATGAACATTTAGGGATAAAATCGATTGCTTACAAAAAACAAGGTAAAAATGCGCCAAAAGAAGCTAAATTTTCGCGGATTTGAGCCGAAGATCATATCAAAGGACAATTTGAATCTAAAAATTTTGGTGAAAAATGATTTGCTGATATTAAATTTATAAGAATTGGCGATGATTTTTATTTTTTGCATTCAATAATTGAAACAAAATCTAATTATTTGCTAAATTTTTCAATTTCCAAGACTAGATTTTCAGAAGAAACAATAAAATTAGTAAAAGAAACAATCAAAAAACACAAAATTACACCTAAATTTTTCCATTCAGATCATGGAGTTGAATATGCTAACCACCGATTTGCTCAATTTTTAAAAGAAAACAACATTCAACAATCAATGTCGCCAAAAGGAAACGCGCTTGCAAACCGCCCGATTGAATACTTTTATGCTATTTTACAAAGAGAATACTTGAATGTTGAGGGTAAAATTTTTGAAAACCTTGAAGATGCCCATCAAAAAATCAGCTCATTTGTTAAATGATACAATAAAACTAGAGTGCAAAGTTGCCTTTCATATTTGAGTCCAAATTCTCATTTTGAACAATTTGGTGCTCAAAAAAATTTTCACAATTTTGGAGAATAAAAAATAATAAAAATTTGTTTTAAAAATAATTAAAAATAATGATGTGTCTCATTTTCCTATACTAACTTACTATGTAGTTTTTCCTAATTTTTTCCTTTTTTTGATTAAAAAAGAAAAAAAACTTAACAAGTTATATGAATCACAAAAACCGTGGAATGTTTCTTGAAAAAATTATTAACAATACAATCGAATTTTATTATCAGAACGATATTGCCATTTTTCATAAAAAAAATTTGGATATTAGTTTTAAAGCAGTCAACAAAGATTTGGCATTAAACGATGCTTTTATTTTAAAAAAATCGACTGTTGATTATTATGGAATTTATAAGGGGGTTTTTGTTGCCTTTGAAGCAAAAAGCACTAACGAAAATACCTTGAATTTAAAACAAATTCCAGAACACCAATTAAATTATTTACATAAAGTCCGAAAACATTTTGGTTGTGCATTTTTTGTAATTTTTTTTAAGCAACTAGAAAAATTTTATATAGTTAATATTGATAAAGTTGATTTTTCTTTAAAATCCATTTCAATTTCATTTTTAGAAAAAGAAGGTTTTGAAATTTCGTTGACCTATCCAGGAATAATTGATTTCATTGGCTATATTGATCAAATGCTTTAATTTTTGCTAAAAATATTATAAAATTTCATAAAAATATGTTGGCAAATTTTATAAACTGGCAAAATTTTGAACCTCCTTTGAATTATTTAATTTTACCAAACATATTTTTAGGAAAAAATATTTGCTTCGTAGCGAAAATAGTGCTGAAAAATTGACCTTATTAAAAATTTTAACTGGGGTTGAACGAGATTATAAAGGCGAAATTATTTTTAATTCCACAAACTTAAACTCAATTAGCAACAAAAATATCATTGAAAAAATTAGTTTTATCGACAACAATCCGCTCTTAATTGAAGGAAATTTATCTGAAAATATTAGCTTTTATTCAAAATATGATGAGAAAAAAATTGATGATTTAATTAATTTAGTTAATTTAGACGAACTAAAATAATTGATGAAACCTTTCCAATCTTGACAAGATAAATATTGAAAATCTTGTAAATTTGTTGTTAAAACAAAACATTACACTACTTTTTTTGCACAATTTAGATGAAAATCTAGTTAAAAATTTCGATTTTTGTTTGAATTTTGCTAATTTTTGCTAATAAAGAAGTTTTACTAGAAAAAATATAGAATTTTTAAAAAATTGATGTTTTTTTATTTGCTTATTTATTTTTAGTTTTATGATATAATTTAGTTCTTAAACTAACCTAAAAAATTATTCAAAATATCATTAAAATGGATTCAGTTGGATGTGCTTTTTTAAGTTCTAACTGTTCGAAATTTTAAGTAGAAATAACAAACGAAGGAAAAACATGGAGAAGGCAAACGGAATAAATCAAGATTTAAGCACCGTGTCAAAAGACGGCGACCTATTAAATATAGGTGAGATTGACGCTGAAACTTCGAGCGAAACACCTATTATTTCAAAGCAAAAATTACTTGAAGCTGGTGTTTATTTTGGTCATAAAACATCTCAATGACACCCAAAAATGGCACAGTTTTTGCTAAAAAGAAAACGAAATCAAACTCACATTATTGATGTTTTAAAAACTCAAAAAATGTTGGAAATCGCTTATAAATTAGTTGAAAAGTTTGCGCAAAAAGGTGCAAAATTTATTTTTGTTGGGACTAAAAAACAAGCGAGAAAAGTTGTTGAAGAACAAGCAATTCGTACAAACTCAATTTATGTTTCAGGTCGTTGACTAGGTGGAACTTTAACAAATAGTCGTACAATTTTATCGCGACTTAAAGCAATGGAAGATCTTGAAAAACAAGCAGCCGATAATTTTGAGGGCTATACAAAGAAAGAAAGACTTTCAAAACAAAAACAACTCTCAAAATTACAAAAAAACCTTAACGGAATCAAAGGATTAAGAGATATTCCGCTATTTTCGCTAATTATGTTGGTTGCCGACCCTATTAAAGACATAATTGCGGTAAAGGAAGCGCGTAAAAAAGGGATTAAAATTATTGGAATAACTGATTCAAACGTCGATCCTTCATTGGTTGACTTTGGAATCCCAGCAAATGATGACTCAACTAAATCAATTACATTAATTTTTACTGTTTTAGCTGATGCGATTGCAGCTGCAAAAGGTGGCAAACCTCTTTTTGCCTACCAAACTGATGAGCAAATAATCCTTCCTGAAGATCCTGAAAGAGAACAAAAACAAAATCGGTACCGTCGTAATTCGTTTGAAAAATTTGAAAGATTTGATCGACAAAATAACAAAAATCATTTTAACAAAAATCCTTTAAGAGACAGAACAACACAAAATTTAGACTCTGAAACACAAGTGCAAAATAAAGTTAACGAGCAAAACGAGGAAAGGGTGTAAAAATGTCACAAATTGATAAAATGGCTAAAGTTAAAAAATTAAGGGAAATTACCGATGCTCCTTTTGTTGATTGCAAACAAGCATTGGAAAACTCTGGGTACGATATCGATTTGGCAATTAATTGACTTAGTGAAAACGGCAAGTCTAAAGCTATGAAAAAAGCTGATCGAATTGCGGCTGAAGGTTTAGTTTTAGCACTAAAAAATGAAGACACTGTTTTAATTTTTGAATTAAATTCTGAAACAGATTTTGTTGCAAAAAACCAAAATTTTATTAATTTGCAACAAAAAATCGGTAACTTGCTTTTAGAAAATGATTTTGAAAATCTAAAAAGCGCTTTAGACAATATTGTAGACACTGACGGAAAAACAATTTCCCAATTATTAATTGATGCAACTGCAACAATTGGTGAAAAAATTACTTTGCGCCGTGCATTTAAAAATAAATTTTTCACTGGAAGAACCGCTGGAGTTTACACACATTCAAATGGTCAAATTGCATCTCTTACAATTTTAAAAGGTGGCAACGATTTAATTGCAAAAAATATTTCAATGCACGTTGCTGCTTTGAATCCAGAATATATTTTTAAAAGCGATGTTCCAGAAGAGGAAATGAATAAACTTTATGAAAAGTTCTCAAATTCACCTGCTTTAGAAAAAAAACCTGAAAAAATAAGAGCATCAATTTTACAAGGAATGATTGATAAAGAACTTTCAAAATACGTTCTTGAACTTCAACCGCTCGCGCTTGATTCCACAGTTTCAGTCGGAAAATATCTACAGCAAAATTCAGCTAAATTATTAAAATCTATTCGTTTTGAAGTTGGTGAGGGAATTCAAAAACAGAATGTTGATTTTTCTACTGAAGTTAATCAGCAAATTCAAGAAGCTAAAAAAAAGTAGAATAATTATCAAGTCAAATTAAAGAGAGGTATAAAATTTTTCCTTAAAAAACGGGAAAAATTTTATATTTTTGCGTATAATGCTAGATTTTTTAACTAATCGAATTCAATCTTCCTTGAAAAAAATACAAAAATCAGTAACAATAAACGAACAGGATTTGACGGAAATAACACGTGAAATTCGACTTGCTTTGCTTGAAGCCGATGTTAATTTGCTTGTTGTAAAAGATTTTATTAATAAGGTAAAAACACAAGTTTTAAAGCAAGGTTTAACAACAAAACTGAATCCACAACAGGAATTTTTGAAAATTTTGCACCAAAATTTAGTTGAAGTTCTTGGTGTCAATTCGAAACCAATTAATTTTAGCAAAAATCCAACTGTAGTAATGTTAGTTGGACTTCAAGGTTCAGGAAAAACTACAACTGCAGCAAAATTAGCGGTTTTTGCTCGACAAAAAAAATTATCAAAAAAAATTTTGCTAGTTGCTTGTGATACATATCGTCCTGCTGCAATTGATCAGTTAAAGCAATTGGGAAAACAGATATCAATTGATGTTTTTTATGTTGAAAAAACGCCTGTTGAAATTGCAAAAGATGCCCTAATTTATAGTAAAAACAACAATTATGACCTTGTAATTTTTGACACTGCTGGGCGACTTTCGATCAACGAAGAATTAATGGAAGAATTATCTGAAATCAAAAAAGTTATTCGTCCTGATCAAATTATTTTCGTTGTAGATTCGCTTTCAGGACAAGATATAATCAATGTTGCACAGATATTTAATCAAAAAATCAACCTTAATGGTTCAATTATTACAAAATTAGATTCAAATGCACGTGCAGGAGCGGCGCTTTCAATTACTCATTTGCTTAAAATTCCAATTTTGCTAATTGGTACAGGTGAAAAAATTTCTGCTCTTGAACTTTTTCACCCAAACAGAATGGCTGACCGAATTTTGGGAATGGGTGATGTAATGTCGCTTTTAGAACAAGCAGAAGAAAATATTGATAAAAAAGCTGTAAAAAAACTTTCTCACCGAATGTTTTCAGGTCAATTTAATTTAGATGATCTTTTAAATAGTTTAGCTCAGATTCAAAAAATTGGAAAATTTTCAAAAATAATCAAAATGATTCCAGGTTTGTCAGGCAAAATTGATCAGAATCAAATTGATGAAGCTGAAAAAAAAATGAATCTGTATAAAATTTTAATTTCTTCAATGACAATTGAAGAAAGAAAAAAGCCAAAACTTTTAAAAAACCCCTCCCGCCGAAATCGAGTTTTGCGTGGTTCAGGTCGAACAAACGCCGAACTTAATCGCTTAATTAATGAATTTGAATCGATGTCAAAAAAAATGTCCGAATTTTCTTCAAAAAATCTTAATATTGATTCTTTTATTAAATAAATTTTGATTTTTAAGGATAGAATAATGGCTAAGTTTGAAAATTATCAATTTTTTGTTAACCAATTGAAGGAATTAGGCTTCGTTTTTCCTAGTTCGCAAATTTATGGTGGCTTGGCTAATTCTTACGATTATGGTCATCTTGGAGTTCTTTTAGCAAAAAATATTGAAAATTTTTGAGCAGATTTTTTTGTAAATTCTAATCCTAACGCTTTTTTTGTCGACACCAAAATTCTATTGAATCCAAAAGTATGACAAACCTCTGGTCATCTTGAAAACTTTAGCGATTTATTAGTTGAAAACAAAATTAACAAAAAACGTTATCGTGTTGACCATTTATTTGAAAAATTTTTCCCTAATGTTGAATTTGAAAAGTTAACAGAATCTGAAATTCAAGAGTATTTATCCAAAATTGATAATTTTGAAAATTCCAAAACTGAATGAACTGTCCCAAAAAAGTTTAATTTATTATTCGAAACTCATCAAGGTGTTATTGAAAACGAAAAAACTACCTTGTTTTTGAGACCCGAAACTGCTCAAGGAATTTTTATAAACTTCAAAACGCTTTTACGGACAACAAAAAATAGTTTACCGCTAACAATCGCGCAAGTTGGAAAATCATTTAGAAACGAGATTTCTCCTGGTAATTTCATTTTTCGCACACGCGAATTTACACAAATGGAGTTAGAAATTTTTGTAAAACAAGAAGATTCTGAATTAACTTTTAATGCTCAACTCGAAAAAATTAAAAATTTTTTGTTAAAGCTAGGTTTTAACGAAAAATCACTCAAATTAAATCATCATCAACCGGAAAAATTAGCTCATTATGCAAAAGCAACCGCTGATTTTGAATACAATTTTAACTTTGGATGAGGTGAGCTAATCGGAATTAGTAATCGCGGCGACTTTGATTTAAAGAATCATATGAAAAAAAGTGGTGAGAATCTTGAATTTGTTGATTCATCTAATGGCCAAAAAATTTTACCCTACATTATCGAACCCTCGATGGGTCTAGATCGCTTAATGTTAGCAATTTTAGAGGAAAATTTTCGCTTTGATGAACAGAAAAACCGTTATTTTTTCCAATTTCCGTTTATTTTAAGCCCGTATAAAGTTGCAGTTTTACCACTTTTAAAAAAGTTTACCCCTCTAGCTGAAACGATATGAAAAAAGTTAATTGACCATAAAATTTCAACCACAATTTCAAATTCGGGCTCAATTGGAAAAAGATATTACTATCAAGATTCGATAGGAACTTATTTTTGCATTACAATCGATCATAACACAATTGAAGATCAAATTGTGACAATAAGATTTCGTGATACAACTGAACAAAAAAGAGTAAAAGTTGAAGAAATAATCGAATTTATCAAGGGAAACTCTTGCAATGAATAAACAAGAAATCACAAGTTATATTGTGAAAAACACCGATATTTATGCATTAATTTCGCAAAGTATTACTCTAAAACAAAATGGGAGAAACTCATTTGTTGGACTTTGCCCTTTTCACGATGACACAAACCCTTCTTTGTCTGTTTCGATTTCAAAGCAAATTTTTAAATGCTTTTCCTGCCAAAAAGCAGGAAATATTATAACTTTTGTGATGTTATCAAAAAATCTAAACTTTGGACAGGCTTTAGATTTTTTGAATAAAGAATATAACCTAAAACTTGATTTTAATTATACTACAACCCCTGAAAAAATTTATTCAAAAAACGAACTTCAAGCATTAAGAGCCTTCGAAAACGCGGTTTCAATTTATTTAATTGAACTTATGAAAGTTGTTTCCTCACAAAAACAAACCGTTGTAAGCGTTATTAATTTCCTTAATTCACGCGGAATCGACCGTAAAATCATTGAAAAGTTCAAAATTGGACTTGCTATAAATTCAATTTTAAGGAGAGTTTTGCTTGACTCAAAGTTGTTTGACGAAGATGTTTTAAAAAATTATTCGCTTTTAAACGCAAACGGATATGACTTTTTTCAAAATAGAATTGTTTTTCCAATTGAGAATTCTGAAGGAAAAACTGTCGGATTTTCAGGTCGCTGCATTGATGGATTAAAGTGTGAACCAAAATATTTAAACTCACCTTCAAACAGTTTATTCCAAAAATCTGAAATTCTTTACAATTATTTTAACGCAATTCAAGAAAATCCGAAAGAAATAATAATCACAGAAGGTTTTTTTGATGTAATCGCTTTCTACAAAGCCGGAATCAAAAACACGGTCGCGTTAATGGGAACAACTTTAAGCAAAAAACACTGTGATTTACTCAAAAATTTTACAGTCATAATCGCACTTGATAGTGACAAAGCCGGAATTGATGCAAGTTTAAAATCGGCACTAAGTCTTGGACAAAATAGAATAAAAACCTATATTTTAAAAGGTTTTGATGGCAAAGATCCAGATGAATATTTTAATAGTTTTGGCCCTATTTCTCTTGTTGACAAACTTAATGACCGCAAAAATAGCTATGATTTTGCCTATGATTTTTACAAAAGTGAGATGAAAAATAATTCTGGTGAAGAAATAAAAATTTTCCTAGAAAAATTTAGTCCATTTTTAGAAGCTTTATATCATTATGACTTGCAATTATCAGATACTTTTTTTAAAAAAATTAAAGATGATTTTGGTGTTTCTCAACATAGTTTTAAATTTTTTAGAGAAAAAAGGCAACCTTATTACCAACAAGATTACGAACTTGAAAACAACGTCGATTTTTTAGATAACACACATCGGAAAATTAGCGATAACAAAAAATCAAAAAATTTTAAACCTGAACATTTTGATCTGAAAATTTTGGAAATAATTTTATACGACTTTCTTTATGGCGATAGGAAAAAATTTGAGTATTTTAAAACGACTAATTACAAATTTTTGGATCCTATAAACAATAAGTTTATCGAAAAAATTGCCATTTCTAACAATAATGAACCGTCAATTTATGATGAAGTTTTGAAAAAAATCAAGGAAATCACAGAAGAAATGGTAAGTTACATCGCGAGCGAGGCAATAAAAGTTATTTTAGATCCGAATTTAAAAGCCAACATAACAATTGATGAATTTGCCGATTTCATAGAAAATGTAAAAAGACGCAGAGAACAAAAAGACAGAGTAAACAAAATAAGGTATTGATTAGAAAACGGAAAAGAAATGGATGACAATTTTATTAGTAATTTATGTAAGGGGACGAGATAATGAAAAACGGAGCAAATTTGAAATCAATTAAGGGAAATAAAACTGAAAACTCTAGCAATTTTCTTAACTTTTTCTCTAGTGAAAACAATGAAGTTGATAAAAAGGCAAAAAAGAAAACAATCTCAACAGCGAAAACCGGTTCTAAAAGTTTAAATAGGGATATGAAAAATAAGGGCAAAACTGTCAAATTGACAAATATAAATAAGTCTTTACTTAAAGAAAAAAGAAAAAACTCTTATGAGCAAATTGAGAATTTCTTTAATGTCATAAAAACCTCAAAACATCAGTCAGATTTTTTAAAAAGTTTAGAGCAATTTCGAGCAAAAACACTTGCACAACTCTCTAAAAACTTTAGTTCCACAAATGTAATTAAAAAAATAGGTGAAAAAAATACCGGATCCAGAACTAAAACAAAACCTGAAATAATTGAAAATTTAGAAAAAACAAAACAAACAGAACAAGTACCAAATATAGAAAAAATAGAGAAAAAGACAAGAAAAAGTACTAACTCCACTAAATCAAATTCAAGTAAAATTAGAAAAACAACAGCAAAATCTAAAACTACTTCGAGTTCAATAGTAAAAAATAAAAAACCACCTAAAAACACAGAGTTTTTATCTGAAAAAGCAAATTTTGAAGAAAATTCTCTCTCTGTTGACGCTAACCCACAGTATAATTTTATTATAAAAAGGTTAGAAGAAACATTAGAAAAAAAACGCAAAAAAAATAGCAAAAAAACCCAAAATTCAACGGATTCTACTGTATTTTTAACTCACGAAGAAATTCATAAGTATATCGAAAAATTAAACCTTGCAATCGACGAAGATGAACTTGATGAATTTTTCCAAATTTTAATTAAAAGAAAAATAATTAAAGATGAAGTTGATAAAGAAGACCTTGAAAATGTAACAACCACTGATTTTGTAAAACAAATTGACAAAAAAAGTATCTCAAAAAAAACACAAACAAGGCAAAAAAAACAAAAATCTGAATTTGATCAAGATTTAGCAGATTTTGAGCATCAAGATTTTGACGACGCCGATGATCACGATGATTCAGATCTTGACTTTGGTCATTCAGTCGATGATTCCCTAAAAATCCAAGATATTGACGATCTTGATTATATGACCGATGATAATTCAAGCGAATTCCGTAAGCCAAAAATTTACAGCGACGATGTTTATCGAAACAAACTTACGGACACAAACGATATGATCAAATGGTACATGCGTTGAATCGGAAAATATGGAAAACTTTTAAGTTCTGAAGAAGAACAAGAATTAGCCCGTAAAATGGAAATCAAAGGTAGAATTGGAAAAAAAGCCCGTGATACATTGATAAAACGAAACTTACGTTTAGTTGTAAACAGTGCAAAACGCTATAAAAACCGTGGTCTTGGATTTATTGACTTAATTTCTGAAGGAAATTTAGGAATCATTAAAGCTGTTTCAAAATATGATCGCACAAAAGGTTTTAAATTTTCCACTTATGCAACATGATGAATTCGCCAAGCAATCACAAGAGCCGTCGCTGATCAGGCAAGATTAATCCGAATTCCTGTTCATATGGTCGAAACAATTAACAAAATTAACAAAGCGGAGCGAGAATTACAGCAGGAAAGAGGGCTAAATCCAACTGCCGAGGAAATTGCTGAACGTTTAGGTAGCGATTTTACCCCTGACAAAGTTCGTTACATCAAAAAAATTAACGTTGACCCAATTTCACTTGATAAAGCGATTGGAAAGGAGGAAGATAGTTCATTTTCTGATTTCATTAAAGATGAAAACGTAATTTCACCAATAGATTTTGCTGTCCGTGAAGAAAAGGCAAAAGTTTTGCTTGAAATAATTGATACAACGCTTGATTATGACGAAAAAGATTTCATCAAACGTCGTTATGGTGTTGGCACCGATGAAAATGGAGTGCCATATCAAGCACATACTTTCGATGAACTTGCAGCAATGAGACGAGTAACTAAAGAACGAGTGCGCCAAATCGAAGCTAAAATTCTTAAAAAATTAAGAACACCACAACGTCGTTTTTCTATTCGTGATTTTAATTAAAGCTATGAAAACAAAAGAGATTGGTGATTTTTTACTTGAAAAGTTCCCTTTAGAAAACTGCGAAAATTGAGACAACTGTGGTTGAAATTTTCTTTTTGACACTGAGTTTTCAAAAGCGCTGATTTGTCTTGATGTTACAAAAAAAGTTGTTGACTTTGCAATAAAAAATGAATATAACTTAATAATTTCTCACCATCCTTTTTTCTTTTATCCGACAAAAAAAGAAGAATTTGCATATTCTCCTTACAAAAAAAGACTTGCAACATCAATACGGAAAAGTTCAATTAGCGTAATTTCTCTTCACACTAATTTTGATGGTAGTGAAAATCAGACCGCATTTTCAATAATAAAAAAATGCGGATTTGAAACTTCGAAAATTAAAAAGATCGATAAATTCAATCTTTTAATCGAGAATGATAAGCTAAATTTTAAAGAAATTTTACAGAAAATTTCTTTAAAAACCGGTTTGACAACTTTTCGAAGTAATTTTCAAGAAAATTTTTTGCCAAAAAAAATAGCAATACTTCCAGGGTCAGGAGGAATTTTAGCTTGTCTTTTAGCAAAAAAACAAAAAGCAAATCTTGTTATCACTTCAGACCTTAAATGATCCGACCAAATTACTTTATCCCATCATAAAATTAAAGTTTTAGAAATCCCTCATCTTATTGAGCAAGTTTTTGTTTTCGAAATCGAAGAGATTTTGAAAACAAAATTCACTGATATCGAAACTTTTAAATTCCAGTTGCCAGAAATTTTAAAAGAGGTTAAATTATCATGATAAAAATTGGTTCACATGTTCCTTTTAAAAAACCTAATTATCTTTTTGGAGCAATTCAAGAATCACTAAAAAATAACGCAAATACAGCGATGATTTTTCTAGGACCGCCACAGTCAACTTTGCGAACCAAACCAGAAAATTACAAATTCGAAGAATATAAGCGTCAATTTTCCACAAAAATTTCACCTGAAGATATTATTGTTCATGCTCCTTATATTATAAATCCTGCAAACCCGCTAAAAGCTTCATTTTCTAATGACTTTTTAATAAAAGAAATTGAAAAAATGAACTACATCGGTGCAAAATTTTTAGTTTTACACCCTGGTTTTTTCACGACTTTTTCTCCGAATGAAGCAAAAAATCAACTAATTTTATCGCTGAAAACAATTTTGGAAAAAACCAAAAATGTTACTTTATTACTCGAGACAATGTCTGGAAAAGGTACGGAAATGTGCGCTAATTTCGACGAAATTGTCGAAATAATCGAGGCTGTAAACTCTCCAAGAGTCGGCGTTTGCATCGACACTTGTCATGTTTGAGATGCTGGTTATAATCTTAAAAAATACAGTGAATTCCGTGATAAATTAACAAAATCTAGAATTATTAATTACCTAAAAGTGATCCATTTAAATGATTCATTAAGCCCTTTGGGTTCACGAAAAGATCGCCATGCAAACATTGGCAAAGGTTTTATTGGTCTTGAAACTCTTAAAAAAATTGTTCATGATCCGCTTTTTGATAATATTCCGATGATTCTTGAGACTCCTTATGTCGACGGAAAGCCGATTTATGACGAAGAAATAGCACTTTTACTTGAAAAAGTCTAAATAATTTTTGGAGTTTTCCTTATGTCCACTCAAAAAAACACTGAATTTCTTGAAGAATTGAAAAAAAGAAACATTTTAAAAGACATTAGCAATGCTGAAAAATTTTTTAACCTAAAACCAAATCAAGGAATTTACATCGGATTTGATCCAACAGCCAGTTCTTTGCATTTAGGAAATTATATTTCAATCAATTTGCTACAAAGATTGCAAAAAATAGGAATCAAAGTTCTTGCGGTTGTCGGTGGCGCCACTGGAATGATTGGCGATCCATCTTTTAACCCAAAAGAAAGAAAATTACTTGACTTTGAAACGCTTAACAAAAATAAAAATAAAATAAAAAAGCAACTCGAGTCTTTTAATTTACCAGTTTTTGACAATTTTGAAATTTATAAGGATATGAACATTTTAGATTTTTTGCGCGATGTCGGGAAAAACATTAATATAGCTTATCTTTTAGCAAAAGATTCAGTTTCATCGCGCATCGAAGTTGGACTTTCATTTACAGAATTCTCCTACCAACTAATTCAAGGTTGAGACTTTAAATATTTAGCCGAAAATTACGGAATAATTGGTCAAGCTGGTGGTTCGGATCAATGAGGAAATATGGTCACTGGTCTTGATTTTATTAAAAAATCAAACTTTGAACAGAAAGATGATGTTTTTGTTTTTACAACAAATTTATTAACTGATGAAAACGGGCAAAAATTTGGTAAAAGTCTAGGCGAACCAATTTGGCTTGATAAAAAAATGTATTCACCTTTTAGTTTATACCAGTTTTTGCTGAATCAAAGCGATGAGCAAGCTGAAAAAATCTTGCTCTGACTGTCTTTTTTGGACTTAAATACTATTTACAATTTAATTTCTGAACACAAAAAAAATAAAAAAGACCGTATTTTACAGAAGAATTTGGCTGATGAAATTGTTTTTAATATTCACGGCGAGGATGGTTTGAACGTTGCTAAAAAAATAACAGAAATTTTATTTCAAAAGTTAGACTATTCAAAAATAACATTTGATGATAAATTAGAATTAAAAAAAATCTTACCGTATTTTACAGCATCTTTTTTTGAAACTGATCAATTAATCAGCTCGGGAATTTTTAGTTCAAAACGTGAATTAAATGAATTTATTTCCCATAAAGCTCTTGAAATTAACGGTAAAAAAATTTTAGATCCGAAAGAAATATCTATTGAACTCAAAGATGAAAATAATCTATTTTTAATAAAAAAAGGGAAAAAACATTTTTTTATAATTGAAATTATTTAGCGTGCTTTCTAAAAAACAATTATAATATTTATTAATAAATTTAAATTTTTTTAAGGAAATTATGGAAGTTGACCGTGTTTATGAGAATCTTAAAAGTTGACAAAGTAAATTATTAGATGTTTCGAAACAAAATCGTTTAATTAACTTTAATTTATTCAAACCAACTAAAACAACACCGCTAAAACTAGGGATTCTTCTACCTGATTTTAACAAATTTCTTGATAGTATTATCGAAAGTCGAACAACTTTATTTTTTCGTGTTCCTGATGAATCGAAGAAAAAATCTAAAAAAAACACCGATAAAAGTAAGGATTTTACACCTTTAACGCTCGAAAAAATACAGGCAGAAATAAAAAATTCAAAAATTAATCCAAAAATAATTTTTTCTGATTTATCTTTGGAGCAAGAATATTTAGTCGTTAAAAATTTATACCAAAAATCTAAAAATTATAAGGAAGAAAAATCCATAAACATCCTTTATTTAGGGATAGGTTTTCTCAAATGATTCGAAAAAGGTGAAGAAAATACGCCTATTTATAGTCCGATTTTTTTATTTCCAGTGCAAATAAATCGCACAATTTTCCAAGGTCGTGAAACAATTTCTTTAGAATTTTTAGATAACGCCTTTTTGAGCACAAATTTAACCCTTCTAAAAAAACTGCAAATGTTAGAATTAGATACCAAACTTTCTAAATTTAACATTGATAATTCGTTGTCAATTAAAGAAAATTACAATAATTTTAAAAAATTATTTAACGAAGGTAATAAACTATCAAATTGAGAAATGATCGACACAATTCAGTTAAGTATTTTTGACTATAGTAAAATCGAAATTTACACTGATTTGGTCGAAAATGAAAAAAAAATATTAAAAAATAGCTTTTACAACGAAATTAACGGTCAAATTGATGGCATAAAAAACAATACAAACACTTTTAATGAAGTTGAAAAGAAAAAAACTGTCGATGAATTCAATAATATTAATCCAAGAGACTATTTTCACATTTTAGAGGCAGATTCAACGCAAGAAGCGGCCATTCAAGCCGCAGTTAGAGGAGAAAATTTCATTCTTGATGGGCCTCCTGGAACTGGAAAATCACAAACAATCACCAACATAATTAATGAATTTTTAGCTAGAAATAAGACTGTTTTGTTTGTCGCAGAGAAATTAGCGGCACTTAAGGTTGTTTACTCCAACCTAAAAAGAATCGGGTTAGCCGATTCGGTTATCGCAATTCATAACGAAAATATCAACAGAAAAGAAATAATTAACGATCTTTTAAACACTTTAGAAAAAGGAGATAATTCGATTTTAATAAACAGGGCTGAAAGCAATTTAATTGAAAATACTTATTTAGAATTTCAAACAAAATTGAACAATTACGGGGAAAAACTAACATTAGTTCGCACTCAATTGTCAAAAAGTCTTTATCAATTAATTGCAGAATATGAAAATCTTGCAAATTTTCCCAGTTTTGATTTTCCGCTTCCTGAAGAAACAATAAAAAAAATTGATTATGTAAACCTTCAAAAAATTGAATGATCGCTTAATAATTTATTTCAAAAAATTAAGAATATTAACTTTAATTTAAAAAAACATCCTTGATATGGTTTTAAAGATGCGACTGTTGATGAGTTTAAAAAGGAAAAATTCAAGTCTTGAATTTTAGAATTAATCAACTTAAGTGGAATTATTTTTGAAAATATTAAAGAATTTAAGTTCTTTTTAATGCATTCTGACCAACATTTAGATAACATTCATAATTTATATGATTTTTTAAAGTCGCTTAATAATTTGAATAATATTGATTTGGTTAAGTTGCAAGAGGTAGAAAATTTAACTTTTGAACTTGAAAAATATACACAAATTCAACAGATTAAATCGGATATAAAAAAATTAGAAACTACTCTCAAAGTTCATTTTAAAGTTATTCCATTAAATGTTCCAATTTTTGAATTTAAAGAAATTATCGAAGCTCATCAAAAAAACAAGGTTAAATTTTTAGATTTTAAGTACAAAAAAATTAAAAAAACACTATCAAATTATCTTAAAGAAAATGTGCAAATTGAGACTTTTCTTGAGACTTTTCCTTCAATCCACTTATTAATTCAGAAAAAAGTTGCACTTACCAAGCTAATCCCGACACTTAAATTTAAATTAGTTGATAATTCTGATCAGTCAATCCAAAACAATTTTGAACAACTAAAATTTTATGAAAAATTAAAATTTTTGAATAATTCAACAAAAATTAAGGTTCAGGAAAAAGAATTTGTCGATTTTTTTCTTGATTCAAAGTATACAAGAGAACTTTTGAACAAAAAAATATTCTCGCCAGTTGAAAAATTTATGCAAATTTGACAACAATTTAGTTCTTATCTTGATTTTGAGCAGTTTGATTTTACCTTTCTTGAAAAGAAAAAAATCGAAGAAAATTTACAACTTAAACTTAATAAAATTGACCAAATTTATGACATTTCCCGAATTAATAACGATATTTACGCACTAATTAATTTAGGTGTTTATGATTTTGTAAAAAAAGCAATTGATGATAATTTACAGCAAAATTTTTATAAAATTTTTGCGAAAAAATTTTATAAACTACTAATTGATCAAACAATTCACTCTGAATTTGATAATTTTGATTGGCAAACTTTAAACTTAAATCAAAGCAAGTTTGAAGAAGCACAAAAAAATTTAGATTTGCTAACTCGTAAAAAAGTTGATTCAATTTTGCTTGAAAAAATTCCACAAATCGATTCTTTTTCGGATAAAAATTCTGAAATCAGAATTTTAAAACAAGAAGCAAACAAATCTCGCCGTTTGATGCCGTTTCACGAACTTTTTGTCAGAATTCCCAATTTGTTAAAAAAATTAAAACCTTGTCTAATGATGTCGCCACTTTCTGTAAGTTCATATTTTAAAAATAGCGATATTGAATTTGATCTTGTAATTTTCGATGAAGCCTCGCAATTAAAACCTGAAAGCGCAATTGGAGCAATTGTTCGTGGGAAACAATATATAATCGCGGGTGACAAAGAGCAAATGCCGCCAACAAGTTTTTTCGATACTTTATCTGAAGACAGTGATGAAAGTGAAAATCTTGCTGAATTTAACGTTTCAGATTATCTTTCGATTCTTGATGTTAGCCAAACGTTTTTAAAATCATATAGACTCAAGTGACATTATCGCTCTAAATTTGAGGAGTTAATTCAACCTTCGAACATTGAAATTTACAACAACGATTTAGTAACTTTTCCAACTAACAAAAAACCACAGGAATTTCAAGGAATTAAGTTCGTCAAAGTGGAAAAAGCGGTTTATAAAGACCGTAAAAACGAAAAAGAAGCTGAAAAAGTAGTGGAAATAGTAGCAGAAATTCTTAAAAAACACGGGAATCAATTCACAATCGGAATTGTTACTACAAATTTAGAACAGGAAAAACTAGTTAGTTCAAAGATCGAAAAATTTAAAGCAAAAAGTCCACATTATTCTGAATTTTTATCAGATGAAACGAGAGGTGAACTTTTTGTTAAAAATATCGAATCTGTTCAAGGAGATGAACGTGATATAATTATTTTTTCGTTAAATTTCGGCCCTAACGAAGAAGGCAAATTTTCAATTAATTTTGGAACAATCAACCAAAAAAACGGCTAT
The DNA here is from genome assembly GCF_000941075.1 of Mesomycoplasma dispar. NCBI lineage: Bacteria > Bacillati > Mycoplasmatota > Mycoplasmoidales > Metamycoplasmataceae > Mesomycoplasma > Mesomycoplasma dispar. The sequence goes on from NZ_CP007229.1 coordinate 68,213, forward strand.
CGTCGACTAAATGTGGCGTTTACACGTGCTAAATATTCAACAGTTATTGTCTCTTCAATTGATCCAGAGCAAATTGATTTGACAAAAACTAAATCACGAGGTGTTAATTTCCTTAAAAAATATTTAGAAATTGCAAAATATGGTTCACAATCAGTAACAAAAACGCAAAATATTTCAGCCACAGAGGTTACTTTTGAGAATAATATTTACGATGAACTCATAAAATTAGGTTATAAAGTTGTAAAAAATGTCGGTTGTTCAAATTATAAAATCGATTTAGCCGTTGTTGACCCTAAAAACGAAAATGAATTTCTTCTTGGAATTGAATGTGATGGTTCTATTTTTTCAAAATTAAAAAACGCCCGTGATCGTGATATTTTACGAAAAAATGTCCTTAAAGCACGTGGCTGAAAAATTTTCAGAATTTGATCAATTGATTGATTCCAAAATCCAAAACAACAAATTAGAAAAATAAAAGAGCAAATTAAACTTGCCCTAACTGAAAAAGAAAAATTAAAAGAAAAAACAAAACAAAAGGAAAAAGAAAGTCCAAAAAATTTACCTAAAGAATTGCAGACCGAAAATCCTAAAAAATCAAGCAAAAAAAACGCCGAAAGTTTAACTTTAGTAACCGAAAAACCGAAAACTGACTTTAAATCAGTATTTCAGTCACGTTTTGAATTAAGTTTCCAAAATTTAATGAGTTTGTATAACGAAATTAACGATAAGTCTGATTTTCTCCTTCAAATTCTTAAGAAAGTGAAAATTTTACACAAAAATGAGTTTCAAAAAATCATTGCTTGACTTGATGGAAAAACAAAAATTACCATTTTAACTAGACAAGAAGCCGGCAAAATTGCAAACGAACTAATAAAAAATAATATAATTTTTGAATCACAATGACATTATTTACTAAAAAACACATCTTCATACAATTTTTTTCTTCAACCAAAAAGACCAATCAAAGAGATTCACTACTTTGAAATAAAAGACTTAATTATTAAAATAATTAAACAAACAAAATCAATCACAAAGGAAGATTTATACGACTTAATTCTGGAAATTACAGATTTTTCTAATTTCCAAAGCAAAACAATTGATTATCTTAATCGTTGTGTCGAAAAATTGGTTAGTGAAAAAATAATTTTTGTCGATAAATACGGTGCTTTAATTTTAAAAAATTAACAGTATTTTTTTCATTTTTTTCCTAAAAAACAAAAAAAAGACCAGTTTTACTTAATTTATATAGAATTAATATAGAACATAAAACACCGTTTTGTAGTATAATTTAGGCAATTGGCGAGGTTTAGAAGAGATGAATAAAGCTTTAAAAATTTTTTTGCAAACTAGCACTCCTATTGTTGTTTTATCAGGAATAGCAACAATGGGCGTTTTTCTTCAACCTAGAAAAGACGCTAATATTGCTACTGATTTTTCAAAAAAAGTCAAAAAACCATTGTTAAAAGAAATTAATTATTTGGCATTAGGTGACTTTTTGAGCACGGGTTTTGATTGAAACAACAACCTAGATGGCCGTGGAAATATGGTTGATGGTTCGATTAGTGGGATTTCTTTTCCCGCTTTTTTCGCTAATTTCGCCCAAAGTATTCAGCCAGATTCCGTAAAATCATTTAAAAATTTGGCATTAAATGACTCGAGCACTCGTGATTGAATTTATCTTTTGGATCCAAAAAATAATTACATTAGTAAAGAAAATTTATCAAATTTTAAGTCGCAAGTTTACAATAAATCTAATTTTGCTGAAACAATTAGATCCGTTTTTGGCACTTTTGATGGCGAATTTCCCAAATTAATAGACGAAATTAAAAAAGCAAATTTAATAAGTCTTTCTGTTGGTTTCAAAGATTTTCTTGATAATTTTAATAGTAAATTTTTTGATAGTCTTAATTCCGTTAATTTTGAGGAAAACAAAAAACAAGCAAATTTTAAAGCTAAAGTTAATAGTGTTTTTGCAAAAATCACTAAAAATTTAAGAAAACTGATAGTTGATATCAAGAAAATCAACCCTAAAGCTTACATAAATTTAATTGGTTATCATCCAGATCAGCCTAAAATTCGAAAATTTTTAGATGATTTAGCGAAAAATTACTTGTTAGATCTTAACGATCAAACTCTTTCGATCGAAAGGTTAAACAAGGAAATTGAAAAAGTCGCTGAATCAACAGATGTTAATTTTGTAAATCCTTTTGCTCATAAAAAATGACACGAAAACCGTGATCTTTTTTTTGACGCACAAATGAATTTTAGACCTCAAATAAAAGGAAACAAACAAATTGCTCAAAATTTAATTTTATCTCTAACTCTTGAGCCAAATACTTCTAAAAGTTCTAAAAAAACAGAACAAAACCAAATTATAAAAACCGATTTTTCTGTTGATCCAAGTGAATTTCAACAAATTTATCTAGGTTCTAATAGTCAAATTTTAGAAAAATTAACTTTAAATGGTTCGTTAGCGAATTTTATTAACGCTAATTCAAATTTTGAGGAAAAAAGTATAAGACAATTACACACTAAACCAGAAGATGAAAAAAATAGTTCATATTCTGGTAGTGTTTTGGAAAAAATTACAGGGTTTTTGGGTTCGCAAGAAAATCAGTTTGTTAGAATAATCAAGCAATTAATTGAAACTTTTGGAGATAAAAATAATCCTAATTTTACAGCATTTAATAATATTGTTGAAACTATCTTTAAAAGCAAGTTTTTTTCCAATGTAATCCAATTCGCTCAAGAATACATAGTTAATTCACTTGATCCTAGCGAAAATAAAGAAAAAGTTGGTGTAAATAATCAAGAGAAAAACCCAAAAAACAGCGAAAAACCTGCTGATTTATTAACTTTTTTAAAGGAAAAAGCACTGAATGAAAAAGCAATCGTTGAACTTTTAAGGGAAATTACTTCCAGTCCTTATGTTCAAAAACATCAATCAGAAGCGATTAATTTATTTTATAGTTTGCTTTTTCGTCAGTCAACAATTTCCGAATTAATTGTTGGTTCTTTTTCAGATAATTCTAATTATCAAAACATTGTATCGCAAGTTTTAAGTTTTCAATCAGTAGAAAAATTTGTAACTTTCATAATAACAGAATTAATTCAAAATAATAGTGATTATTCAACCGTTGAATCGTTTAGAGATTTTTTGCGTTTATTTTTACAAAATTCGAATAATTATCATAAATCAATCACTTTTATTAAGAATTTTGTTATCGAAGCACTTAAAAAACCAGTTTTCCTAAATTCTGTTTTTGAATTAGTTTCTGAAACACTCGGTTTTAAAATTGAAAAAGAAGACCAAAAATCTTTAATTACCTTAATTGTAAGTGTTAGCGATATTTTGACTAAAACAAAAACTTTCAAAAATTTAGTTGACTTAGTTGCTAGCGAAATTGTTCTTAATTTAAAAGTTCAAACCGCCAAAAAAGACGGTGATTGGTCGTTTTTCGGAAAAATTTTAACAAATTTATCAACAAAAGTGCAGAAATTCTTTAAAGAAAAACATAATATTTATAATTTGTTCCAAGATGTTTTAGCTTTTGATCCTTCTGTTAAACAGTTAGAGTCCGTTAAATCATTAGTAAATAAATTTTTACCTTTTATTGCAAAAATTCAACTTAATACTTTTGTTGATGAAAAAGACCCAAACTACAGCGACTTAAATTTAATTTTTAACTCCTTTATTCAATTTGCTTCAAAAGATAATTTCAATTGATTTAATAAAATAATTAGCGGATTTCTTGATGACTTTTTTATTATAAATAATTATAAATATCGTAATAGTTTAGATTTTAATGGGATAATTTTTAATTTTATAAATAATAATTCTGAATTATTGAATCATGCTTTAACTGAATTTATCGAACACAAAAAAAGTGATTCAAAAGTTTTAGACGCTATCATTTCAATTTTTTCAAAAGTTGTTAAATTAAATACTGATAGTTTGCAGAATAATGTATCAAATTCTGGTTCAGACAAGGAAAAGAAAATTCTTGAACTTTCTAATGGTTTTTTTGCAAAAATTAAAGAACTAACTAACGATTATAATCAAAAAATTGATGAAATTAACAATAAAATACAAAAAGCTGAAAATTCAAGTGATTCAGCTGCTTTACTTAAAAAACGCAATGAATTACGAAGTTTTTTAAGTCTCAAAAAACTTTTTAACATTAAAAGCGAATAATTTATTCGCAACAAAAATCAAAAAGATGCTGTAAAATACGAGGTCTTTTAAAATCAAGAAATTTAGGTTATCTATTTTTGATCAACAAATAAACTTTTTATTTGCTTTTTCTTCATTTTTGATTTAACAAATAAGTCAACATTATCTTGGATTCGTGCAAAAAAGTTAAAAACATGTTGTTCAAGTTGGACTTTTGCGCCTTTTTTGTCTATAATTTGTTCAGTTTTATGGCGATCATTTTTTACCATTCCGAAAACAGGGATAGAAAAATGATTTTTTCTTAAAATTTTTAAAACAGAATTAACTTGCTGAATTCCGCCATCAACTAGAATTAAATCTGGCTTAATAAACTTTGAGTTTTTAATATATTTTTCAAAACCCTGACTCATATAATTGGCATCGCCTTTTTTTGAACCACAATAATTGAAAAAACGGTTGTAATTTGGTTCATAATTTCCATCAATATAAAAAATAACTCCAGTTGTTGGGAAGTTTGTTTCTAAATTTGAATTGTCAATTGCCATAATTTTTTCTGCACTTTCAATTTTCAAATTTTCTTTAATTGAGCTCAAAATTTTCTCATTTTCAAACTTTTTTTGAAGCTCTTGACTAAAGTTGTGTTCAATAAAATCTAAATGATTTTTCTTTAAAGTTTCCAAAATCTGCTTATATTTTAGACTTGTTCCAATTTTGGTTTTGATTTTATTGTCTAAAAAACCAACGTTTTTAGGTCAAAAATCTGGAACAATTAATTCATCAGGATAAATATTGACTTTATAGTAATTATTTAAAAAATTAATTAAAACCTCAAGATAATTGAGAATAATTTCAACATTAAAATTTTTGTTAGAAAGAAAAACGCCGTTTCGGTAAAAAACAAAACTGATTATTAAGTTATTTTCGTTAATTTTACTGAAATAAATAAAATCAAGATTTTTTGAATTATTAAGGTCAATATTTTGTTGTTCAACCTTCGAATTTTTTAGGGCAATAATCGCTTTGTGGTATTCGATTGCAAGTTCAAATTGAAGATTTTTTTTAGCATTTTCTAGCTTTTTTTCATAAAAAGCGACTGATTTTCGTTCTTGAAGTATTTTTTTACATAAAAGGAACTTTTCACTTAAAATTTCCGGTTCTGATAGTTCGATTGGTTCACCTTTTTCATATAAAGCAATACTTTCAAGTAATTTTTTAAGTGCAAAAGCACTGTTTTTATTAAGAAAAGGACCGTAAAAAAAGGTGTTTTTTGTTTTTTCTCTACGAGAAATTTTATAAACTAACGAAATGTTCAACTTTTTTTGCAACTCTAATTTTATATAAGGATAATTTTGGTCATCCTTAAGTTTAATATTGTAAACAGGCTGTGATTCGCCGATAATTTTTTTCTCTAAAACTAGAGCTTCAATTTCGTTGCCGACAATATCGTACTTAATTTCCGTTGTTTTTTTAATTAAAAGTTCAGTTTTATACGAATTTGTTGAGCCATTTGCGTATTGATTCATTCGTGAATTCAAATTTTTTGCTTTTCCAACATATAAAAGTGTGTTTTTTTCATCGTAAAAACGATAAACGCCGACTTGTTTTGGTGGAGATATTTTTTTGACCAATTCTTGAAATTTTTTCATAAGAAAGCGCTAAATTTATCAGATAGAATTATAAATAAATTCTTATATAATTAATAATAATTTTAACAAAAAATTGTTATAATTAATTTTTAAGGTTAAATAAAAACTAGAGTGAGGGTTTGTCGTGGATTTTGAAGCTTATAAACGAACTTCGGTTCCTAAAATAAAGCAAATTAAAAAGGTTAATAAAATTTTTTTAGTAGTAGGAATCATTTTTTTTCTTTTTTTCATTGCTTTACTCACTTTTTATTTAGTTATGCAAAATGGCACCGGTTTTTCAAACGATTTTATTGACTCAACTTGATTGTCAATTAGTTTGTTATGCCTTGTAATTAGCGTTGCTTTTTTTGTTTCTTTTGGAATTGGAATTTATAAAATTAGGGCAATGAAAAAGGTTGAGCAAAATATTGAAACTCAACTTGAAGAACTATAATTTTTTAGATAAAAATATAAAAAATTATAGAATAACAGATATACTAGCTAAAATTAGGAACGTTTTTCATAAATTCTGGCACTTTTTACTTGTGAGTGCCAAAAATGTGGTATACTATTGAACGTCTAGGAAAATAAGACAAAAATTTAAAACTTTAAAATGAAAGGAAATCAAAAATGGCAAAAGAAATCATTTTAGGGATTGACTTGGGAACAACAAATTCAGTTGTTGCGATTATTGAAAATCAAAAACCAGTTGTTCTTGAAAATCCAAATGGAAAAAGAACAACTCCTTCAGTTGTTGCTTTTAAAAACAACGAAGAAATTGTTGGTGATGCAGCCAAACGTCAATTAGAAACTAACCCAGAAGCAATCGCCTCAATTAAAAGATTGATGGGAACCGACCAAACTGTTCGTGCAAACGAAAGAAATTACAAACCTGAGGAAATTTCAGCAAAAATTCTTGCCTATTTGAAAGAATATGCTGAGAAAAAAATTGGACATAAAGTTACAAAAGCTGTTATTACAGTTCCTGCTTACTTTGACAACGCTCAACGTGAAGCTACTAAAAATGCTGGAAAAATCGCGGGATTGCAAGTAGAGAGAATCATTAACGAACCAACCGCGGCTGCTCTTGCTTTCGGTCTTGATAAAACTGAAAAGGAAATGAAAGTTCTTGTTTACGATTTAGGTGGTGGAACTTTTGACGTTTCAGTTTTAGAATTATCTGGTGGAACTTTTGAAGTTTTATCAACAAGTGGTGATAACCATTTAGGTGGTGATGACTGAGATAATGAAATTGTAAATTGACTAGCTAAAAAAATCAAAGATGAGTACGACTTTGATGCAAAAAGTGACAAAATGGCACTTACAAGACTTAAAGAAGAAGCTGAAAAAACCAAAATTAATCTTTCAAATCAAAGTGTTTCAACAGTTTCACTACCATTTTTAGGAATGGGAAAATCTGGACCTATCAACGTTGAAGTTGAACTTAAAAGATCAGAATTTGAAAAAATGACTGCTCATTTAATCGACAGAACTCGCAAACCAATCGTTGATGCTTTAAAACAAGCAAAAATTGAAGCATCAGATTTAGACGAAGTTCTTCTAGTTGGTGGTTCAACCAGAATGCCTGCCGTGCAAACAATGATTGAACACACTTTAAATAAAAAACCAAATCGTTCAATCAATCCAGATGAAGTTGTTGCGATTGGAGCCGCAATTCAAGGTGGAGTTCTTGCTGGTGAAATTAGTGATGTTTTACTTTTAGATGTAACACCTTTAACTCTTGGAATTGAGACTTTAGGAGGAATTTCCACACCTTTAATCCCAAGAAATACCACAATTCCGGTAACAAAATCACAAATTTTCTCAACTGCAGAAGATAACCAAACCGAAGTAACAATTTCAGTTGTTCAAGGTGAAAGACAACTTGCGGCTGATAATAAAATGTTAGGAAGATTTAATTTATCAGGAATCGAAGCCGCTCCACGTGGTCTTCCACAAATTGAAGTAAGTTTTTCAATTGATGTCAACGGAATTACGACTGTTTCGGCAAAAGATAAAAAAACTGGAAAAGAACAAACAATTACAATTAAAAACACTTCAACTTTATCAGAAGATGAAATTAACAAAATGATTCAAGAAGCTGAAGAAAATCGTGAAGCTGATGCACTTAAAAAAGACAAAATTGAAACAACAGTTCGTGCAGAGGGACTTATTAATCAACTTGAAAAGTCAATAACTGATCAAGGTGATAAAATTGATCCAAAACAAAAAGAATTACTTGAAAAACAAATTCAAGAATTAAAAGATCTTCTAAAAGAAGAAAAAACTGACGAATTAAAAATAAAATTAGACCAAATTGAGGCAGCGGCACAATCTTTTGCACAGGCAAGCGCGCAACAAGCTAGCACATCAGATTCTGATGCAAATGCCGATGATTCAAACACAATTGATGCTGAAATCAAAGAAAATTAATTTTTAGTTAAAAAATAAAAAACACACTCGCTATTTTAAGCAAGTGTGTCTTTTTTATATTTATGTATATTTTTTAGTTAAATTACTAAAAAATAAAAACACTGAAGCGGAATTTTCACTCTCAAATTCCTTAAATTTTCCCAAAAATAAATTTTTTAAAAAATTGGGAAAATTTAGTTACTAAAAAAAGAAAAAAAGGTATAATTATATGGCAAAACAAGATTACTACAAAGTTTTGGGCATTGGGAAATCGGCATCTTTAAGTGAAATTAAAAAAGCTTACCGTAATTTAGTTAATATTTACCATCCTGACAAAAACACCAAAAAATCACCTGAAGAACAAAAGCAGGCTGAAGCAAAATTTAAAGAAATTCAAGAGGCATACGAGATTTTATCAGATGATTCAAAACGGAATCAGTACGATAAATACGGTCATGCCGCTTTTGATCAACAAATGGGCGGCGGCGGTGGTTTTTCAGGTTTCGATTTTTCGGATATTTTTTCTAGTTTTACATCAGGTTTTGGTTTTGGAAGTTCGCGTTCCGAAAGGTATAATCGACCTTTAAAAGGTGAAAATTTTCAAGCAAAAATCTACATCACCTTTATCGAATCGATTTTAGGTAAAGAAATAAGCCAAAAATTAACCAAATATTCCCAGTGCGATCACTGTAAAGGTTCGGGCGCAAATTCAGAAGCTGATATTAAAACTTGTCACAATTGCCATGGTTATGGAATGCAAACTGAAACAATAAGCATTCCTGGCCTTGGAAAAATCCAGAACAAATCTACTTGTTCAGTTTGTTCTGGGTCTGGAAAAACAGTTGCAAAAAGTTGCAAAAAGTGCCGTGGAAAAACGATAATTGAAACAAAAGAAGAAGTTACCATTAAAATTCCCGCTGGAATTCACGATGGAATGTTCATTCGTTTAGCTGGATTTGGTGGCGCTGGGCACAAAGGCGGACCATCTGGAGATTTGCATCTAGAGGTTAATGTTCGGGAACACAAACATTTTACAAGATCAGGAAATGACATCCACATTAAAATGCCAGTTTCAATTGTTGACATTATTAACGAAAATATTGTTGATGTTCCAAGTCCAACAGGAATGAAAAAACTGCAACTTTATAGTCATTATAAATCAGGGCAAATTGTAAATGTTTCGCGAGCAGGTTCGCCAGACCCTAAAAATCCAAGAGTTGTTGGCGATCTTCGAGTTCAATTAATGTTTTATATTCCTGAACTAAATCAGAAACAAAAAACTGAATTAAATCAAGTATTTGAACAAATTACTGACAAAACAAAGGCGAAATGGCTAAAAGAGTTTCAATAATTTTAAAAATACTTTATAATATTGTATAAAAGTTTTTTTTGGATATAAAGTTTAAATGCCTTTTAAAAAGATTAATATCGCAATCGATGGACCATCTGGAGTTGGTAAATCAAGCATTGCAAAGAAAATTGCCTTAAAATTCAATTATTTATTTATAAACACTGGTTCATTGTACCGTGCAATTGCCTTTTTTTGTCAAAAAAAGCAAATTAGTATACGAAACGAAAAGAAAATAATCGAAAATTTGCCGCGAAATTCTTTATCACTTGATTTAGACGGTAACGTTTGACTTGAAGGTCAAAATGTTTCTACTTTTTTACGAGATGATTCAATCTCAAAAAATGCTGCTGTGATTGCACAATTTCCTTTAATTCGCCAAATTATCACTGAAATTTTGCAAAATTTTCAAAAAAATCATAAAGGAATTGTGATGGAAGGCAGAGACACGACTTACAACGTTATGCCAAATGCCGATTTAAAAATTTTTTTATGAGCAGATGCGCAAACTAGAGCTGAAAGACGTTGTAAACAGAACGCTTTTTTGAATTTAGAAACCGATTTTCCAGAAATTTTAAAATCAATCGAGCACCGTGATTATTTAGATATGAACAGAAAAGTGAATCCACTTAAAAAAACAATTGATTCGCTTTTTCTTGATACAACAAATTTTAACGAAGACCAAATTGTTGAACAGATTGTAAAACTGGTTTTTCGTAAAATTGAACAAAATCAGCCTTAATTTAGAAAATAAAATTTATATTATGAAAAATTTAGTTGCACTTGTTGGAAAGTCAAACGTCGGAAAATCCACTCTTTTTAACCGAATTATTGGTAAAAAAATTTCAATAACCGACTCAACTCCAGGAGTAACGCGTGACCGAATTTATCAACATACAAGTTGAAATCACCGTGATTTTGTCCTAATTGACACTGGTGGAATCCAAATTGAAACACAGAATTTTCAAGATTTAATTAGAATCCAAGTGCAAATCGCAATTGAGGAAGCTCAAATTTTAATTTGAGTTCTCGATGGTACAAAATCAATTGATTCAGAAGACCATTTTGTACTGAATTTATTGCGAAAATCGCAAAAAAAGTTGATTTTAGTAGCGAATAAATTAGAAAATAGCAAAACTTTTGATATGAGTTTTTATGAGTTAGGTTTTGAAAAAATTTTCCCAATTTCAGCCTTACACGGGCACGGAATTGGCGATCTTTTAGATCATCTTGTGAATAATTTAACTGAAACTGAAGTTAAAAAGGAAAATTTTTTCAAATTAGCAATAATAGGACGTCCAAATGCTGGAAAATCTAGTCTTCTAAATCGACTTTTAGGAGAAAATCGTTCAATTATTTCTGATATTCCTGGCACAACAAGAGATTCGATTTCTGGTTTTTGAAAAGTTAATTCGGAAATTTTTGAGATAATTGACACTGCTGGAATTAGAAGAAAATCAAAATTAATCGAATCAATCGATTTTTACGCATTTTTACGCGCTTTTCGCTCACTTGATGAAGCAGATATCACCTTAATTTTGATCGATGCAACGCAAGATTTTCATCATTTTGACCTTCGAATTGGTGGATATGCTTGAGAAAGAAATAAGCCAATAATTTTAGCGATAAATAAGTGAGACTTAATTGAAAAAGCAACAAATACTCAAGTTGAGTATCTTAAAAAAATTAGACAAAAATTTAAATTTCTTGATTGAGCGCCCACTGTTTTCATTTCGGCAAAAACTGGGGAAAAAGTACACAAACTTTCCGAGGTTATTTTTCAAGTGAAAAATAACCTTAATAAAAAAATTTCCACAAGTGCACTGAACCAATTTCTAATGGAAATTCAAATGATTCAACCGCATCCAAATGTGAACGGAAGAAAGGTTTATTTTAACTTTGCAAGTCAAATTAATGCAAAAATTCCCAGTTTTGTATTTTTTGTAAGCGACAAAAATTTGGTCCATTTTTCTTATCAGCGTTATATTGAGAACCAAATGCGCAAATATTTTGATTTTTTTGGATGTCCAATCAAAATTATTTACAAAAATATTAATAAAAATGGTAAAATAAAGTAAAATTTAAGAAAATTAGATATGAACGGAGAAATAAAAATGAACAAAAAAGAACTAATCGAACAAATTGCTAACGAAACAAATTTACCACACAAAAATGTTGAATTAGTTTTAAATCAATTTTTTGGGATAACAGCTGAAGTTGTGAAAAAGCAAGGAAAGTTAGTTATTAATTCTTTTGGGACATTCCAGGGAGTTTTCAAACCTGCCTCATCTGCATTTAACCCACTTACAAAAACACAGATTACTGTCAATGCAAAAACAACAATGAAATTTAAACCTTCAAAAGTTCTAAAAGATTTTATTGCCTAAAAAGGTTTTAAATGTTCAAAAAAAAACAAAAAAAACCTAAATTTAAGTATAAAACTGCAAATCAAGTCGTTTATGGCAATGTTGTTTTGCAAAAACTCAAAGAAATCAAATATGGTAAAAGAGTCGCGCTAATTATTCTTTTGCTCGTAGTTGTTGTTGGTCTTATTTTAACTCTTGTTTTTCTTATTTTTTATTTTGCCGGTAGTGGAAACAATTTACAAGAAATAGTTAGTCGAAGTTAAATGGATAACAAAAAAATTCGTAATTTTGCCATTATCGCTCACATCGATCACGGTAAATCTACTTTAGCTGATAGAATTCTCGAATTTACAAACACAGTTTCAAAAAGAGATCTAAAAGAACAACATCTTGATTCGATGGATCTCGAAAAAGAACGCGGAATCACGATCAAACTTAATGCTGTGCAAATTCGCTACGATTCTTACATTTTTCACTTAATTGACACCCCCGGACACGTGGACTTCACATACGAGGTTTCGCGATCATTAGCCGCAACAGAAGGCGCGCTACTTTTAGTAGATGCAAGTCAAGGAATTCAAGCACAAACTTTAGCGAACGTTTATTTAGCGCTTGAAAACAATCTTGAAATTATCCCAATTATCAATAAAATTGATTTGCCTTCGGCAAACGTCGAAAAAGTTAAAGAGGAAATTGAAAACACAATTGGAATTTCAGCGCAAAATGCCATTTTAATTTCAGCAAAAAATGGAATCGGAATCCAAGATGTTTTAGATGCAATTGTCAAATTTATCCCGCCGCCGGAATATTCGGATGAAAAAGATCCTTTAAAAGCTTTGGTTTTTGACTCTTATTTCGATATTTATCGTGGGGTAATAATTTTTGTCCGTGTGGTTACAGGAAAAATTTGTGTTGGAAACACTTTCAAATTTATGGCAAATAATTTGAAATTTTCTGTAATCGAACTAGGAATTTCCAACCCAAATCAAGTCAAAAAAGATTGTCTCGTCGCTGGTGAAGTCGGTTGAGTTGCGGCTTCAATTCGCAACGCAAAAGATGTTGAAGTTGGTGATACAATAACTTTAGTTGAAAATCCTGCCGAAATTCCGCTTCCAGGTTATAAAAAAATGGTGCCAGTGATGTATACAGGATTTTATCCAGTCGACTCGCAGCAATATAACCTTTTAAAAGATTCGCTAGAGAAAATTTCCCTTTCTGATTCGTCAATAATTTACGAGCCCGAGTCATCAAAAGCGCTTGGTTTTGGGTTCCGAATCGGTTTTTTGGGACTTTTACATATGGAAATTTTGCAAGAAAGACTTGAAAGAGAGTTCAATCTTGCAATAATTGCAACTGCGCCATCTGTAGAATTCGAAATTACAAGAACAAACGGTGAAATTCAAAGAATTTCCAATCCAAGTTTGTTTCCCGAGCCTAATTTTATTAGTGAAATTAAAGAACCTTTTATTTTAGCGAAAATTTTTCTACCTGATGAATTTTTAGGATCGATAATGGGACTTTGTCAAGATCGACGTGGAATTTATGTCGATCTTGAATATATTGACGATTTTCGTCGCCGTTTGATTTACAAATTACCGTTAGTTGAAGTGATTTTTGACTTTTTTGATAAATTAAAGTCGCTTTCTAAAGGTTATGCTTCTTTTGAATACGAGATAATTGACTATCAAGTTTCTAAACTTGTAAAAATGGACATTTTGTTAAACGGACAAAAAATTGATGCTCTTTCAATGATAGTTCACAAAGATTTTGCTTATCCAAAAGCGCGTGATTTAACGCAAAAATTGAAAGAAATTATTCCTCGCCATTCATTTGAAGTGCCAGTTCAGGCCGTTATTGGTTCGAAAGTTATCGCTCGCGAAACAATTAAAGCTTATCGAAAAGATGTTACGGCAAAATTATATGGCGGCGATGTCACAAGGCGGAAAAAATTGTTAGAAAAACAAAAAGCTGGGAAAAAACGGATGAAATCTTTCGGGGTCGTCGATGTTCCTCAAGAAGCATTTTTAGCCATTTTGAAAACAAATATCAACGAAAAATAGTGTATAATTTCTAACTAGTAGAAAAACAGTTAGAAATTATTTTATTATTTTATTTTTGAAACTATGAAAAACAGACAAAATTTTGAAAACTCACGTTATCAACGACCACAAAATCGACCTAATTTTCCGAACTATTCTGAAAGAAATCAAAATTTTTCACGTCGTCGCCGTAATTTTCAAGAACAAAGTTATGAACCCGAAAATTATGCCGATGAAAACGATGAATATTATGAAGAAAAACCTTATTACCACCCAAAATACAAAAATTCACGTCAGTTTTATCAAGATCAATTAATTGAGCAAAACTACCAAGATTCAATGGAACAAAAGTGGATTCAGGAAGAAGCAAATGCTTTTATTTCGAAAGAAGTCCGTAAAATTTTTGGTTTAGAGTTAATTTTTTTACCTTTAAAAGCGTTTTTTTGACTTTCAGCTCTAATTGCAGTTGCAATTGTTTCTGTGCTTTGAAGTCAAGAACTAATTCCAAGTTGGACTTATCACAAAAAATATTTGCCTTTATTAATAATTCCAGCAATCGTTGGGGCAATTTTGCTCTTTTTATTCATAAAAACACTTTTAGACTATAAGGCAATAAAAAAATCAGTTGATTATTTCCGTTCACAACTTCGAAATAATGCAAATCGTCTAGAAATGCCGCCAATGATTCCGTGACTTGTTAAAAAAGTGAACCAAAAAGAGGTGAATGCAATTTGACTCAGCATATTTACTTTATTTTCCACAATAATGATGGGACTTAGTTATTGGATGTTATTAAAATATTTTCCTGAAAAAAACATCCAAAATTCTGCTGAATACATTAGTGCAATGTCAATAAACGGCGCTTTATTTATAATAATGTTAATTTATGACTTAAGTCTTCGCCGTCGTTTGTCAAATATTGAAGCAATTTTTGGTCATATTTATCATCGAAATGTTGACGTAGCTAAAATTCGTTTTCGCCGTCATTTGCTTTGAGCGTTTTTTACAGTAATTATTTTCCTAATTTTACGCAAAATTGGCAAAAGAAAAGGTTTAATTTAGGTTAATTTCTTTATTTTTACCTACTAATAAAAATAAATTTTTTAGTTTAGGATATATTAACTTATATGCTATAATTAAATTATCTAGTCTATATAATACATTCTAATTTTAGATTAGATTTTTTATTATTTTGAAAGGCTGTTTTGAGTTACTAGTATGAAGCAAAATTATTTAAATAACAACACAACAAAAAAAAAAAAAAAGTTAACCTATCGAGAAAGAACATCTTCGCTTTAGGTTTTGCTTTTTTTGCTGCAACAGCAATAATTGCAATTCCACTTGTAACTGTTGCGAATTTAAAAACCGCAAATCCATTGCTTCAAGTTCAAAATCAGGCAAAATTGATCTCTAATATTAATCTCAAAGATCAATATCAAACAGCAAATTCAAGTTATTTTGATGTAAAAAAACAACTTTTTAACGAAGATAATACTAAAAAAACTGGCGTTGATTTTAGCCAGTTTTTTGATTTTTACCAAAAAAGTAACGCTAATTTGCCGATTAATTTTGCAACCGATTATGACTGAAAGCGATTTAAACTTGATATTCTTGACTTAAAACCCTTAGATCAAGAACAATCTTTTGAAATTTACTACCGACTTTTGCAAGATTTACCAAATAATAAAGTTGCAACTTCAGATCTTTATAAGCAAAAAGTTGCTTATAGTTTTGTTCCTGATTATTCACTTTCCAATTTTGCAACTTTTTCTGAAGAAAAATTAAAGAAATTAAGACCTTATTCAAATCAGGAATTTCGCTTTTCAACTAAAAAAGAATTAACAAAACTAATTCCAATTGAGGATTTTGAAAACGCAGTTAATTCAGCCAAAAACGCTTCTGAGGCAAGAAAAGTTATTAATAAATACTTTAATTTAGAAGAAATTATTGGCGAAATTCTTAATAACGACAGCTTTTCATTTGTTGGTGATAATGGTCTTAAAAATTCTCGTTATCAAATCGAACTAACAAAAGACCAAATTTTGGGTCAGGACTACCTTGCAAAAACAGGACAACGCGGTGTCTATAAATTGACATTTTATGCATCTTTTACACCTAGTTTTGCAAAAGAAATTGGTGCTGATCTTACAAAAAATGCAAAATATCACTTTGGAATCGCGCTAGATTTAAACAATATTTTCCTTGATAAATCAATCACGGAAAATATTAAAATATCTCAATTTTCCGAAAATGACTATTTTTCAACTACAAATCAAAGTCAAAATTCAAGTAATTCAGTAAATGGTTGACATTTTTTAAATTACTATAACAACCAAATTTTTGCAACGGAAAAAGAAAGAGAAGAATTTTTAGGTTCACTAATTTCAAAAATTGTTAAAACACCAATTTTGTCAAAAGTGGAATTTGGAGAACAATTAGCTGGTCTTGATTATTCGCAAATTTCCAAATATTTAAAATTAGACGTGAAATTAGATCCTGATTTAACAAAATTAGCGATTGATAAAAACAAAATTGTTGCTAAAATTGCTGGAAAAATCCAAGTAAAAAATCAAAAAGACGAAGTTATTGCTGAAAAAGATTTTTCACAAAATGTTGAAAATCTTGAATTATTAGCAAAAAACGATGATAAATTTGCTGATGAAATCAAAAAAACCAAGTTTGAATTTGAACCAAAAGCAGAAAAGTGAATCACAGAACATCAAGGAATTCCAAGAGCAGAAATTTTAAGTTTAGTTCAGTCAAATAAATTTGATAAATTGAAAAAAGTGCTTGAAAACACACGTTATTATGGTTATCGATTTAACGAAGACCGTCTAAAGTTAATGGTTGATAATTACAAATTGCCAACTGCTGAAGAATTTGCTAAATCCACAATAATTCCTGAAAAAAAACCAGAAGGAATTGTAAGTATTTGAAATAGTTCGCTAAAAAACACACAAGAAATTAACCGTTTTTTTGCTACTTTAGCAAAAAAAGATGTTGAATTTGTTGCTAAATTTTGATTCGATCTTCTTAGTCAGTTCAATTTAATTGACAAGGAAAAAACTCCTTGACCTGAAGAGTATACAACAAAAGATTTATTTCAAAAATTAGGTAAAATCAACCTTGTTGATTCAGTAAAACCTGAAACTAACGGGCAAACTGCAAATCAAAACGAACCAAATTTCTGACTTTTTTCAATCAATAATGATTATTTAATTTCCAATGACTATTTGAAAAACAGTTTCTATCTCCATTCAAATTTTAAAAACACTTTGTCATTAATGAAAACTAACACCGAATTAAGTGCAAATTTTTTTGTTGACCAAATTCGCCAACTTTCTAAAACTATTCAACCAAAAGATTTTTCAGATAATTCAAAAGCTAAAAATAACAAAATTAAAGACTTAACATCTTTTTTAGTCGCATTTTATTCATTAGTTTATTCAAAAGATCAAGGACTTTTCACCGAATCTCTTGGTGAAAATTTTGGTTATAAAATTCAATTTGAACTAGATGAAACACCAGTTTTAGCAAATGTTGATGGGCTTGGAACACAAAAAAATCAATTAAAATTAAAATATTGATACAATATTGGGCCAATTGATAAAAATGGTGATTTAATTTCTGTTGTTCATGAAACTAAAAAAGAAACCCTCACTCTTCCAGTTAATGAAACAAATAAATTATTAACTGAAAGTGTTGAAAAATTAGATGAAATTGCTAAATCTTTTCCAACTTCAGACCAGTTTGTGTTTTTAACTAGAGAAGATTATACAAATATTTTAAAACAAATACAAGTTGCGGTTAACAAACATCCAGAAGGAACAAACGTTAACATTGACAACGAAATTAAAAAATTACCATTTAGTCTCTTTTTCAAATATAATTACGAAAATTATGGACTTTATGCAGTAAAAGAGAAAAAAATTACTGAAGAAACTGTGACTAAACCGCAGTCAACTCAACCTGAAGAAATCCCAGGAATTATCGAAAATTGACCTGCAGAACTTGGAAATCAAGATAGATACAGATTATCTTTGTATGTTTATAATAAACAAAATCCAAACGTTAGATCAACAGCACCAATTAGAGTTGTTATAATTGAAAGTCCACAGTCATTGCTTAACACAACAGTTTAGTTTAAAAGAGAGCGCGCAAATAATGAAAAAAATAAAATTTAGGCATATAATTTTCTCAATTATTGGAATTAGCGCGATTGCAAGTATTGGCGCAACAATTCCGTATGCACTTTCAGTGCAAACAGAAAATTTCAATTCACAATTAAAAATATTTACCAAAGATGCATCTAGTGCAAAAAGTTTAGCAAGCACAACTCAGTTTAATAGTGCTGAATTTGATAAATTAGTTACTCAAATAAAACCTAAAGAAAAATTTGCAAAGCGATTAAACGCTTATGATGCTCTAAATTTGCATTTTGACAATGTTTATAATTTTGACTTAAATGATGCAGTTGATTTTAGTGAATTAAGCAAAAAATACCCTGATTTATTGTTTAAATTGGTTTTACCAGAGAGCAAATCTGCTATTGAAATTAAGCAAAATGTGCTTAAAAACCTTGGAATTAACGTTTCAAATGCTACTAAATCGATAAATTATACCACAAAATTTGATTTAGATTTTTCAAAACAGGAAAAATCCTTTCAATTTTCTCCAGAAAATTTCTCTGCTTCAATTAGTCTTTCTAAACTAAAATTTTTAGAAGGTAAAACTGCAACTGAAACAGCAATTTTGTTTAATAAAAATTTTCAAAAAAACTTTAGTGAGACTAACAATGAAACAAAAGCTTTGTATAAAACTTTTTCACAATTTGGCGGAGTTTCTTTTAGTCTAAATTCAGACCCGCTTTTTGTTCTACCGTCTAATTTTGAAATAAGACCAGAAATACAAACTGAAAAATTATCTTTTAATTCAGTTAATGATGGGCAAAATGAAATTATTCTGAATTTAGTTTTACTTGAAAAATTAACTAAAAAAGAACATAAATTTCCACTTAAATTTCTTGATTTGCCAAAGGCAAGTCAAGAATACGGAGCTAAATTTTTGGAAATTTTTAAGAAAAACTACGAATTTAACAGTGTAATTTCAAAATATTTAGCAAAAAATAACTCTAATGTTGCGAAATTATTCGATAAAACTACAGAATTAAAAAATCTTAATTTGTCAGAATTTAGCGCCTGATTCAAAGCAAAATCAAATGCTGATGCTAATTTTTTAAATGAAATTAAGACATTAATTCCTAACTTTGAACCAAAAAACGTTACTTTTTCTGTTAAAAAAGCTGAAAAATCAGCTGAAAAGGACAATTTAGTTACTGTTGCTTTAAAAGTTGATGGAAACTTTAAGAATCAAGATCAACTTCCTGCTGGGCTGAAATTAGGTGAAAATAACGAATATAGTTACAATTTTGAGTTCAATTTTGATACAACAGAGTCAATTTATTCTGGTTATTTCAGAAATGCAATTGAAACTTTTGATACAAAAACGGCCGAAAATCTTGAAAATTTAAGTTTTGAAATTAAAAAAGACTTACCAGTTACAATTTTTGCATCAACAATTGACAATCGAATTAAACATCTTTTAAATAAGCCACTTGATTTGAAAAATATTACAAAAACAGCCGCATCGCTTTTCGATTTCCTTAATTTTTCCGCCAATCGCAAAGAAGTTTTAAGCCCAAAACAAGCCGAAGTTTCAACAACTTTATTCCAGGATACAGGAGAAAATGGGGCGAGTCAAAATTCAGAAAGTTCAACTTTATCAACTAATATTCCTAAACCTGCATCATCACAAGATGCGGGAAATTATTTAAAAACCCTTTTTGAAAATTTAGAAAAGGTAAAATTTCCACCAAATACTTCACTTTTTCTTTCAACATTTTTCAAAGATAAATACACTTTAAAATTAGAAATTAAAACCGATGGAATTACAAAAGAAGAATTAGAAATCGAAATTGATAAAGTTTCTAAAGATAATAACGCATATAAATCACTTGTAGATAGCGTAAAAATGCACTTATTTTTAGATTGAAGAACAAATGTTGAAACCAAAAGCGAGGGTGAAGGCAAAGGCCAAAAACAGGTTTTAACTTCGATAACAGCGGTTAATAATCCTAATTTGAAGTTTAACGTAAATAAAGAACCATCAGAAAAGTCTAAACAAAAAGTCTATCTTGACCCCGAAAATCAAGGAATTTATTTAGCTGAAGGTGGGATTTCTCTTGAAAACACACCTAAAGATAAAAAAGAAACTGAAAATCTTAAGTTAGAAAAGGGTAAAACACTTTTTTATGCATTCAAGCCAACAAAATTGTCGCGGATGATGGTAATTCAATATTTTTTACTTCAAGCTAATAATGACGGTAATAAGTTTAATTTAATTATTGAACCAGAATTAGGCATGGATCAATTTAATAAAATTGGCGCTGATTTCGAGGAGAAAAATAAACAACCTCAAAATAATTTTCTTAATTTTAACCATAAAAAAGCAGGATTTCAAAACACATTTAATGGAGAATATAAATTAGAACCTAAATTTAGTAATGGTCAAATTTCTCTCGAAGTTGATTTAAAAGTAAAAAATAATCTTAATGCTTTTCATGATTTTCTTAATGATGCGAATGCAACTATAATTTTAGCTGCTAATGTTGTTGAAAAAAATGGAAAATCAGTTTTGGAACTAAAATTTTATTCAAGCGAATACGAGAAAGGAAAAGTTCCGAGATTTATATGAGAACGAGAAATTCCTTCCGACATTCAATGAGATTTTTCAAAATCTTTAACATTTGGAACTACAAAATCTGATAATCAAAAAAAGATCGACGAAAACCAAAGATTAGTTCGTTCATTCACCGGAATAACTTTCAAAGGTTTTGCTCTATTTGAAAAACCAAAAACTGATCAAGAATATAATGATGTTTTTGAAAAATTCAGAAAACAATACATTGAATAATTACTTTTTCAAGTTTAAATAGTCTAACTGCTTTTTATGTTATAATTTTAAAAAACGCACCTTCATTTTAAGTGTGTTTTTTGTTTTTTTGGAGTTTATTTTAAATTATAGATATGAAGCAAAACTATAAAACTAGAACTAGAAAAAATCTTATCTTGACAAAGAAAAATATCTTTGCATTAGTTCTAACTTTTTTTGGTGCTACAGCAATAATTGCAATTCCACTTGTTACTGTTGCGAATTTAAAAACCGCAAATCCATTACTTCAAGTTCAAAATCAGGCAAAATTGATCTCTAATATTAGTCTCAAAGATCAATATCAAACAGCAAATTCGAGTTATTTTGATGTAAAAAAACAACTTTTTAACGAAGACAATACCAAAAAAACTGGCGTTGATTTTAGCCAGTTTTTTGATTTTTATCAAAGAAATAACGCTAATTTGCCGATCAATTTTGCAACTGATTATGACTGAAAGCGATTTAAACTTGATATTCTTGACTTAAAACCTTTAGATCAAGAACAATCTTTTGAAATTTACTACCGACTTTTGCAAGATTTGTCAAATAATAAAGTTGCGACTTCAGATCTTTACAAGCAAAAAGTTGCTTATAGTTTCGTTCCTGATTATTCACTTTCCAATTTTGCAACTTTTTCTGAAGAAAAATTAAAGAAATTAAGACCTTATTCAAATCAGGAATTTCGCTTTTCAACTAAAAAAGAATTAACAAAACTAATTCCAATTGAGGATTTTGAAAATAAGGTAAATGCAGCAAAAAACGCTGATGAAGCAAGAAATATCATTAACAAATATTTCAATTTAGAAGAAATTATTGGCGAAATTCTTAACGATGAAAGTTTTGCTTTCGTTGATGAAAGTGGTCTTCGAAAATCTCGCTATGAAATTAAACTAACAAAAGATCAGATTTTAGGTGAGAATTACCTTGCAAAAACTGGACAACGTGGTGTTTATAAATTAACGTTTTATGCAACTTTTACACCAAATTTTGCTAAAGAAATCGCTGCAGATTTTACTAAAAACGCAAAATATCATTTTGGAATCGCGCTAGATTTAAACAATATCTTCCTTGATAAATCAATTACCAAAAATATTAAAATATCTCAATTTTCCGAAAACGACTATTTTCCAACTACAAATTCAAGTCAAAATTCTGCTAATTCAGTTAACGGATGAGATTTTCTAAATTATTATAATAATCAAGTTTTTGCAACGGAAAAAGAAAGAGAAGATTTTTTAGGTTCACTAGTTTCAAAAATTGTTAAAACTCCAATTTTGTCAAAAGTGGAATTTGATGATAAATTATCCGGTCTGGATTATTCACAAATTTCCAAATATTTAAAATTAGACGTGAAATTAGACGCTGATTCAACAAAATTAGCGATTGACAAAAACAAAATTGTTGCTAAAATTGCTGGAAAAATCCAAGTAAAAAATCAAAAAGACGAAGTTATTGCTGAAAAAGATTTTTCACAAAATGTTGAAAACCTTGAATTATTAGCAAAAAACGATGATAAATTTGCTGATCAAATTAAAAAAACCAAGTTTGAATTTGAACCAAAAGCAGAAAAGTGAATTTCAAATCATAAAGGAATTCCAAAAGAAGAAATTTTAAGTTTACTTCAGTCAAATAAGTTTGATAAATTGAAAAAAGTGCTTGAAAACACACGTTATTATGGTTATCGATTCAACGAAGACCGTCTAAAATTAATGGTTGATAACTATAAATTGCCAACCGCTGAAGAATTTGCTAAATCCACAATAATTCCTGATAAAAAATCAGAAGGTATTGTAAGTATTTGGAACAGAACTCTAGAAAATAGTCAAGAAATTAACCGTTTTTTAGCAGTTTTAGCAAAAAAAGATATTGAGTTTGTTGCCAAATTTTGGTATGACTTCCTTAGTTATTTTAAATTAATTGACAAAGAAAAAACTCAATGGCCAGACGATATAAAATCTAATGATTTTTTCAAAAAATTAGCTGAAATTAAAATTGTTGACTCAGAAAAAACTGATGAAAGTCAAAAAAACAATCATGATTTCTGACTTTTTTCATTTAATAACGACTATTTAATAACAAATGAAAAACTTGAAAACAGTTTTTATGTTCATTCAAATCTTAAAAACACACTTTCTTTAATGAAAACTAACACCGAATTAGGTGCTAAATTTTTTGTTGACCAAATTAAGCAATTGGCTTCGACAATTAAAAAAGGCGACTTTTTAACTGAAAAAAAGAAAAATAAAATCACAAGTTTAACTGATTTTTTAGCTGCATTTTATTCGTTAGTTTATACAAAAGATCAAGGACTTTTTACAGAATCTTTAGGTGAAAATTTTAATTATAAAATTCAATTTGAACTTGAGAATACGCCAGTTTTAGCAAATGTTGATGCGCTTGGATCGCAAAAAAATCAATTAAAATTGAAATACTGATACAATATTGGCCCTGTTGATCAAAATGGTAATTTAATTTCAGTTGTTCACCAAACTGGAAAACAAACACTTGATCTTGCGCTTAATGATGAAAATAAATTATTATCTGAAAATGTTGAAAAATTAGATGAAATTGCAAAAGAATTTCCGACATCAGATCAGTTTGTTTTTTTGAAAAAATCTGATTATACTGATTTTTTAAATCAACTACAACTTGCGGCTACAAAACAATCTGAAAACAAACCTTTTAAAGTTGATAATGAAATAAAAAGATTGCCATTTAGTCGTTTTTTTGAATTTAATTACGAAAATTATGGGCTTTATGCTAAAAAGGACAAACCAAAAAATAGTCAAAAACCTGATGCACAAAAATCACAAGAAACAACTCAACCTACCGAAATCCCAGGAATAATTGAAAATTCTCCTGCAGAAATCGGAAATCAGGATAGGTATAATTTATTTTTATATGTTTATGACAAAAAACATCCAGAAATTATTTCGACAAGACCGATTAAAATTATTATAATCGAAAGTCCAGAATCACTATTTGCTTCATAAAAGGATAAAAATAACTATGAAAAGGATAAAGTTTAAGCATATAATTTTTGCAATTGTTGGAATTAGTGCAATTGTTAGCGCTTCAGTTTCAATTCCGTATGGACTTTCAGTGCAAACTGAAAATTTTAATTTAAAGTTAAAAACTTTTGACAAAAATGCAAAAAATGCAAGTATTTTATCAAGTGCTACTGAATTTAGCAGTGCCGAATTTGATAAATTAGTTACTAATTTAAAACCTAAAGAGAAATTTGCTAAAAGATTGAATGCCTTTGATGCACTAAATTTGCATTTTGATGCAGCTTATAATTTTGACTTAAATCAAGCAGTTGATTTAAGTCAATTAAGTGAAAAATATCCTAATTTTACGTTTAAAATAGTTTTACCATCAAACAAAAATGATGTTCAAATAAAAGATAATAAACTTAAAGATCTAGGAATTAATGTTTCAAATTCAAGTAAATCAGTAAATTATACTACAAAATTTGACCTTGATTTTTCAAAACAGGAAAAATCGTTTCAATTTTCTCCAGAAAATTTAGAAGCATCAATTAGTCTTTCAAAATTAGATTCATTACAGGGCAAAACCGCAACTGAAATTGCAATTTTATTTAACAAATCTTTTGCTAAAAATTTTAGTGAAACTGAAAAAGATGCAACAAAAGCAATTTATAAAACTTTCTCAGAATTTGGTGGAATTTCATTTAAATTAAATTCAGAACCAATTTTTCTTTTGCCTTCAAATTTTGAAATAAAACCAGAATTGCAAACAGAAAAAATAATGTTCACTGAAGTAAACGATGAAGAGAATAAAATCATTTTAAGTATGATTTTATTTGATAAGTTAACTAAAAAAACTGAAAAATTTAGTTTAAATTTTGTTGATTTGCCAAAAACAAATCAAAAATATGAAAACAAATTTTTGGAAATCTTTAAGAAAAACTACGAATTTAACAGCGTAATTTCAAAACATTTAGCAAAAAATAACTCTAGTGTTGCTAAATTATTTGCTAATACTTCTAGTTTAGATAGTCTTAATTTGTCTCAATTTAGTTCTTGATTTACTGAAAAACAAGATGCTAATAATAAATTTTTAGAAGAAATTAAGACATTAATACCTGATTTTGAGCCAAAAAAAGTTACTTTTTCTGTTAAAAAACCGAAAAAAGATCTTAAAAATGAAAATACAGTTTTTGTTGTTTTAAAAGTTGATGGTAGCTTTAAAAACCAAGACGAACTACCGTTAGGTCTAAATTTAGGGGAAAATAATCAATATAGTTACAATTTTGACTTTGAATTTGATGCAACTGAGTCAGTTTATTCTGGTTATTTCAGAAACGCAATTGAAAATTTTGATGCAAAAACAGCAGAAAATCTTAAAAATTTAAACTTTGAAATCAAAAAAGATTTACCAGTTACAATTTTTGCATCAACAATTGATAATACAATCAAACATCTTTTCAATAAACCGCTTGATTTAAAAAATATTTCAAAAACAGCAGCACCACTTTTTGATTTATTGAATTTTTCAGCTAACAAAAAAGATAATTTAGTTGCTAGTGAAGCAAAAACAACAGAAGTTTCTGCGACTTTATTTCAAGATTCGGTAGAATCTGAAAAAAATTCAGTTTCTTTGACTGGTTCTAATTCTAAAAAATCAGAAAATGCGGGAAATTATTTAAAATCTCTTTTTGAAAATTTAGAAAAAACTAATTTTCCACCACATACTTCACTTTTTCTTTCATCTTTTTTCAAAGATAAATACACTTTAAAATTGGAAATTAAAACTGAAGGAATCACAAAAGAAGAATTAGAAGCAAAAATTGATAATGTTTCTAAAGATAATCCAGCATATAAAACATTAGCGGAAAGTGTAAAAATGCATTTATTTTTAGATTGAAAAACAAATTTTGAAGTAAAAGAAGAAGATGAAGGTGGAAAAAAGAAAGAGATTTTAACTTCGATTACTGCAGTTAATAATCCGACTTTAAAGTTTAAAGTAAATGAAGATCCATCAAAAAAATCTAGTCAAAAAGTTTTTTTAGATTCAAAAAATCAAGGAATTTATTTGGCTGAAGGTGGAATTAGTTTAGAAAAACCTGAAACGGATTCTGATTCAACAAAACAACTAAAATTAGACAAAGGTAAAACGCTTTTTTATGCTTTTAAACCGACAAAATTATCAAAAAACCCACTTTTGAAGTACTTTTTGTTAAAAACGGAACAAGAAGATCATAAAAATTTAGGTTTAATAATTTTGCCGCATTTTTTAGCAAAAGGAACCAATGTTATAAATGCTGATTTTCAAAAAGAAGTAACTAAAAAAAACGGAAATTCTGAAGGTGTTGCTACAACTGTTAAATTTACACAGTCAACTTACAACGGTGGTATGAAATTTTTTTACAATGAAAATAAAACTGAAATTCTTACCAAAAAAACCCCAAAAAACCCACTTTTACAAGAACAAGATTTTCTAAACAATCCTAATGCAACAATAATTTTAGCGGTTAATGTTACAGAAAATGATGATAAAAAATCGGTGATTAATTTTTCTTTCTATTCAAGCGAAGAAGACAAAGGTAGAAAAGAACTTTTTAAATGGAGCGAAACTATTCCAGATGATTTTGTTTGAGATTTATCAAAAAGTTTAACAATTGGGACTACAAAATCTTTACGTCAAGGCTTGATTGACAAGCAAGAAAATGCATCGAGAGAGTTTTTAGGTATAACTTTCAAAGGGCTTGCTTTGTTTGATAAACCTGAAAACGTTAATGATTATAATGCTTTTTTTGAAAAATTTAGGAAAGAATATATCGATTAGTGCTTTAATTTTCTAATTATTAATTTTAACTATTCTTAACCTAAAAATAGAGTTTTTAATATATAATTATTGTATTAAAAACTCTATTTATTTTTAAGTTAACCTTGGTTATTTTATGAGATTTAGTTTGTCATTTTTCTTTAATGCGATTTTTCGTCGCAAAATACAAAAGCGTTCAATTTTGGCTTTTATATTTTGAATGATTTTTTTGATTATTGTTGCGATAGTCATTATTTTTGTTCAAAAAAAGCCTTGATATGATGCGGTTTCGATTGTTGGCCTTATTGCAATTTCAATTTCTGCACTTGCAACTGTACTAAGACTTGGTTTGTTTAGCAGTTTTTCGCTTTCATATCATAGATGAAGAATCCAATCGCAAAATAAATTGCTAGAAAAACGTGGGTTTAAACCAGAAAAACAAAAAATTGACTATGCTTTTATTAAAAAAAAGCAAAAGGAACTTTCCCTTTTGCCAATTTTTTTAGGTTTTTTAATTGGATTAATCCTTTTATCAATTAGCCTTCCTTTCCTAATTATTAATTCTTAAATAATTAGGAAAGGAAAAAAATACAATTTTTGATGAAAACGTTTATTTTTGAGATGTTTACTGTTTAAAAAAAAAAAAAAAACAGCGTAAAAGTCGCTGTTTTTTTGCACTAATAAGCCGCGTTCTGTATCAGTCAACCATTTGTCTAAATTTTTTAAACTAAAAGTATTTAAAAAATTTCCCAATCGAAGTTCATTTCCCGAAATTGGGTTCCCTCACCAAAATTTAGGTTTCTAGCTCATGGAGTTTACCGCGTTTCACCTTATTTATTAATTTTTTAAAATTTTAGACAATTATTTAATATAAACAGATAAAAAATTAATAAATAAACTCGTCTCTGTGGCACTTGTCGTCTAAGCTTGGGTTTATTAGACCCAACATGAACACTACTACCATCACAGGTAGTGCTAGCGCGGACTTTCCTCAAATATAAATAAAATAGAATTATAAAACTAAAGTTATTTTAATTATACCTGCGATTGACTTGTGCAAACTATAATTATACCATATAATTCTGTTTGTTGCTTCTGTTGTAGAATTGAAATTTTTATTTTTATGATTAAATAGATAGAAAAATGTCACAAACAAATGAAAAAAATTAGGAATTTGAATATGAAATTGATTTTTAAAAGACTAAATTAGAAATAAAAAGTCAAAATTAAAAACTCACGTTTATAAACGTGAGTTTTAGCACTTTAGTTTAATAAAAAAGTTTATTTTAAATAATTGAATTTAAATATTTTTTTTATTAAAAAAATATTTTTCAAGAAGAAATTGCTGTTTTTTCGTTTTTAAGAAGAAAAACTCTATGAAAACATAGAGTGTTTTTGGTTTTTTTTGAGATTAGTTTCAACAAAATTTAACCTGTCTTGTTTCTAGATTAAGAATTTCAAAATTAATTAGAATTGAGTTTTTTGCAAATTTGCTTAATTTGTTTGCTCATTCGATGAAAACGAAGTTTTCACTGAAATAGTCTTGAAATTCATCAAGTTCACCAGGGTAATTGTCAAGATCGATGTGGACTAATTTTTCGTGTAAGAACATAAAGTTAAAAGAAGGAGATGTGATTTTAGTTTTTATACCGATTTTTTCGGCAAATTTTTTGACAAAATCAGTTTTTCCTGAACCGTAAGAACCGGTTAAGTAGATAAATTGAACGTTTTTTTCGATTATTTTTGCAAAAATAATCTCCAAATCTAAAGAGGTTTTGGAGATTATTTTGTTACAAAAAAGGTAATTTTTACTTAAATTTTCCCAATTCATACAGTGTTTTTTAACTTTTATACAGTTTTTAGAAAACTATTATTGACGAGAGGTTGTTTTCATAAAGAAACTAAACGGATCACGGATGTCAAATTTTGACTTTGACTCATAATTTGAGTTAGTCCCAGCGGGAATTTTGTGTCCAACGATAATGTTTTCTTTTAGACCTTCAAGTTTGTCGATTTGTGAAGAAATTACCGAATGAACAAGGATTTTCGAAGTTTCTTGGTAACTTGCAGCGGCTAAAAATGAGTTAGAAAGGAGCGGAATTTGTTTTGCACCTTTGACGATAATGTTTCCAAAAGCTGGGTTTTTACCTTCAGAAATTAATTGACCATTAACTTCTTGGTATTCACTAATGTCAACAATTGAGCCGATGAAGAAATTAGAATCACCGTTTTCGATAATTTGAATTTTTGAAAGCATTTGGCGAATAATGATTTCGATATACTTATCAGAAATTGTAATTCCTTGCATACGGTAAATTCTTTGAATTTCTTTTAGAAGGTAGTTTTGTAAAGTTCGAGCATCAGAAATCGCCAGTAATTCTTTAAGAATGATTGGACCTTCGACTAGTTTTTGTCCTGGGATAACTTTATCACCAACTTGGACACGAAGTTTCTGACTTTGCTCGACACGAACGATATGTTCGGCTCTTTCGTTTTGTGAAGTTTTGTATTCAATTGAGATTAAAAACCCTTTGTTTGCCGCGTTTTTTTCGGCTAGATCAGAAATTTTGGTGATTGTTCCATAATAAGGCGAAATTTTGGCTGGACGACCTCAAGGATGCTCGTGTGAGTCGATTAGTTCGATTAGACGCGTAAATCCGCCAGTGATGTCTTCAACGTTAGCAACCCCTCCAGTATGGAAAGTACGCATTGTAAGTTGTGTTCCAGGTTCACCGATTGATTGGGCGGCGATAATTCCGACGGCTTCACCGATTGAAACGAGTCGATTTGTCGCTAAATCTTTACCATAACACTTTTTGCAGACACTATTTTTGATATGACAAGATAAAATTGAACGGATTTCAACTTTTTTAACACCAGAACTAACAATTTTTTTGGCAGTTTGTAAATTAATTAATGTTCCCGCACTTGCGAGTTTAATTCCTTTAGAATCATAGACATCTTTGTTCAAAAAGCGACCTTCAATTCTTTCGATTAAAGGCACAATTATTGTATTTGTTTTTGTGTCAATAATATCTTTGACCACAAAACCAAAATCAGAGAAGCAATCATCGGCAGTTACAACGATGTTTTGGGCAACATCGACAAGACGACGAGTGAGATAACCAGATTTTGCGGTGTTAAGCGCGGTATCAGTTAGTCCTTTTCGAGCTCCGTGAGTGGATGAGTAGAATTCAAAAGAGGTTAGACCTTCAAGGAAAGAAGACTTAACTGGAACTTCAACAATTGAACGAACAACACGTTCGTTTTCGGCATCGACTTTAAGTGCTTTAACGTTATTTGCCATTAATCCACGCATTCCAGCGAGTTGGACGAAGTTGGAAATATTTCCCCTTGCCCCTGACTTCATCATCATTACTAGTGAATTTTGATTGTCGTTTGTGACGGAATTGCTAAGATCTTCTT
The DNA here is from genome assembly GCF_000941075.1 of Mesomycoplasma dispar. Taxonomy (NCBI): domain Bacteria; kingdom Bacillati; phylum Mycoplasmatota; order Mycoplasmoidales; family Metamycoplasmataceae; genus Mesomycoplasma; species Mesomycoplasma dispar. Next base: position 98,383 of record NZ_CP007229.1, read on the forward strand.
GAATGTCGTTTTTAATTTGGGTTCATTTGGCAATTGCAAGCACATATCTTTCATCATCGGTGATTAAACCTTGATTATAAAAAGTGTTTAATTTATTGATATAATCTTCACCTTCAGCGATAAATTCGTGTTTTTTTGGCGCGATTTTGATATCAGAAATTGCAATTGAAGTTCCTGATAAAGTTGAATAGTGAAATCCTAAATCTTTAATTTTATCAAGAATTGAAGGCACCATGTTGTTATAGTTGAACCAAATTTTTTCAAGAAGATCAACTTTTTCATAGTCTTCAAAAACACGGTAAGTTTCAGTTTTGCCTGATTGTTGTTGACGTTTAAAAAGTTGGCTGAATTCAAAAATTGTAAATTCAGCTAATTTGCTAAGGTGTGAAATTGGAAGTTTTTCACCTTTGTAATCACGAAGTTTTTCGTACATGAGAATGCAATTTTCGTAATTTCCAAAATCAAGTTGATCAATAACGAGAGCAATATCTTCTTTGGCAAGAACGCCGTCGTAAGTATCAAAAATTTGTCTAACAATTTTGGCAATTGTCTTTTTATTTAAAGGCTCGTTAATTTTTAAATTTTTAATATACTCACGGAAATTTGTTCCATAAGGAAGGACGTATTTTTTAATTTGGGCGCGGTAGGTAATTTCTAGTTCATCAACTTTTTGGTCAAAAATGAAAGGGAAATTATCGGGGAAAATTCTGTTGAGAATGAATTTCCCCACTGTTGAAATTATATGCCCACGAATGTTTTTGGCTACAAGCGGTTTAACCGATTCAAAAGGTAGAACAACCCGAGCGTGAAGTTCAACTGATCGGAATTCATAGGCTTTTAGCATTTCTTCGTAAGTAGAAAAGAAAGAACCTTCACCTTTTGCCCCTGCTTTTTCCTGGGAAAGATAGTAAAGTCCGAGCACCATATCTTGCGATGGATTAACGATTGGTTCGCCATCTTTTGGCCCTAAAATGTTTTTATCAGCAAACATTAGTTCTTTAGTTTCGCGAACAGCTTCAGGGGAAATTGGAATGTGAACCGCCATTTGGTCACCGTCAAAGTCGGCGTTAAATCCTGCGGTAACAAGCGGGTGTAATTGAATCGCTTTTGCACGCACAAGTACAGGTTCAAAAGCTTGAATTGAAAGTCGGTGCAAAGTTGGTGCCCTATTTAAAATAATTGGCTTATTTTCGATGACTTTTGCCACGTGTGGTCAAATGATTGGATTTTCTTCTTCAATCATTTTTCGTGCTGATTTAATTGAGGCAACCTTTTTTTCTTGAATTAAATTACGGATAATTCAAGGTTCAAAAAGTACCGCTGCCATTTTCCGCGGCAATCCCGCCTGGTGCATTTTTAGTTTTGGACCGACAACAATAACTGATCTACCAGAATAATCAACCCTTTTTCCGAGAAGATTTTGACGAAATCTTCCTTTTTTTCCAGTTAAGGAATCGGAAATTGATTTCAAAGGACGATTTTCTTTGGTTGTCACTTGGTTACTTGTCTTTTTCTGGTTATCAATTAGGGCATCAATTGCTTCTTGGAGCATACGCATTTCGTTTTGAATAATGATAACAGGAGCTTCTGCATCTTTTCATCTTTTTAGCCGATTATTTCTGATAATGATTCGGCGGTATAATTCGTTGCAATCACTTGTAGAATGACGGGAACCATCAAGTTGGACAAGTGGGCGTAAATCTGCGGGAATTACTGGTAAATTTTTAATAATCATTGCTTTTGGATCTTGACCTGAGTTGATAAAAGCATTAATTACCTGTAATCTTTTATAGAGTTTGTCCCGTTTTTGGTTTTTGATAACCACTTTTTTGTTATGAATAATTTGCTTTTGCAAAATTGCAAGTTCGGCTTCGACTTCAGCTTTTTCAGCTTGCAAGTCTAATTTATCAAGTAAATATTCGATTGCAGCAGTTCCAGTAGCAATTTTTGCCTGTGAAAATTCTTCAATTATTTCGTTTAGTTCGTAATAATCAATCCCGTATTCACGGCCGATTTTACTTGATGCGACTTCAGTAAGTTCGGATAAAGCATCTGCGACTGCTTCGTATTCATCGGTTCCAGGGGTGTAGGATTCAAGAATTTCAACAAGGGCGTTTTTATAAATAAGACCTGCTTCAGAAATGTCGATAATTTTGTTTTTTTGGAGTGATTTTAGCCCGCCCGTTTCTAAAACTATATGTGATTTATAGTAAATTATTTGTTCGAGCGCGGATTTAGTGATGTTGGAAGTGATTTTGTCGCCTTCAAAAACTTTTAGTCCTAGCAATTTAGCAACAATAGAATGGTCAATTTTGAAAAATCAAAAATGGAGAATCGGTGCATTAAGCGAAATATGTCCCATTGCGTAACGACGTGATAATTTTGACATTATCTGTGATTTTGAAACTTGACATTCTTTAGTGGTAATACAAAGTTGATTTTCGTTTGCTTTTCGGTATTTTCGACCACAAATTGAACATTTAAAATCAACAAGTGGACCAAAAATTAATTCATCGAAAAGTCCGCCACGCTCTGGTTTGAAAGTTTTGTAATTGATTGTTTCTGGTTTATAAACTTCACCACGTGATCAATCAAGCACATCTTGTGGTGTCGCCAAAGCAAGCGAAATTTTTTCGATTGAATTTTCATAAATTTTCGCGTATTGTCGTGAAACTTTTGTGTTCATTTTTTAAATTCTCCTTTAAAAACGGGAACAATTTCTTTTTTTGTCAAGAATGAAATTTATTTTAATCAAAATCAACATTTTCTTCGTCAAATTCGAATTGGTCATCAACTTTTTCAAGTTGTATACGACCCTCGTTGTCAAATTCGTCAATGAAATCAACAGGAATTTCTGTAAAGTCTATTGCTACTTTTTCTTCCTCTTCTTGTTCTTCAGGTTGATCTTTTTTGTGAACTTCAAGTTTGATTAAAAGACCACGGAGTTCGTAAGCTAAAACATTGAATGACTCTGGAGTTCCAGGGCGAGGGATTTTTCCACCAGAAATTATGTTATTATAAAGCAAATTACGACCTTGAATGTTATCTGATTTGTAGGTTAGAAGTTCTGATAAAACTGAAGTTGCACCAAAAGATTCGAGCGCTCAAGTTTCCATTTCCCCGAATCTTTGCCCACCATTTTGTGATTTTCCACCTAAAGGTTGCTGTGTTGTTAGTGAATAAGGTCCGATTGATCTTGCATGCATTTTATCATCAACCATATGTTGTAATTTCAGCATATACATATAACCAACAGAAACTGGATTCTCAAAAGCTTGACCAGTAATTCCGTCAAATAATTTGAATTTTCCTGATTCAGGAATATTTGCCTCGGCAAACAAACTTTTGATAGTATCAATTTTAATTCCGTCAAAAACTGGGGTGACAAATTTTGTATTTAATCTTTTTGCTGCCATTCCAAGGTGCAATTCTAAAACTTGACCGATATTCATCCGCGAAGGCACACCTTGCGGGTTTAGGACGACATCAACGGGAGTTCCGTCTTCTAAAAACGGCATATCTTCAACTGGAAGAACTATCGAAACAACACCTTTATTTCCGTGCCGACCTGCCATTTTGTCGCCAACTTTAACCTTTCTTTTTTGGGCGATCAAGATTTTAACAAGCATTCCGACACCTTCTTCGAGATTGTCACCTTGATCGCGAGAAAGAATTTGAACATCGATAACGGTTCCGCCTTCACCATTTTTAACACGAAGTGAAGTGTCTTTTTGTGCAAGTGCTTTTTTACCCCAAATTGCCGCCATTAATTTTTCTTCAGCGGTTGGATTATCTTCTCCTTTTGGCGATGTTCTTCCGACTAAAATATCACCAGTATCAACTTCTGAACCAACGATTACGATTCCGTTAGCATCAAGATGGGCGCGTGATTTTGTCGAAGCATTAGGAACTTCGGCAGTTAGAACATCGTTTCCTGCTTTTGAAGAACGGAATTTAATAGTTTGTTCCTGAATGTGAATTGAGGTAAAAACATCGTCTTTTACGAGCTTTTCGCTTAAAATGATGGCATCTTCGTAATTATAACCATATCAAGTGCTGAAAGCAACAAGAACATTTTTTCCAAGGGCAAGTTCACCGTTGTCAGTTGAAGGACCATCGCAAATTAGTTGTCCTTTTTTGACAACATCACCAACTTTAACTGTTGGTTTTTGTAAAATTAGTGTTTCTTGGTTGGACTTTTCAAAAGCACGTAAATAATGAATTTTTTGTGATTCGCCATCGTTAATAATGACTTTTTTTGAATCGACAAAAACTACTTTTCCACTAACGGTTGCGCGTAAATTGGTTGCTGAAAAGCGGGCAATATCAGATTCAATTCCAGTTGCAACAAGCGGTGCTTCTGATTTAATAAGCGGCACTGCTTGACGTTGCATGTTTGAACCCATAAGCGCACGGTTAGCATCGTTATTTTCCAAAAAAGGAATTGCTGATGCTGAAATTGAAGTCATTTGCATTGAAGAAACATCGATATAATCGACTTGTTCTGAGTCAAGAACAAGGTAAGTTTGATTTTTTCGAACTGTTAATTTATCAGCAACAATTCTATTTTTTTTGTCAATTTCGATTGAAGATTGGGCAAAACTTAGTCCGTATTCTTCCGCGGCTGTAAGTCAATGAACTTGTTTAAAATCGACAACGCGATTTGTTACTTTATAATAAGGGGTGATAATAAAACCGTATTTATTGATTTTTGAAAAAACAGAAAAATTAAGAATTAAACCGATGTTTTGACCTTCAGGAGTTTCAACAGGACAAATTCGACCGTAGTGAGTTGAGTGCACATCCCGAACCTCAAATTGGGCGGTATCACGATTTAGACCTCCAGGACCAAGAGAAGTAACTCTTCTTTTGTTTGCCATTTCACCAAGAGGATTAATTTGATCCATAAATTGTGATAGTTTTGATGAGTTGAAAAAATTTTTAAATTGGTTATAAATCGGTTTGTTATTAATAACAGATTTTACTGTTAACTGTGAAAGGTCAGATTTTGATGAAATTCTTTCTTTACTATTTTTTTCAATTTTAGTTAAAGCAATTAAAAATTGGTTCTGTAAAAGTTCGCCAACACTTACAATTCGTTTGTTAATTAGCGAATCAGGGTCGTCGTTTTTTCCTAAATTGTGTAATAAATTGAAATAATAAGAAACAATTGCAATAATATCTGATAAAACCAAAGTTGTTTCAGTTAAATTTGGATCAGTTGCAATAACATTAATAGGTTCGCTATCTTGCAACATTGCTTTTTTGTTTGGTCAAACTTTTACAATTGCGACATAGATTCTTTCGCCTAAATTTTGATTACGACTAATTTGTAATTGGCGAGCATAAATTGATGAATCAACACCTTCAATTTTTGAAAGTTCAATTTCAGAGTTATTGAATTTTTCTTGAATTTCAAGCGCAATTTTACGAGTAATATAAGTACCTTTTTTGTATAAAGTTTGCTTTTTTTTGTTAACAATATCTTCGGCAAGGTAGGATTGTGAAATTCGGTCAATTAAATTAAGTTTAGAATTGAGCATATAACGCCCAGTTGCCGATAAATTATAACGTCTTTCATTGAAAATAATTGACGGAATTAAATTTTTCAGTCCCTCTTCGGTTACACGGTCATCTTTGCGAATAATTCGGTAGATTAGTTCTAAATTGTCCTCAATTGAATCAATTTTGTGTTTTCGAATTGATTCTTGAAGTTCAACTGAACTACCAAAATATTTACGAATTGTTTCGTTAGTGAATCCAAGCGCTTTTAAAAACGCAATCAACGGAATATTTTTATGTTTATCAACACGAAATTTAACAGTATCAACTTGATTCCCTGTAACTTTATGGAAAATTTCCATTCATGAACCTAATTGCGGAATAATTTCCACTTTGTTAAAAAGATCATCGGCTTGTCGATTCCGCACATTTTCACGAAAACAAACACCTGGTGAACGGATTAATTGTGAAACAATAACTTTTTCAAAGCCATTTATGATAAAAGTTCCGCCTTGAGTCATAAATGGAAACTCGGAAAGCAAAATTTCTTGCTCTTCCATTTCTCCATCTTCGACTTGAATTTTAACTAAAGTAACATAAACTCTGGCAGCGTATGTTTTTCCTTTAATTTTTGCTTCACGGATCGCTAAATATTCGTTTTCAGGTTTTTCAACCCGAAGTGAATCAGGGCGAAATTTAATTTCTAATTTCCCATTTGAAGAAACAATTGGAAAAATTTTCTCAAAAGCCTGCGGAATTCCTGAATAAATAAATCAATCAAAAGAATCACGGAGTGAATCTAGAAAATCTGGAGTTTCCAAAGTGTTGTTTGTTTTACCATAAAAACGTCGGTCAGTGCCGATTCCATATGATCTTAAATTGTATAAGTGGTTCATTTTTTCACCCCTTTTTAATTTTTTCCATAAGTTTTTAAATTATATTAGAAAAGAGAAAAAACAGAAATTTTTTTAATAACTTTTAAAAAAATAAGGAAAAAGTTGACTGGGATATTTTCTTATTTCTAATAAGAAAATAAATAAAAATGGTGTTTACACACCTTTTTTATGTTAATTTGCAATTTTTTTTGACAAAAAATTAGTCAATAGAAACTTCTGCCCCAGCTTCAACTAGTTTAGTTTTGTATTCTTCAGCTTCTTCGGGTTTGATTGCCTCTTTAATTACGGAAGGAGCAGCATCAACAAGTTTTTTAGCTTCCATTAAACTTAATCCTAACAAGTCTTTAACTACTTTAATTACGGCAACTTTTTGTTGTCCAGCTGATTTTAATGTTAATTTAACTTCGGTTTTTACTTCGGCTGCAGCGGTTGGAGCGGCGGCAACGGCAACGGCAGACGGATCAACACCAAATTCTTCTTTAAGAGCATCAACAAATTCCATAACTTCTTTAATTGACATCTCTTTTAATGATTCAATAAATTGTTCTTTTGTAATTTTAGCCATTTCTATCCCTTTCTTAGGCGGTTATTTTTTGCTCATCGATTAATAATTTAAGACCAAAAGCCAATTGTTTTAATGGACTTTGGAGCGCAGAAGCTAGCATTGTAATTGCTTCTGTATAGTTTGGAAGTGATGCGATAACAGTATTTTCTTCGCTAGAAACAACTGCTTTTTCATAAATTCCACCTTTGAGAATTAAAAGTGGTTGTTCTTTTGCGTTTTTTGCAATTATTTTTGCAGGCGCAATCGGATCTGTTGTTCCAAAAGCGAATAAATTTGGACCAATTAAATCGCTTTTAAGATTTGAATACCCTGAATTTTCAGCTGCAATTTTGAAAAGACGATTTTTGTATACTTTAGAAAAAACGCCAGAAGATTTAAACTCTTGACGTAGTTGTTGTAATTCAGCGACAGTAAGTCCACGGTATTCAACAATCGCAAGCGAAGAAGAATCAGTCAGTAACTTTTCAATTTCAGCAACAGTTTCAACTTTTTTCTTACGAAAACTATTCAATTTTGCTCTCCTTTCTTTTAAAAATAGGGGCAATACTTGAAAGATACATTCAAATAACAAATTAAGTCAAAAAAATGACAGTTATTATCTCTATGTATTGCGTTAAAATTATACCAAAAATTAATAAAAAGAAAAATATTTTCGTAAATTATTAAAACTTATGACTTCGTTTTACTCTAGTAAAAAATTGTACAGCACAAAAACGTCCCCGGGTCGTAATAAAGCGCTGCTCAAGTTTTACTCTAGTAAGAAATTGTACAGCACAAAAACGAATTGGCGGAATTTTCCTTTATCGCCGGAGTTTTACTCTAGTAAGAAATTGTACAGCACAAAAACGTGAAATTCCAACAGGAAATAATTATACTTGTTTTACTCTAGTAAGAAATTGTACAGCACAAAAACATAGTCACCTGGTTTTTTATGGTCTTTAAAAGTTTTACTCTAGTAAGAAATTGTACAGCACAAAAACTAGTTTTAAAAACTTTTCATTAAAACCAAAGTTTTACTCTAGTAAGAAATTGTACAGCACAAAAACAATAAGAGTTTATACCTGCAGTCTGTAGGGGTTTTACTCTAGTAAGAAATTGTACAGCACAAAAACCATCATGCTAAAAAAGTCTTTGAAATACTGGTTTTACTCTAGTAAGAAATTGTACAGCACAAAAACGGGTATGCGCTGTTTTGTCCAGCAGTTTTCGTTTTACTCTAGTAAGAAATTGTACAGCACAAAAACATATTCCGGGATTTGATATTTTCTGTCAGTGTTTTACTCTAGTAAGAAATTGTACAGCACAAAAACTATTTGCTCCTTTATTCTAATTTAGATAAAGTTTTACTCTAGTAAGAAATTGTACAGCACAAAAACACAATCATTAAATTTGGTCTTAAATCTGGAGTTTTACTCTAGTAAGAAATTGTACAGCACAAAAACAGAATCAGTTGGAATTTCATAACCACTAGGGTTTTACTCTAGTAAGAAATTGTACAGCACAAAAACAGATAGGGACCGAACTGTCTCACGACGTTCGTTTTACTCTAGTAAGAAATTGTACAGCACAAAAACGTCTTTTGAAGAGAACATTTTTAGACCAAGGTTTTACTCTAGTAAGAAATTGTACAGCACAAAAACATCTGGGTCTAACATAGACTCAATTTCACGGTTTTACTCTAGTAAGAAATTGTACCTGAGTTTCCCAGTTAGTGGTATAATTAATTTGTAAATATCAAAAAACACTAACAAATAAGGATTTGTTTTAAAAAATAATAAGAAAAAAGTACTAACCTTTCATAACAATTATGATGTAATTATTTTAATAATAAAAATGTTAAAAAAGTTGTTCTTTTTTAGTTTTATAGTAAAAAACCTGATTTGTAAATGCATAATAACCTCTAATCAAAAATAAAAAGCGACTAGAAATGTATTTTGCTAGTAATGTTTGACAAAAATCCGGGTTATAAGTCGAAAAAATTGTTATGAAATAACGTTAAGTTCTAAAAAGATCACCTAAATTAGGAGGTCTTTTATAATTATGCGTTTGTAACTGGGAAATTCAGGATTGTACAGCACAAAAACATCTGGGTCTAACATAGACTCAATTTCACGGTTTTACTCTAGTAAGAAATTGTACAGCACAAAAACAATGAAGTAATCGAATATTTAAAACAATTAGTTTTACTCTAGTAAGAAATTGTACAGCACAAAAACATAACAGCAAAGTTATCATAATTCTGAATTGTTTTACTCTAGTAAGAAATTGTACAGCACAAAAACGGGGAGTGAAATAGATTCTGAAACCATTTAGTTTTACTCTAGTAAGAAATTGTACAGCACAAAAACTATTAAGCAGGTGTACCCAGATTTTATTGCGTTTTACTCTAGTAAGAAATTGTACAGCACAAAAACTCACCGCACCAGTTTCGTTCTGCGCTTTTAGTTTTACTCTAGTAAGAAATTGTACAGCACAAAAACAAATTATTTTCGGTAAAAGGGGAAATGTTTAGTTTTACTCTAGTAAGAAATTGTACAGCACAAAAACTAAATACTCAACATAAGAATTTGATAGTATGTTTTACTCTAGTAAGAAATTGTACAGCACAAAAACAATAAATTTATCAATATCAATATGATTATAGTTTTACTCTAGTAAGAAATTGTACAGCACAAAAACATTGATAAAACTATATAAAAACTCGGATAAGTTTTACTCTAGTAAGAAATTGTACAGCACAAAAACAGGGTTACAAAACTTATTTTGTTATTACCTGTTTTACTCTAGTAAGAAATTGTACAGCACAAAAACTAACAAGTGTGTCCATCTGGGCGGAGGTAAGTTTTACTCTAGTAAGAAATTGTACAGCACAAAAACAAAAGTTTTTTTGTTTAAGTCATAAACATTGTTTTACTCTAGTAAGAAATTGTACAGCACAAAAACAAAAGTTTTTTTGTTTAAGTCATAAACATTGTTTTACTCTAGTAAGAAATTGTACAGCACAAAAACTACCGCTATTATCGTTACTGTATTTAATAGGTTTTACTCTAGTAAGAAATTGTACAGCACAAAAACTAATACCAATATTATATTCATTAACTTTTAGTTTTACTCTAGTAAGAAATTGTACAGCACAAAAACAAATTGTTTACGGTAAAAGGTGATATGTTTGTTTTACTCTAGTAAGAAATTGTACAGCACAAAAACTAAAGCTGTTAAGATTAGGTTGGGGGTTTGGTTTTACTCTAGTAAGAAATTGTACAGCACAAAAACCTCATTTACAAGAAAAAAGGTAATTTTTTTTCTTTTTTTAAGCCAAAAATCACTTCAGAAAGATGTGGTTACTTGAAAAAACTAGTTTTTATCTTGTAAAAATCCAATTTTGCAACTAATTTTTCCTCTTCAGAATTATAAATCAACTCATTTTCATCAATTGGACTATTTTTAATATTTTCAAAGTAGCGAATTATCGGTAAATTATCAATAACATCTACAACTGTTTTATTTGAATAAAATGAAATCAGTTCAAGTTCACTAAATTTTGAAATATATTTTGTAAAATCATTAGTTAATATTAAAAAAGTTAGACTTGAATATTTAAAAAGTTTATCTAATTTTATATAGTCAAGATCTTTTAAAATTATAAGCGTATGTTTCATAGTGCTAAAAATAATATTAATTAAATTTTCAAAGTTATGCTGATTTATTAAGATGTCAGTTTCAACACTAAAAACTGCCTTGATCAATTTAGTATTATCAATTTCGTAATTTAGGAATGGAAACCCTAGCTTTTCATTGATATTAGCAACAATTTTGTCAATATTTTCGTTTCTAAAAAAGAGACTCTCAGCTCAATATTCATTATTAATTATTGAATCACCAAGTCAATTTTTAGTGCTAAGACTAAAAAAATCGGAAAATTTTGTTAAATTAGAAATTAAAATTACATCTTTTATTGAAATAGTTTTTGAGTTTAGTTCAAAAACTTTAGCCCCGGCTTCGTATTCGTATTTAAAAAGATCGGCTAAAAATAGGTCAGTATTCTCAGTTTCAATAATTTTTATATTAGTTTTAAGTTCGACTATGTTATTAAGGTTATTAAAAAATTTTAGCATTATAATTTAATATAATCCTCTTCTAAATTATAAATTTCGTTTTTAGACTTTGTGCCGTTAAGAATTTCGATGTTTTGGTACTGTTTTTCAGTTAGCATCACAATTCTGACATTAGAATTTTTGGGGATAATTCTTAATAATTTCTTTTTTTCGCTATTATATTGCAAGTGAGTCGGAATTACTTTTGAATAAATTGAATATTGCAATCTAATATATCCAAGTTTATAAAGTTCTTTAATAAATTTATTATAAAGTTTATTATCTTCTTCATTTTCATAGTAAATGTCATACATCAGTAAAATCCGCATTTCTCTAGTATTGACTTTGATCACTTTCTGCAGTATTTTCCTTTTGATTTTCTTTTAAATTAAGAATGTCCATAATTTCAAATTCAATATATTTACTAAATTTAATTTGTTTTCCTTTATATTCAATATGTTGGGCAAATGATTTAAAAAGTGTTTCCTTAAAATCTTGAAAGCTAAGAAATTCAGCATTAATATGATTATAGACAATATGATCAACTCAATAACGATAAGGTTCCATTAAATCACAGGCAAGTGGAAAATTGTTATTAAAACTTTTATGATAAATTCCAAGCCGATTATCAAGTCCTTTGCCACAAAGAATCCTTGCAACATAACTTAGCAAGACCATATAGCCATAATTTAGTAAAATGTTGATTTTATCGCTGCCATCATGATCGCGGATAAAATTTTTACCAAATAAAATTTTGAAATACAATTTAGCAGCGTGGCCTTCGCGGTTATTTATATCATAAGGTTGAACTTCGTGAAAATACTCTTGCATTTTTGTCTCATCTTCAAAACTAATTTTCTTAATTGCTTTTAAAAGATTTAGTGATCTTTGAATTTTTAGCTTAATTATTTCCTGTCAAGTTTTAGTTTTATAACTAATATCTCATTTTATTTGCTCTTGGAACACCTTATTATTATAATAGCCGTTATATGGAATGATTAGTGACTGCGGTAGGTGGTTTTTGCAAATGATAATGTTAACCTTTTTTTCAACAAGTTCGTTAATTACGGGAATTGACAGTGTTGTCCTGTCGTTTTCAAAGATTAACACATCAATTGAATCAATTGGGAAAACAAATTTTTCACTATCCTTTTTGATAATAATGTTATTTAGAAAAAGATAGACATACTCAGATTCGCTAATTTCAATGATTTTTTTCATAAAGAGCTCGCTTTTTTTTTTTTTTTTGAAAAAAACTAAAAAATATAGTATAATTTATTTTGCATACGTTAGTATGCGAATAAAATTTTACTCTAATAAGAAATTGTCGCACAAAAATAAGACGCATTATGCTGTCGAATTTCCCCACTTTGTGGGGTTTTTTTATTTTTTGAAAAAAAATAAATTTTTTTGCTAAAATTATTTAAATTTAACTTTTTTCAATAATTTTTTTTATTTTTATTTGTAAAAAATAAAAAAAATGTTCAATTTTTGGTAAAATTTATCTAATATAATTTTAAAACTACCTTTAAAAATAATTAAAAAATTAATAAATTTAAGGAAAATTATGGGCAAAAAACATATAACTATCGGTTTTGACCTTGGAATTGCATCTGTTGGATGAGCAATTATCGAAAGTGATACTAGTAAAATTCTTAATTGAGGATCGCGGCTATTTGAAGAAAGAAAAACAGCACAAAAAAGGCGTGGACACCGTTCAACTAGGAGGAATATTCGACGAAAAGCATATCGAAATCAAAAATTTATGAACTTGATTTTGAAATATAAAGAACTTTTTGGACTTGAAAATACTAGTCAAATTAGCAGAATTGATAAAAAAGATGTTGAAAATTATAAGAAGATCGAGGAAAAATTTACTGAAATTTATAGAAACTGTGCGAATAAATATCCGAATATTCTCGATTTGAAAATAAAAGCTCTTAATTCTAAAATTGAAAAATTAGAGTTAGTTTGAATTTTGCATGACTATCTCGAAAATCGTGGTTTTTTTTATGATATAGAACAAAATAGCGAAGAAGAAAAGAAAAAAAATAAAAAATTTGCCTCAAAATATAAGGGAAGTGAGTTTCCAAGTATTTTATTAGACAGATTTTTCAAGAAAAATGGGTTTTTTAATTCTTATGGTTTAGTGAGTGAATATGGATATAATTTTTCCAATCTTCACTGGAGAAATGAAATTAGTAAACTTTTTGAAATTCAAGAGATAGATTACGAATTTGGTAAAAAATTTTTAGATATTTTTAGTTCAGTCCGAGATTATGCAAAAGGGCCAGGATCAAAAAATAGTATCAGTAAATATGGTGTTTTTGAAATAGATGAGACCGGAAAAGTTGTTGAATATGAAAACATCTGGGATAAAACTATTGGAAAGTGTTCGTTTTTTGTTCAAGAAAGTAGAGTTTCAAGTAATTATCCATCATATGAAATTTTTAATCTTCTGAATCAATTAATTAATTTAAGTTCAGAACTAAAATTAGAAAACGGGAAGAATTGGCAATTAAAAACAAAAGATCGCGATTTTCTACTTGATAAATTATTAGAAGCAAGAAAAAATAAAAAAAATAAAGATGCTTCAATTGAAGATGATATTATAAAAATTATCCTTGCGGATTTTGGTCTTGAAAAAACTGATATCACTAATGATGATTCTATTCAAGGAAGAGACATTATTAAAGCAAAACCAACAACTAAATTAGAAACAACAAATAAATTACTAAAAATAATTTATTCGCATTCATCAAATGCTAAACAAGTAAAATCTAATAATTTAGTAGAATTTTTGCCCTTTTTAGACAAAATTTGTGCAATAGTCGATCACGATAAAGCTCGTGAAAAAAATGAAGTATTAAAAAAACTAGAAGAAAAAGGTATTTTCAGCAAATTTCAAATAATACCGGAAAAACAGGAAAAATTCCTAGACTCACTATTTAAAGAAAAATTAAATTTTAAAAAAATTGGAAATTTATCCCTAAAAGCAATTCATTTTTTTCTTCCTAAAATGATTAGTCAAAATAAAAATTCTGAATTTTTAAAATGAAACGATTTAGAAACTAGACAAACATGAGAAGAAGAAAAAAATAAAATTAAAAAGGTGAATAAAAAATCCAAGTACCTAAATCCACGAATTTTTGAAGATGAAATTATATCCCCAGGAACTAAAAACACCTTTGAACAAGCAATTTTAGTTCTAAATCAAATCATTAAAAAATACTCAAAAGACTATCAAATTGATGCAATAATTATCGAAAGTCCACGCACAAAAAATGATAAAAAAACTACTTACAAGATAAATAAAGCTATCAAAGAATCAAAAGAAAAAGATAAGAAATTATTTGAAGCCCTTAATTTAAAAGAAGAGGGTTATACTTTCGAGCAACTAAAATCAAAATCTAAATCACTATTTGACAAATTAAGACTTTACTATCAACAAGAAAAACTTGATCTTTATGACCTTGATTCGTCTGATGAAGGAGAAATTAAAATTAATGACCTTATTGAAAAAAGTCAAAATTACGAAATTGACCACATAATTCCCTATTCAATGTCTTATGACAACTCCCAGGCAAATAAAATTCTTACATTAAGAGCTAAAAATGGAGAAAAAAGAAAAGAAATTGCAAGTAAATATGCCAGAAAAAAAGGAGAAGAATATTTTAAGAAATATTTAGAAAAAGTTAAGGAATTATTTATTGATAGTATTAAATCTAAAAATAACACTGATTATGTCGATTTAGATAAAGATTCTTCAAAAAAAAAATATCGTTTATTAACATTAGAAGATTTTGATCAATATCATGCAGAATTTATCGCACGAAACTTAAATGATACAAGATATTCGACAAAATTATTCTATCATGCACTCCGTGACCATTTCCAAAATAATGAACATTTTGAATATTTAGATGAAAAATCTCAAATTCATAAAGTAAAAGTTGCAACAATTAAAGGGCATGTTACTAGATATTTCCGTGGAAAAACTGGTTATTCCAAAGACGAAATTTTTGAAAATAATGCAAAAGAAGATGAAAGTACTCACAAAAAAGTCATCAAAAAAAGACGGGAAAATAACGAACATCACGCTGTTGATGCCGCAATTGTTGCAATTATTGGAAATGAAAATCGGCAACTTGCCAATCTTTTAACTATTTCTGATAATTCATTTGAGAACTATGATGAAGATCATAAACTTAATGTTCGTACAGGTGAAATTGTTAGAAAACCAAAGTTTGAAATCGAAAAATTTGCTAAAATTGATGAACTAAAAAACAAAATTTTAGAACAATGTACTATTGCAAAAAATGAGATTCCTATTAAATTTTCACGTAAATTACGCACTATTTTAAATTGTCAGATTTCTAATGAAAATTTATGTGGTTTTAAATTTGATGAGAATCAAAACAAATATTTTAAGATTAATAAAATAAATCTACTAAATTCTACCAACGAAGAATTAGAAAAATATTTCATAAACCCGTTTGGTACGGAAGAAAGTAAATATAAAGTTTTAATGGCTGAATCACATAAGGTTGAATTTGAAAGACTAAAAGAGATTTTTTTTAAATATAAGGAAAAAGGCGATGCTTTTGCCAAATATATAGATGATTTAAAAAAAAAAGAACCTGAACTAATTGATGAAATTGATGCAGCAAAAGCAATTGGGAAAATTTTATATTATAAACTTGAGCCTTTAAACCAACAAACCTTTTATGGTGAGCCAAAAATTGTTAAAAAATACTATAAAAATATTCGAATAATTAAATATGATTCAATCCCAATTCAATTTAAAATGCTTAGCAAACACGATGGAGGAAAATCTTATAAGGACGATCTACGCTCACTTTACTCGCTTGTATACAAAGTATATGAAAAAGGAAAAGAAACTTATAAATCTATTCCAGTGAATTCAGCGCTTACTAAATTTGGTTCTAATAACAATGATTTATTAGATGAAAATAATTATAATAGCCAGAACTTATTGCTTTATAAGAATGATTTTACAAAACCTATTCCAACAGGTTGCAAACCAATTATAGCAATTAAAAAGGGTGTTATTCTCAAGAAAAAAAACTATGAAATCCAAGATGATTTTACAGAAACAGAAGAAAATGGAAGGTATTTTTTTATTTCTGGAATCTCAAAGGAATGTGGCAAAAATATAGATACCAGATTTACATTACGATTTATTGAAATAAGCAAAGATACAGTAGCTTCTAAACGAGTTACAGATAAGATTTTTAAACATTATGATCTAATTCATCTTGATGAACTAGGGAATGAATATCCAATAAAAATTAAAGAGCACACTGAAGAAGAAAAGAAATTATGCACTATTAAATAGTGAAGTTTTGTGCCTTTAAAGTAAAAATAATATGAAAACAAGTCCATTTTATTCAGGGATTAGAGTTATTGATCTTCCTCAGTCAGTTTTAATTTCGCTCTCGGTTATATTTTTTGTTCTTGCAATAATTTCAATTTCTTTTCATAAATATACAAGAAAAAAAATTAAAGAATATAAAGAATTACAAATGGAGGACTGGAGAAAAGAAAATCCAACTAAAAAGCATTTGAGTTATGAAAAAACCGGAATGTATTTGCCTGCCTGACAACGAGCCAAATATAATCTGCACATAATTTTATGTCTTGTTTTCCTTGTAGGCGGTTTTGTTTTTGCTTTCGGAAATACACTAACAACTTTATAAAAAAATTCTAAAATCCAAAAGATGTGCTAATATGAAAACAAAAGGAAAAACTAAAAACAGGTTTAAATAAAGTTGTGGGTCACCTTTTAATAAATTATAATTTTTTCTAGAATAATTAATTTTCAAACCTTTCACCAATCCGCCTCAAAGTTAGAATTTTGTATTATAATTTAGTAAAAAAGTATTACTTTTTCCTAATAGGGAGGCTATCATTAAAACTAAAAAACTGAAAACTAATGCACTTTTTTTACTTTCTGCTAGCTTTCTTCCGCTCATAACAATTTCTTGCACAACCGAAACCCTTAATTATGTTAGAACTGATGCAATGAAAGGTAAAATTCAATTAGAAAATCTTTTTGCGCAGTTTCCTACTTTTCCTGAAAAAATTAGAAGTGCATTTCGCAAAAACTTGAATTTAACAGTTCAACAATTTAGTACTGAAGTTTATTTTGCCAAAGTTGCTAATTTTGTACAAAATTATGATTCAACTTTTATTTTATCTAGTAAATTCGATGTTAATATCAAAAAAGATAATTTTAATGAATTTCTTGCTAAAAATAGCAAAAAGTATGAGGATTTAAAGACTAAATTTACAAATTTAAATCTTGGAATTTTAAAATCCACTAATTTAAACCAAGATTTAGATAAATTTTCTAGTGAAATTTTTGAAATTTTACAAGAATTTCAAAAAATAGTACAAAATTATAAATTTGAACTATTAAAATTTAGTCAATTTAACAAAATTATCAAATACGCAAATCTTGATAATTTAGGATCGAAAAAGTCAGAAATTCTCAAAATTTTTAATTCCCTTTATGCAAAAGATGCTAACACAAGCGATTTTGCTTCAGAATTAGTATCACTTGAAAGTTTAATTAAAGAAATAAAATCAATAAAAACTGAATATTCCAAAGTAAAAACACAAAATTTTACTAATTTAGTCTCTGAATTTGATTCAAAGTTAAAATCTAACAATCTTGTCAATGATTTTTCAAATTCAATTAAAGAATTTGAAAAAATTAAATCAGGATTAGATAAAATTATTACTCCCGAAAGCAAAAAAAACACAAAATTAATTAATTTAAAGAAAAAAACTAGTGAAGAAGTTAAAAAATTTTCCAATTTATCAAATGGGATTATTCAAGAATTGGGAAATTTAGTCAACAATTCGCTAACAGAATTTCAGGTTAATCAAATCAAAGGAATTTCAACAAATCTTAACGAATTAAGTGATTATTTTGCAAAATTGAAGGTTAAAAAAATAACATTAAACAGCAATCCTAATTATCTAAATTCGGAAAACAAACAAATTCTTGATGATTTTATGGACTTATCTAGCGTTTTAAATCTTGAGAATAAACTTGTTAATGATAATTTAGTCGCTAAAAACAAGTACTTTTTTCTTTCAAGTATGCTAACTAGAAAAGATAATATCGAATCTGAATTAAGGCGATTAAATGGTAATCAAAGACTAAAAGTTGCCAAAAATCGACTAAATTATCAGTTAAAAACTGATAAATTTAGCCAAAATTTTTTAATTAACATTAATAAACTAGCCGATTCAAAAACTTTAGTTTCTGGAATTCAAGAAATTGGTTCTGAAATTCTAAAACTAGCCGATTCACTTGATACTTATAAACTAGAGTTAAAAAATTTTGAATTTTTAAAACAAAATTCACTTACCACCCAAGAAAATAAAAATTTACTTGATGCAAACAATAACTTAATTAAACAAAAATTGGATAATTATCATAAATTGGATAAAATTGACTATAAAAATTTAGCAGTTTCATCTTCAGAATTTGCTCAACAAGTTAGTTTATTTTCTAATTTGATTTCAAAAGTAAAATCTGAAAACGATGTTCTAGCCGAAAAAATAACTCCAAAAAAATTAGATCCAAATTTAGTTCAATTTAAATCCGAAGCTGAACAACAACTAAAAGTTAGTCTAGATAATGAAAGACTTGATCGCTATAGCATTAAAAAATACTTAAGTTCAGCATCTTTTACGCTTGAAAATGCTAAGCTTTGACTAAAAGAGACAGAAAATTCTGACATTGATTTTACCTTAACAGATTTAAAATTAGACGAAAAGGATAAGAACAATTTAATTTTAGAATATCGTGCAAAATCAAAAAAAGACCCTTCAAAAACAGTATTTTTAACTAAAAACCTTTTAGTTAAAAATAATAATATCGATATTAATTCGCTTGTTTCTAGTTTAAAAATCGATTCCCTTGATGATTATTTTGAGATAAACTATATAGCATTTCGTGAATTTGAGAAGAATTTTTTTGAAAAAAATAATCTACTTGATTTTATTAGTAAAAATCTTGTCCAAATTAAGTCAGTTTTAAAAAATTATTTCACAGTCGAACTTGCAAATAAAAATCGTCTTGAATTTAGTAATGATAATAAATTATTTTTAGATTTAAACATCAAATTTAACAATCAAATTATCAAAAAAATTAAAGTTAAATCAAAAAATCAGTTAAATTTTAAACAAATTGATACTTTTCCTGTTAAAATTAGATATACTGAAGCTTTTAAAAATTCAAGTTTGTTTAAAGAAACTTACTGAACTGACCCAAATTATGCTGATTATGATTTTAGCAGATCAAAAAATGAACTAGATTATTTCTGACAAGTTGAAGAACCTGTTGGCGGTGGTGGTGTCGGGAATTACTGATTTTATAAATTCTTGTTAAAACCAGCACTTGAGGAACTGCAAAAATCCGGACAAATTGATCAAAACAAGAAATTTAAAACTCTTGACAGACACCCAAAAGTGGTGCGTGTTTCCTATTTAGGTCAGGAAAAACCAAAAAAATCTGATGAATTAAGTAAATCTGATCTTGATAAAATTTTTGAAAAGATCCTTAAAAACAAAGAGTTTTTTGACTATCAAGTTCCTGAGGGAACAACAGTTGAACTTGCAAATTTTAAAATTAACCGCGAAGTTAGAAGAGTTGCAACCTCGGCCGCAAGACAGACAATTACTTTAAAATTACTATTTAAAAAAGGTCAGCTAAGTCGTGAAATAAGCATAGATTTTGGTCCTGAAAAATTCATCCAGGGGATTCAAACTGAAAAAGACAAGACAGATTTAGATCTAATTTTAGAAATTCTAAATGATAAAAGTGGGAAAAAATTATTAAAAAATACACAAATTAAGGATATTAAACACACTCACGGCGAAGTTTCTTTAGTTGGTAAAACAAATGAGGAAATAATTGCAAAATTAAATAGTCTTTATTCTTTTGCAAAAATTGGTAAATACGAAATTTTTGCAAAAGAATTAATTTCAAAAGATAACCTAAAAGGTCAGGCACAAATTTTCTTCTGGTACAAAAAAGATGGAATCGAAGCACCAATTATCACTGATGGATTTAAAAGAGTTCCACTTTTTAAAAGAGATAAAGCGATTAGATTTTCTCATTGACTACCAGCAAGATATCAAGATATTAAACCGAAAAACGGAATAAAATTTAGTGACGAAGATTTTCTGCCAATTTCTAACACTGAAATTTTGCCCCGAAATGGCGAAAGTACTATAAAAACCAACGTAATTTCTGATGAAGATAAGCAAATAATTAATCAAATTAACAGTCGCCATTTTGAATATCGCAAAGTAAATGCGGAATGATATCGGAAAAATCGTAAACATATTAAATATCGACTTGTCGATCCGGCAGATATTGTCGAGCAAAATGCGGAATTGTTTCTAAATTATGTACTAAATTTACAAAACAAAGTGGAAATTAATAAGGAAAATGAGAATCTTTTTGATGAAAAACAGGTAAAACCTGAAATTGATGAAGAGGATAAAAAAATTGATGATACTGATGAAATTTTGCCAAAAATTATTGAAAAACAGATATTTTTAGATTCTGATCCCAAAATTTCAATTGACACTGATAAAATAGTAAAAAATTATTTTATTTACTATTATGATGTAAAAACAACAAATATTCCAGGTGAAATGACTTTTAAACTTGGATTCATTAACAAACAAAATACAAACATTCGTTATAGTAGCAAAAAAACTATTAAATTACAGAATCTTGAAAATGATTATAAAACAAAATTGTACCCTGAAGTAATTTTGAATCGTATTAAATTTAGTGATTTAATTCGAAAAAATCAAAATCAAATTTCAAAAGATGCCCTAAATGATAGTACTTTTAGCAATTTCTTTGACATAAAGGAAGCGGCATTAAATTATAATCACTTTAAAATTAAAAAGGATTCAATTAAATTTTTAGAGATAAAAACTTTAGGAGATAAAGACTTTTTCCGTTTGAAATACAAAGATGGAAAAACTGAATTTAAAGGTTCAACTTGATACTTTTTAGGGAATTCTGAAAGTAAAAGTTTCGAAAATCAACTTGATTTAGACACAAAAGATCCACTAATTACTGTTTTTGAATCAGAAAACAGTGTAATTCGTAGTCGTGAAATTGAACCTTATTATAAAGATTTATACTGAAATTATGATCCAGAAACAAGAAAAGCCTCTTGAATTTTAAAGGAAAAATACATAAAAGAAACTTTTTTGAAAAATAATGCGCAAAATCGTAAACTGAAAATCCAACTTTTTGGAAATGCTCTTGTTCAAAATTCAGAAAGACTAATTCGAATCAAAGGTGAATGAGATAAAAGGCATAAACGGGAAATAAAAGGTGGTTTTGACTTCGATTTTGACTTTGAAAAGTTAGTAAAAGGTGAACTAATTACAATAAATTCAACAACAAAAGACGTGTTTTTTGAAAAAACAAAGAAAAAACTTGATGATATTGCCTTTGTTTTGACAGCAAAATATATTAAAAATCAAGGAATTGAATTTCAATTTTGACTAAAAGATCCAAAATACGGATTAGTTGTCGATGATGCAACTAATCATGTTGGCAAAGGTGCAAAATTTTATTCTAGTCCTGAATTTGATAGTTTTGATCCAAAAAAAGCCTTTCTTTTACATAAAGCTGGAGCAAGAATTCACATTCAGTATACAAATAATGTTGAAAATGAAAATTTTGGTATTAAAACTAACCAGTTTGACTATAAAAACATTGATTTTACCCGTGAAGAACAACCGATTACGTTTTTTAGCGAACAAAAAGCTTATAATTTAGACAATTATAACCCAAATCAGAATGTTTCTTATAAACTTCATAACGGTTATCTCCAAGATTTTGAATTTCTACATAAAGGATGAAACCCTGAAAGTTTTACACTAGCGAAAAATCTTTGAGCAAGAACTTTCGGATTCACACGCGGAACTGCAACAATGCTTGCAAAAGTAAACAAAGATCCTAATGACGGAAGGTTTTACATAATTACTAACAATCACGTTGAAGGTGGGGGAAAATTCGATTTAAGCACGCTTTTAGGGGAAGATTTGACAAAATTTCTCTCCGCAAGTCGTTATATAGCAATAGCCGGAAAACTTTATTCTAATTCAATTGATGGTGGTTATGGATACTGACAAGGGCAATATAGTGTCAAAAATGTTCCTACTTGACTAGTCTGAACTGGAACAAAACAACCAGATTTAAACGGTCAAGGGCAACAATTTGTTGATGTTACTGTCTTAATTGTTGATATCAATCCGTTAATTAAAGCTGCAAAAGAAGCCGGTGAGTTTTTAAAAGCAGCCTGACTTCAAAATTGATTTCAATTACCAAATTTAAAATTAAATACAAATGGTGCAAGTGATTTAACTTTTTTTGGACCAAATTTAAAACATTTTGGAGTTAACGGCTTTCCTTATGGAAAACAAAGTGGTTATATTGTCAACCGTACCAACTCAAAACCAGCAAATATTTTGCTTTGAAGACAAAACGGCTACACCCCAATTTTCTTTAATAGCGGAAACTCCGGAACTGGTGTGCAAGGGTTTGAAAACGAATATATTTCAACTTTAAATGCCGGATCGCCGTTTTGGTATTTACAAAGTTGGACTTATTCTTCACAAAATCATAATTATTTTGGAATCAATTGAAAAAATGAAAATCCACTTGACCTTAAAAATAAATTTAGTCTTGCTGGAATGATTATGCGACTAAACGCAAAAAGCCCACTTGAATACGATCTTCCTTGATTTTTCAAGGAATTTAAAAATTAAAACACCTTGTATATAATATACTATATAAAAAATTATTAATATATTATACCAGATTTTCAAGGAATTTTTTATAAAATTAGAAAAATTAAAATTTTTATGCAAAATTTTGCTTGAGTTTGCCGGCAAAAAACTTGAAAAAATTTTGAAAATTATTAAATTAATTGTTATAATATTTAATGTATTGGTTTTAAAAAAATTAAGGATTACAATGGTGAAAAAAAAGAATTTAATTGCCGGAGTTTCGACCGGAGTTGTTGGAGTTATTTTATTTGCAACAACTATTGGTCTTGTAACTCGAATTCGCTATACAGGCGAAAATCCACGGGCGGAACTAGAAAATCTAGTTTCCCGTGTTAAAAATGTTGCTTTTAAATCTGATGTTTTTGACAATTCTGCCACGTACAAACAGATAAAAGCAAAACTTTTTGACGAAAATGGAAAATTATTACCTGGAATTGACTTAAATAAATTTATTTCGTTTTATACGACATATAATTCAAAAATTCGTAAATTTGATGTTACTTTTACGCCAAATAAGCCATTTTTTGAATTTGTCAACTTAATTCCAAACGATGAAGACCAAAGTTTTGAGCTTCAATTTCGCGCAAAACACCAACTTGATAACAATTACACCGCTTATTCAACCATTTTAAGTAAAAAAATTACTTTTGCCCAGCGTTCACAATTTGCGCTTGCCGATTTTAACGCAAATTTAGAGAAAATCACTGAAAGTTTTAAACAAAACATTCAAAACTTACGTAAAAAAGATTTGACTAGAAATTTTGCAAGTCAAAATATTTCAATAGTTAGTCAAAAAATTCCTTCACTTACGCGCGTTGAAGATTTTGCAAGTGATATTAACAAATCTGGGACACAAGAAGAAGCGGTAGAAAAAATTTCCCAATATTTTCCTGATTTTCAAAAAATTATTTACGAACTAAATGATGATCGAAATAACAATTTACCTTTTCGAAAAGGTAAAATTTTTAACTTTAGTTTAGAAAGACATACCGGAACTAATGATTTCATTGCTCTTAATGCAAATTCTGAACCAAGTTTTTTAGTAAAAGCTGAACTTACAAACGAAGCAAAATTTGAACTTAAAGGCCTAAACATCCAGCAAGTTCAAATGCTTGAAAAAATCAATTTAGTTCCTACAACTGAAAAAACCAATACAGATTCTAACAAAGATCAACAACAAGAAACTGAAAAAACACCAGGGCAAACTGAACAAACTGAAGCTGATAAAGAGAATAAAGATAGCAAAACTGAAGCAAAAAAAGCAAGTTATTTTGCTAATTTAGACGATATTTTAGCCAAAATATCAATAAGAAAACTAACATTTACTGACTTTAAAGTTGCCCCAGGGGATACAACTCCTGCCGCACAAGCAGCAGCAAGTGTGGCTGTTTCAACAACCCCAGAAGAAACTCCAATAATTCAGCAAGTAAGTTCTACTCAATTTCAAGAGCCGCAGCAAGCAGAAAGTACAGAATCTTCTTCTCCAGGCGCTGAAAGTTCAGCGCCGAGTGGCGGAAATGGTTCTGAAGCGTCACAAAGTTCTGGAACAACCGATTCTGAAACAGCAGAATCTCCTGCCGCACCTAAAGAAAAAGATGCAGAGGCTAAATTTGAAGAACTTGCAAATAAACTTACCGTTAAAACTAAAACTGCTAATGAATTTCTTGATACTTTAAATGAAAAACTTTATAGTTCAAAACGCGGGCGTGCAAAAGCTGTTGCGGATAAAATTAATGAAGAACTTTTAATAAAACCACTTTCACTTGATTTTGGTGAATTAAAGCAATATTTTCCAGAAACTAACCCGCAAGGTGTTGAATTTTCTTTAGATATTACAAATGCAAAAGTAAATAAAACTAAACTAGAAATTCCTGTAGATATTAATCTTTATTCAAGTTTTTTTGGTGATTCAAGTAATAAATTTCTAAAATCTAGAAAAGATAAACTAGAAATTCCGTGGTTTAAAGCAGAATCTGGATCAACTGCTGAAAATCAGGAACAAA
The DNA here is from genome assembly GCF_000941075.1 of Mesomycoplasma dispar. Lineage (NCBI taxonomy): Bacteria > Bacillati > Mycoplasmatota > Mycoplasmoidales > Metamycoplasmataceae > Mesomycoplasma > Mesomycoplasma dispar. Next base: position 123,308 of record NZ_CP007229.1, read on the forward strand.
AACAAGAATTAGATAAAAAACGTAAAGAGTTTTTCTTTGTTAATTCACTTCCAGAAAATTCGCCAGAAATTAAAGCAGTTGCGGTCAATGTTGATGCTCAAGCAACTGTTACTGAAAAAAAACGCGAAGAAAAAATTGTTTCAACAACTGGATATATTTCAAAAGCTGAACTTGAAAAATTAATTGACGATAGTTCTCACCAAGAAATAAAGGATATTTTATCTAATCGTTTTCAATATGGTTATGATTTTAAACCTACTGATTCGATGCTTAATGCTTGAGTTGGGAAACAAAAATTTCCTAGTTTAGCTGATTTAGCTGAATTTAAAGAAAATAAAGAAATTGAATCAGAATATAAAGTTAAATCTTTAAATTCTGATAAATTTTTTGCAACAGAATCAGATGTTGCTGCTTTTTATGCATATTTAGCTAATCTCGAACCTGCCGAAGTACTTCAATATCTTTTTGAAATTGCAAAATCAGCAAATCTAATTTCTGAATCTCAGAAATTAGATTTGAAAAATGTTAGCGAAGGTGATGTATTTAATGCTGCATCAAGTATTGAATTTAATAAATCAAGCGATGTTTATGGTTTAGACTTTAATGGTCATATAAAATCTTTTGAAAAAAGAGGTTGATTTTCTAACCTATTTTTACCAAAGAAAATTGCTGAAAAATTCACTAAAAAAGAAACTGATAGTGAAATTTTTGAGAAAATTAATACAATAAAAGAAGCGAAAATTACTGAAGAATCAGGTGCAGCAGGTTCTTCAGGCGGAAGTGGCGGCGGCACAGATAATAATGATTTATATAAAGAAATTCGTGAAGCTGCTAAAAAAATTGAAGATAGTTTAAAAAAAGTTGAAAACAATGGGATTCTAAAAATTGAGACACCATCTTCTGGGCAACAACAACAACAGCAACCAGAACCACCAATTAGTGAATCTGTTAAAAAATTTTATACAGCCAATGCTCATAAACTATCTAATCTAAGAGATTTAATGCTTGCTTTTTATGTAAAAGCTAAAGAATTAAACAATTTCCGTCCTTGAGCAAAAATTAGTGAGGATTTAGATTATCAACTTGTTTTTGAAAAAGAAACAGGTTCAAATAATGATAGCAATGGACTTGATGTTCCTAGTGATGCCGAAAATTACAAACTTACATATTATTACAAAATTACTGATAAAAAATCTAAAAAAGAAGAATATTCAAGCCCTAAAACAACTTTAACACTTTTAGTTCAAAAAGAAGGAAGTTTTAAAAATACTGAAGAAAAAAATAAACTAAATGAAGCAATTTTGAGAATTCCACCTTCATATTCAGTAATTCAACTAGAAAAAAAAGAATTTGATAAACTAAATATAGAACAAAGCGAATCAAATTCTTCTTCTAACAAAAAAGCCTTTGAAGAAAGAAAAGAATTTAAAGAAATTCAAGAGATTGTTAAAAAATTTGACCCTAAATTAAAAGTTTCTGTTAAATCTGAAGAAAAAGACAGTTTCAATCCTGAAAAAGTAAAAATAATTTTACTTCAAGTAAGTTCCGGGGGTGAAGCTACTGATTCATCTGATACTAGTGGTTCAGAGGGACAATCTTTATTAAAATTCAAAATTAGAGTTGAGTTAATTGAAAAGAAAGCTACTATCAAAGAAGATGATGGAAATCGAACTTTAGAAGATCAATTAAAAGAAAGAATGAAGTTGCTATTAAAACCAGGAGAAATGTTACCAGGACCAGGTGTACCATCATTGCCGCAACCGCCACAACTACCGTCACGTTAATTTATGAAAGGAGCAAATATGGAAACAAATAATGAAAAGATAAAAAATCCCAAGTCAATTGTGTCGTTGGGATTTTCAATTACTGCAATTGTCACCACAATTATTGCTGTTCCAATTGGTCTTACAATTTTTGAAAGATCTTATGGATCTCAAGTTTACGGAAATGTTGATAAAAATCAAGTTGTTAATTTAAAAACAGAGGCAACTTTTTCTGAAGAAGATTTTATTAACGCTGTTAATAATTTGAAAATTTTTGATAAATACAAAAATTTATCAGCAAAAACGGCACTGGCTTTAGCAAAAAACCCTTCGTATTCTTTCAACTTTTTACAGGCTTTTGATTTTTCACCAATAACAAAACACAGATTCCGTGTAGTTTTGAACATCGAAAACGCTTCAGTTTCTGGTTCAGAAGTGAAAAATGTTGTTGTTTTTGCGCACTCAGATCAGTTAAAACTGACTTATTCAAAAAAAACTGACCTTAAAGGTTTTGCTGCAAGTGATGCTTCTGATGGAAATTTAGTTAATTTCCAAATTGACCTTGCAAAGTCAAGTTTAAGTGTTTCTGGTTCAAAAAGCGCAAATTTAACTGCATCTGAGGTTGCTTTTAAAGTTGATAATGACTTTCAAACCGCTTACAAAAAAACTCGTTCACTTTCACAAGCTTTTTCCGATGCTTCGCTTGAAAATGGATTAAGTTATAATTTAGTTAACAATTTAGGACTTCCAACAATTTTGGAAAAAGGTTATGTTTTAGCACCAAAAACTTCAGTAAATGAAAAAGCTAAACAAGAAAAACTGGTAAAAATTGGCGAAGAAGATAACAAAAGAGTTGAAAAACTTTTAAAGGTTCAGAATTTGGTTTTCAAAAACCTTGATGATAAAAATGGAACACTTTCAATAACTTTTGAATTGTTTGATCCATCTGGAAAATTAATCAAAGAATTCGATTTTCCGATCACCGGAATCAAAAAATTAGAATACGATGTTGAAAAAGCTGAAAAAGATATTCTTGCAAAAGTTAAAGAATTTGTCCAAGTCAAACCTTTTGTGCAAATCGCTTTAGTTCGTGATAATTTATCTTTAGCCGAAACAGTTTATAAAACTGACAATAATCCAACAAATTTAGCTAAAGTTTTAGCAAAATCAGCTAAAACTGAAACACCAAAATCAGAAAAAACTCCTGTTTCAGTAAAAAATTTCCAGGATAATGGTCAAACAGGTGGTTCTGATAATAATTCTGGAACTTCAACTGGGCAAACTGAAGAACAAAAAGAAAAAGAAAAACCTAAAACTGATAGTGAAACAAAAACACCTGGAAAATCTGCTGAAACTGAAAAAGTTGAAATAAATCGCGAAGATTTTTCAAGTTTTTTTGAACTTAAATCAAAATTAATTGAGATTCCCGAATTTAAAGGTTATTTTGTTGAAATATCTTCAGTGGATTTTGCCAAAAATTTAAGTCAAGAAGAAAAAGATAAACTTTTAAAAGATCATCAAGTTTCACTTGATGTTAATTTTAGTATAAAAAAACAACTTGATATTCAAGCACCTTATCTTGAAAGCGAATTCGTTAAATCAAATTATTCTCCAGTTTTAAAAACATCAGTCACAAAAATTGGAAAAGGTAATAATTCCAAATTAGTTTTACTTGATTTAGGAAGTTTTAAAACCAATATTAAAGTTCAAGTTGATTATAACAAATACGAAAGAAAACTTTTGGAAGTTGCACTTAAACAAAATCCGAATGTCGATCTTCCTAATTTAGATAAAATTAATCTAAAAGATCCTGAATTTAAAGAGTTTAATCCTTTAATAACAACTGTTGAATTTAAGAAAAATCCTAATGGCGAAAAATTAACATTAGGTCGCGTTAAATCTTTAATAGAAGAAATTGTTAACGATGCAAAAAAAAATAAAACTTTTGAAGATGTTGCAAGAAAATTATTCTTTTTAGATTCAGGTAAACACCCTCGAGATTTAGAAGAACTTGATAAATATAAAAAACTTCATGCTGATAAATTCAAAAGTCAAACTGAAAAAGAAACAAAACCAACTGAAGAAACTGCAAAACCTCCTGTTTCTTCGGAAAATGGATCACAAAATCCTGGCACACAAAGCACTCAATCTCCAGCACCACAACAACCTGCAGCAACTACTGCACAAACAACTTCTTCATCAGCAGTTGTGACTAAATTTGCTGATACTAAAGAAACAACTAAAAAAGATTCAATTGATAAAAAATCAGATTCATCTTCTGAAGGTTTGGGATTAAAACTTTGAAGTTTCCTACAAAAATCTAACTATTCCTCTGATTTTGGAAATGTGGATATAACTTATAATGTTAGTCAAAAATCAAATGAACAAATTGATGTTGAACTCAATATTAATCAAAAAGATTCAACTCCGGTTGGAAAAGCAGTGTTTTCAGTTAAAAAATTAGTTGATGACCAAGGTTTTGACTTCTTAATGAAACATAATCCAGTTGTGTTTTTTGATTTTAGGACAAAAAACTTAACAGCCAAAAAAATTTCTTCGCTTAATAGCGAAAAAATTAAAATTGATGTTAATCCAAAAAATGAAAGCGAATCACCCGAAGGATCTTGACCTGGTAACTCTTTCGATTTCACAGCTAACCCTAATATTTTGACTCCTGAAGGAGTTGTTATTAATAAGGCAATAAAATTTGGTGAAGGTAAGCAAAAATCACTTAAAAAAGGCCTTATTTTACTTGCGTTTACTATCCCTCGTCTTAATAATAATCAAAAACATTATTTACTTTCTTCAAAACAAGGAAAAGGCTTATTTATTGTTAAAACCAACCTTGATTCGCAACAAAAAATTATGATTGGACTTGATCAATACGGGCAATCTACTGAAAACGGAGTTGTAGGTTTAATCTCAGGTTTTCAAGGAACCGCGTCAGGGCTTTATAATATTGATCTCCAAAAAGGAAAAGTGGAAAACGATAAAAATTCTCCAATTGATTTTGAAACTTTTAGTCAAAAAAATATCAGTTTAACTAGTCAACCAAAAAATTTTGACTTAATAAAAGAAGGCGATTTATTATTTTTATCAATTTTTCGCGATGGAGACAAATACGAATTTTCTTTAAGTTCTGAAAAATCTAATTACGAACTGCAAAAAATAACATCAAAATTAAATTTAGAAGCTTATAAAGGATCTTATGCTTATGATCTTGATTGAAGTTTTCTAGGACCAACCCCAACCCCAAGAATAATAGAAGAATCAACTCCATTTAGTTCACATGATATGTCTCATAATGTTCAATCTTTATCAATGCCCAACTCCTTCCCATCTTACGTGCCATCCGGACCTCCACCATTAATAGTCGCTTCTGGTTTTGCAGTCTATGACTCTGAAGAGATTATTAAAGACCGGGAAACTGTTAATAAATTGACTGATAATTTTATTAGACATTTTAAAAATAAAAAATAAATCTTTTTTACTATAGATAATTGTAATTTAGATATCAAACAATAACCTTAAAGTTTTTTTTTTTTTTTTTGAAAAAAAAAAAAAAAATATTTTTTACAAATTTATTTTTTTGTGATATAATATTAAACATAAGAGTAACAATAGCAAAAGGGATCACCTGATACCATTCCGAACTCAGTAGTTAAGCCTTTTTACGCCGAAGATACTAGAAATAGGAAAATAGGGAGTTACTCTTTTTTTATTATCTTGAAAAAAAGAAAACAGTGAAAAAAGATAAAAAAGAAATGACTTTTAGTCAAAAAACTAAACTCGAAATTCTTGCAAACCGTTTATCGCGCCAAAAATTTTATTCATTATTAAAAGGTTTAATTTTTAGCGCTTCAAAATTTGATGATCCAAATTTTTTTACCATTAGAATCAATAAAATTGAGATTTCAACAAAATTACGTGAAATTTTTACTTTTTATAAATTAGATTTTTCTAATTCTAAATTAAATAAAAATTGAATTTGTGTTGAAAAAAAATTATTAAAAATTGAAAAAACACCAAAAAATATCCAATATTTTTTTGCTGGGATTTTTATTGGTGGCGGTTCAATTTCGCCACTTGAATCAAAAACTTATCATTTAGAAATTTCTTTTTTGGAAAAAGAAAAATGTGAAAAAGTATTAAGTATTTTAAACCAAAATCAACTAGAATTTACTTTTCGGCAAATTTTTCATCGTAAGCGTTTTAAACTCTATTTAAAAAAAGTTAATGAAATTGTTTATTTTTTAATGGCAATTGGCGCGCTTGAGCAAGCAACGCGTCTAGAAATTTTAAGAATTGAACGTGATCATTATCTTAACGCGAATCGGATAACTAACTTTGATATAAAGAATGCTAAAAAAATAAGTGATTCTTCAGCCAATTTCATTAAAAAATGAAATTTAATTCAAGAAAATAAATTAGTTTCATTTTTTAGTGAAAAACAAATAACTTTTTTTCTTACAAGGAAGGAAAATCCCGAATTAAGTTTGCAAGAAATTTCCCAAATTTTAAAAAAGAAGTATAATATTAGTATAACAAAACCCGGTTTAAATTATTGACTTTCTAAAGTAGACAAGATATTAATTAAAAATTTATTAATAGAGAACAAATAGAGGAGGCAAAAAATGGAAAATAAGAAAATTACCTACAATGAACGTGATTTCAAGGCTTATAGTAGATCTACAATTTACATTCAAAAACAAACAAATAGATTGTTATCTTTTTCTTTACTTTGATTAGGTGTTGCAATACTTTTTATTGGTTTAATCACCTTTGCAATTTTGTCAATTGAACCACTTTTTAGTTTTTATCTCAGAATTGCGCTTTCAATTACATCAAATGCAGTAACAATTATTGCTTCTGTTTTGTTATTAATTGGAATAAATTGAGGAATATCGCATTATATTAGCAAGAGAGCATTAGCAGAAAAGCCATCAACATTTTTTTTATTTTTTCTTTTTTTAGTTTTTGTACTTGCAAATTCCTCTTTATTGCCAATGTTTTTTACCTTTCAAATATGACTTGGTAATTCTCACTACATAATGATTGCAATCGGTGGTGCTGGTGGATTAATGACTTTAATTGGTTTGCTTGGACATTTTAAAGTTATTAATTTTGGAAAAATTTTACCTTTACTAATGATTGGTTTTCTAATCGAACTTGCACTTGGAATTGCAACATATTTTATTTTCTCTTCAGTTTTAGAAGTTTTATATTCACTAACCGGAATTACTGTCACTTTAGGAATGATCGGGTATCAATTCTGACTAATCCGTAACCAATCAAGTCAAATTCTTGCTTTTTACGATGATGAAGCCGAAATCAAACGTGTTTTTATAAGAATTGCGATTTGAAACGCGCTAACTTTATATGTTTCATTTATCCGTTTAATTTTATTCATAATAAGACTTTTAAATTCAAGATTTTAAAATAAAATCAAAAAAATATTAGGAAAATAGTAATTTTTAAAATTTATTTAAAGGTTTTTACAAATGGATAAAAAAATAATTTTAGTTGATATTGAGATTAGCAAAGGTTCAAATATCAAATACGAACTTGATCCAAAAACGGGAAAATTAGTTGTTGATCGAATTTTACGTGGTGATTTCGTCTACCCCGCAAATTATGGCAGCATCCCAAAAACTTTAGATTGAGATGGCGATGCTCTTGATATTTTAGTTTATTCAAATCAAGAATTTCTTCCTGGTTCACAACTAAATGCTCGACTTTTAGGTGCCCTTGAAATGATTGATGATGGCGAAATTGATACAAAATTAATCGGTGTTCATCATGATGACTATCGTTTTGAACATATAAATTCACTTGATGATTTACCTCGCGAATGACTAGATTCAATTCATTACTTTTTTAGTAATTACAAAAATTGAAAAAGAATTGGCATTACTAAAGTTTCAAAATTTATTGACTTTAAAAAATCAGTTGAAGAATATCAAACTTGTTTAGAACTATTTGAAAAATACAAGAATCTAGCAAAATCTGATTTTTTGAAATTAATGCAAGAAAAATTTCCTGAAAAATACCAAAAATAAATTAAGAAAAAATTAATGTTCATCAAAAAAACCAAACAAAATTTAAATTTTGTTTGGTTTTTTTATTTTTTTGAAAATTAATTAAAAAAATGAAATTAATATCTATCCGTTAGCAAAAATTAATGGAATTTGAACTTTTTATGTTATAATAAGAGGCATAAAATATTCGTTAATTTATCAAAAAGTAATCAAAAAAGACCCATTTTAAGTAAATTTTTAAATAATTAGTCAAATTAGGAGAGGTTATGAAAAAAAAGATAAAATGAAATAAATTCCTCGGATTAGGATTGCTTTCCCCTGTTTGAGTTATGGGGATAGCAGCCGCTTGCGGGGAAAAAAGCGAAGAAGAGCAAAAACCTGGTAATGATCAAAAACAAACTCCTGGAACTGGAGACACACAAACTAAAAAAATCACTGATGTTTCAAAAATTTCAGGCGTAGTTGATTCACGTAAATCCGAAATTACCACTGCAAAAGCTGATGCAAGCAAACATTTTGCAATGAATATGGCAATTGTGACTGCTGATGGAACAGTTAATGATAATTCATTCAACCAATCAAGTTGAGAAGCGGTTCAGCAACTTTCAGCAATCACCGGTGGTGAAAAAACTTCAGTTGATAGTAAAACTTCTGAATTAGGCGCTAAATATAGCGCGCTAGTCAACACCAACAAAAATGTTTGACTTCTTTCTGGATTTCAACACGGTGATGAATTGGCAAAATGATTAGCTGAACCTGAAAACAAAACCGCTTTTACTAATAAAAAAATTCTTGTTATCGGTATTGATTGAGTTGATTTCAAAAAGGTAATTCCTGCTGGACATTTTATTAGTTTAACATACAAAACTGAAGAATCTGGATGACTTGCAGGGTATGCAAATGCTTCATTTATGGCAAAAAAATTCCCAAATGATGCAAATAAAAGATCAGCAATCACTGTAGGTGGTGGTGCTTTTGCTTCCGTAACCGATTTTATCGCTGGTTATTTAGCGGGAATTAAAGCATTTAATGACAAAAATCCAGATAAAAAAACAAAAATTACCGATAATGAAATCAAAATTAATGTTGGTTTTGAAGTTAATACAACTTCAAAAGAAACTCTTGAAGGACTTGCAAAAAAAGATTCACCAACAACATTGTTAGCAGTTGGCGGTCCGCTTACTGAAATTTTTTCAGATGCAATTGCAAGCCAATCAAATCGTTATCTAATTGGAGTTGACACTGACCAATCTTTAGTTTATACAAAAACTAAAAATAAATTTTTCACCTCAATTTTGAAAAATTTAGGTCGTTCAGTATTTACTGTTCTTAGCGATTTATATACTAAAAAATCAGATTCAAAAAATTTAGGTGGATTTGAATTGGGTAAAAAAAGTGCTACTGTAAAATTAGGATTTAAAGATAATTTCGTTGATGTTGCTGAAACTTCATTACAAGGTGAAGATAAAAATCACGCAACCGAAGCAATTTCAGAGGCTAAAAAAGAATTTGAAACAAAAACTAAATCAGTTTCTGCTGAACAAATTCGTTCAACACTAGGAATTCCAAGTATGGACGACAAACAGCAAGAAGAATTAAACAAACTTGTAACAGAAATTAACAAAACTTCATAGTTTAATTAAACCAATTTTCTTACAAATCGCTTCTCTTAAAATCTAAATTTAAAATTAGAAAAAATCCGGAATAAAATTTGTCCGGATTTTTCTTTTTTTGGTAATATTTATTAAAATGGCAAAACAAGATTATGCAATTGAATTTATTAATGTTTCCAAAAAATTTGGCAATTTTTATGCCAACCAAAAAATTGATTTTAAAGTAAAAAAGAACACAATTCACGCACTAATTGGCGAAAATGGTGCCGGAAAATCCACGCTTATGTCAACGCTTTTCGGAATTTATACCCCCGATGAAGGTCAAATTAAAATTAACGGAAAACAATCTTTTATTGATAACCCTAACCGTGCTGCCGATTTCGGAATCGGAATGGTACATCAGCATTTTAAATTAGTTGATGTTTATTCTAATTTTGAAAATATTATTTTAGGGCAAGAATTTAGTCGTTACGGAATTTTAAGCCGTGAAACGGCAAGACAAAAAATCAAAATTTTGCAAGAAAAGTACAATATTGACTTTGATTTAGACCAAAAAACTGGCGATGCTTCTGTTGTTATTAAGCAAAAGATTGAAATAATTAAAATTTTATACCGTGATTCCGATATTTTAATTTTTGATGAACCAACAGCAATTTTATCACCGCAGGAAATTGACTCTTTTTTAGAAATTTTGAAATTTTTTGTCAAAAATGGCAAAACTATCATTTTTATTTCACATAAATTATCAGAAATTAAAGAAGTTGCAAATTCTGCCACTGTTTTACGACACGGAAAAGTTGTAGCTGACTTTGAAAATCTCGAAAACATCACTATCGCCGAAATGACAGCCGCAATGGTCGGAAAAACTGTTGTTGTACCTAAAAATAATAGTGAAAATCAATTTTCGCAATTAGGACTTAAAGTTGAAGGTCTTTCTGCTAAAACTGATAAGCAAATAATTGATTTAAATCTTGAAATTCACAAAGGTGAAATTTTAGCAATTGCTGGAATTGAAGGAAATGGGCAATTAGAACTTGAACTTGCAATTTCAGGTTTGATTCACTCAACAGGAAAAATTATTGTCTATGATAAAGAAAATAAGGCAGTAGATCTTACTAATTTAGGAGTTTTATCGCGTTTTGGGCTAATTTCCTATGTCCCTAGTGATCGGCATAAGTATGCAATTGTTCTTGATTTGCCAAATTTAGATAATTCAATTATTCGAAACTTAAGAAATCAAAATTTTGTCGAAAAAACCTATATAAAATCCCGAAAAGTGCAAGAATTATATTCAAAAATTGTTGAAAATTTCGATGTTCGAGGCGATCTTATTGGTCGAAGAAATTCCCGTCTTTTATCAGGTGGAAACCAACAAAAGTTTGTTTTAGGTCGTGAAATTCTAACTCCACACGAAGTACTTTTGATTGTTCAGCCAACTCGCGGACTTGATATTGGTGCAATTAATTTAGTCCATCAAATAATTTTGGAACAAAAACAGAAAAATAAAGCAATTTTATTAATTTCTTATGAACTTGATGAAGTTTTAGCGCTTGCTGACACAATTTGCGTTCTTAACAAAGGGCAACTTTCAAAAAAATTCTTTCGAAATGAAATCGATCGGTATAAAATTGGTGAATTAATGGGGGGATTAAAAAATGATTAAAAAACTGCTTCACCCATTTCAATTTTTTTGAAAAAGAATTGATAAAATCAGTGCTAAAAGCTCATCGGAAAAAATTTTTTCAACCCTTTGAGCAATTCTTTTCGGAATTTTATTCTCTTTTATTTTCATTTGATCGTTTGGTTATGATCCTCTTAAAGTTTATCATACAATGATTATCAAAATTGCTTTTGCCAAAAATCAGATCCGAAACTTACTTTTAATTACGTCGATTTTTATTTTCGCAAGTATTGCAATTGCAATTCCTTTTAAAGCAGGTTTGCTTAACATCGGTGTTCCAGGTCAAATGATGATTTCTGGTGCGATTTCATTAATGATTTTTTTGAATTTAAAATCAATTGATATTTATTCTCGTCTACTTTTAGCCGCGTTTTTGGGAATTATCGCTAGCGCGGTTGTCGGTTTTTTGGTTGGTATTTTAAAATCGTTTTTAAAGATTAATGAAGTTATTTCCACTATCTTATTAAATTGAATTATTTTTTATATAATTAAATTTTTTCTCACTTCTACAAGTCTAAAAATTGGATTTAACTCAAATTCGCCACTTACAACTCAAAGTATAAGTGAAGTTAGTTTTTTAAGTTCGATATTTCTAACTAGAAATTTTGCAATTATTATGCTATTTTTAGGTTTGTTTTTTGCATTTTTAATATGATTTGTGATGCAAAAAACAACAATTGGATTACGAGTAAAAATTATTGGACAAAACAAAAATGTCGCAACATATGCAGGAATTAATAACAAAATTATGACCGTTTCAGTAATGACGCTATCAGGCGCAATTGCTGGAATTGCTGGTTTTGTTTGGTACATTTTTTATAAACGCTCGCTCACACTCAGTAGCGGCATGCCTCGCGAAGGTTTTGATGCAATTTTAGTTGCACTTTTAGCATTTAATTCACCTTTTGGCGTAATTCCGACTTCATTTTTTTATTCAGCAATATCAATTGGTGCTGGCGCACTGGAAAGTCATTCGATTTCATTAAATCAAGAAACTATGCAAATTGTAATCGGAATTATTATTTATTTATCGGCAATTTCGGTTATTTTTATTAATTTTAGACCAATAAGGTGAATGTTGAATTTTTGATTTTTATTGCGTTCGAAACAATTTTTTGGTTCAAAGATAAGAAAATCTAAAGTTTCACAGTTGAAAAAATCAAAATTTAGCATTTTGAATTTAATCGGTTTGAAAGAAATTGAAACGGAAAAAATCAAAACTCTTGACGATGAAATTACTTATTTTGAAAACAGACGAATCGAATATTTACACGTGTTTTTATACGATAAAATCAACATTTTTTCATTTTATCGGAATATTCAAAAAATAAATATTAAATTATATTTTTTGAAAAGACAGTCATTAAAAATAAAAAACGCTAACAATACTTTAGTTTGAAAAAAAATTAAACTAGATATTAAAAACGATTTTGGACTAGATTCTAATTTTAAAAACAAAAGTTTAGACGAAAAACTGGCTTTTTTCGAATTAGTTGCAGAAAAAAAGCGTGTTGCAAATCAAGAACTAAATTCATTGGGATATTATGATCTTAAAAATAATTTTACTGCATTTAAACAGCAGTTTATCGAACAACATTTGCAATTTCGGACTCTAAAATCGGAGATTATTAAAGATTTTAGATCTAGAAAAAAAATAAAATCTAAAAAGATTAAGGAGAAAAAATAATGACTTTAGATACAATTATTCCGATTTTAACGCTCTTTTTTCTCTTCTTTTCAATAATAACTACAGGTTCAATTGCTGGATTATATAGTGAAAAAACTGGAATTGTTAACATTGCAATTAACGGAATTATGATTATTGGCGCTACAACTTATGGACTTTTCTCGATTTTAATCGGGGTTTCGAATATGGCGATTCAATTACTACTTATCCCACTAGCAGCACTTTTTTCGGGTCTTTTTGCACTATTACATGGGTTTATCACGATAAAATTAAAAGGAAATCATATAATTTCTGGGGTGGCTCTTAATATTCTTGCCCCGGCAATCGCGTTTGTTTTGCTAAAAATTTACGGAAAAAGCAACCGTTTTGAATCAGTTGTTAATGAACTTGCTTTTGGACAAAACAAGGAATTTCTAAACATTTTTTCCCTTAAATTATTTATTGTAATTGGTTTAATCGTTCTCACTTGATTTGTTTTTTCAAAAACAAAATTAGGACTTAGAATTTCAGCAGTTGGTGAAAATCCACACGCTGCCGCGGCGGCAGGAATTAATGTTAATGGACTAAAATGGTTGGGAGTTTTCCTATCAGGAATAATCGCAGGGATTGCTGGCGCTTTTTATTTCCAATATGCAGGTTCATCATTTAGAGGCAATGTTCAGGGACTTGGATTTTTATCACTGACAATTTTGATTATGGGGCGTTGAAAGATTGTCTTTATTGTAATTTCTGGGCTAATTTTCCCGTTTTTATACACATTATCAGTAAATTTAGCAGGAAATTTCGGAGATTTCCTACCAATTGTTGAAGCCGCTCCTTATTTATTTACCATTATCATTCTCGCTCTTACTTCTAAAAAAGATTTAGCGCCAAAAGCGCTCGGGATTCCTTATGATAAATCACTAAAATAGATTTACTTATTATTTATTATTTATAAAATATGATAATAGACCGTTTTAATTTATCGCACTCGGAGATTTTTATTATGTATAAAAAATTTTTTGATGGTATTATCGAAGTAATCACAGGTCCAATGTTTTCTGGTAAATCTGATGAATTAATTAAGCGAATCAGAATTTTAAGCTACGCTGATATTAAAACTTTAGTAATAAAACCTTGAATCGATAGTCGTTTTTCCGAGTGCGAAATTGTTTCGCGTTCAGGACTTCGTATTCCCACTTTTACCGCCAAAACAACAGAAGAAATTAAAAATTTATTTGCCAAAGATAATTACCAAGCAATTGCAATCGACGAGATTCAATTTTTCGACGAAGATATTGTTCTTTTTCTTGATGAAATTGCCAACAAAGGAGTTAGAGTGATTGTTTCTGGTCTTGATCAGGATTTTCGCCGTAAACCGTTTGGTAGTTTACCAAATTTAATGGCGATGGCCGAAAATGTCACTAAATTACAAGCAGTTTGCGCACTTTGTAAACGCGCAGCGACAACTTCAGCCCGCAGAGTAAAAATCGATGCCCAAACTTTAATCGGCGATCAAGCCGAATACGAAGCAAGATGTCGCGCTTGCCATAATTTATAATTTTTTTTTTTTTTTAGTTAAAAAAATTATTTGTTATGGTATAATATCTTTTTGGTAGTGCAAGTGTAGTTTAATGGCAGAACTTCAGCCTTCCAAGCTGACTGTGAGGGTTCGATTCCCTTCACTTGCTCCATATCTTTTTGACCACTTTATACACTCAAAGGAAGCGTTTAAAGACGCTTTTTTTTAAAAAATAACATACAATTTCCGTAAAAATAGTATAAAATTATACTGTCATTTTAAATCCAAAAGGAGAACAATGGTAACATTTTCTGGAACAGTAATTGACAAATTAGGTTTTCATGCCCGTCCTGCTTCAAAAGTTGCAAAGTTAGCTGCTGAATTCAAATCTGAAGTTAAAATTTTCACTGGTGAAAAATCAGGTAATGCAAAGTCAATAATGAACATAATGGCATTAGGAATAAAATCTGGTGCCGATTTTCGTTTCGAGATAACTGGTGAAGACGAAAACGAAGCCGCTAAAGCAATCAAAGACTTGATAATTGCTGAAAAATTAATTCTCGAATAATTTTATATCTCATTAATTAACTCAAAAACCCGTATTTTACGGGTTTTTTATTTTTTGATAACAAAATTTCACCATAATTTGAAAAATTATAAAAAAATATAGTTTTTTAATTATTTATCTTCAACTTCTTTAAATTATTGTAAAATTTAATTAATTAACTGGTTTTTTGCAATCGATGCAAACAAATTAAGTTAATTATTTTTATTTATAAAAACACAAAAAAACAAAAGAAAGGAGAAAAAATGTCTATTTCACTTAAATCAATTTTTAGTGAAAAGCAGAAAAAAAGCGCCAATAACTCTGGTGCGAGCAAAATGCGTAAAATTTTGTCAAAATTATCTGGCGCATTCATGCTCCCCATCTCGGTAATGTCGATTGCTGGATTGCTTTTAGGAATTGGTGCTGCAATCGCTAATAATGCCGAATCTTATGATGTAGTAAAAGGTATTACTGAAGTAAACATTCACCTAAAAAGATTTGGGTCATTCATCCAAATGCTCGGTGAACCAGTTTTTGCAGCGCTTCCACTTTTATTTGCTGCCGCTTTCGTCATCGCTTTCACCGACGAGGCTGGTGTTGCTGTTTTTTCTGCAATAATTGGCTTTCTTGTCTTTATTGCAATTCAGTCAGTTTTCATTTCTGATGTTGAAAATGATACTGTCAAGAAAGTTGTTGAAAAAGTTATTGACACTAAAAGTCTTGGGATTGACGAAAAAAAAGACTTGACCGCTGAAATTATCAAAAAAATTCTTGATGCTAAAAAAAATGAAATTAGTACAGAATTAATAAAAAAAGTAAAAGAAACAAAAGGTGTCCAAATTTTATTTAGTGGGGCTGGACGAGATCCAGAAGGATTGTCTAGACTTGTTGGTAGTTCACTAGGATTTAGATCATTGCAAACTTCCGTTTTTGGTGGAATCGCGGTCGGACTTACCGTTCAATTTTTATATAACCGTTTCCACACAATTCAATTACCACAAATGATTTCATTCTTTGGTGGAAAACGTTTTGTCTCACTTATTACAATTCCAGCAATGGCACTTTTAGCCTTTGTTTTCTTAATTTTTTGACCTTGAGTGGGAATAGCTTTAAACCTTTTTGGGGCTTCGCTAGCAAAAGTTCCTTTTGGAATTGAATCATTTATTTTTGGTTACATTGAAAGATCACTAATTCCTTTTGGACTTCACCATGTTTTCTACGCACCACTTTGATATTCACAAGCTGGTGGAGATGCAGGAGCAACAATAACAGAATGAGCGCTGAAAGAAGGAATCGAAGTTGTTTCTAAAGGTGCTGGTGACTTTGAAGTTGTTAAAAAAGCAGGAGCAATAAACCCAATAGAACCAGGCGAATCACTTAAAACATTACTAATTGACATTGCCAAAAATAAAGATAAATTTGTTGGTGATTCAACCGCTTCAACTTACCTCCTAAGATTTGCAAACACAATCGATTATACAAAAGATGGGAAAGAATTTTCAATTCCACTCTTTAAATTTTTAGAAAATAACGGCTTTAAAGTTGGAAGATTCGCTGATGGTAAATTCTCCGGAATGATGTTCGGGCTTCCCGCAGCGGCAGCCGCAATGATTATGGCAGCGCCAAAAGAAAACCGTAAAGTTGCATCTGGAACTGTAATTCCCGCAGCGGCAACTTCTTTTGTAACTGGTGTTACTGAACCAATTGAATTTACCTTCTTATTCTTATCTCCATTGCTTTTCTGAGGATTTCACGCATTAATGATGGCGTTTTCCTTTATGTTTGCAAACTTAGCTGGAGTTCATGTGCCAATGGTTTTCTCAGGTGGAGTTCTCGACTTATTAATTTATGGGGCAATTCCAGTTCAAAAAGGAACTAATTTCTGGTGAGTTTTAGTAGTTGGACTTGCTTATGCACCAATTTATTACTTTGTTTTCCTTTTCTTTATCAAATGAAAAAATCTTGAAACTCCAGGAAGAGGGGAAAACACAAAATTATTCACCAAATCCGACTATTTAGCACGTAAAGACCAATCAAAAGGCAAAAATGTTGATCCCCAAGTACTTGCAATTGTTCAGGGTTATGGCGGAATTGACAATATCACAATTTTCAATAATTGTGCATCTCGACTTCGTTACGATGTTAAAGATTTATCACTTGTTGATGAACAAAAACTAAAATCAGCTGGCGTTGTTGCAATTAAAGTTGAAGGACAACATCACGTACAAGCAATTTTAGGTCCAATCGCCGAACAAATGAATGCAAAAATTAACTCACAACGTGAGCTAATTAAATCGCTTTCTGAATCAGAAATCAACGAAATTCTCCAAAATAAGCCAAAAAAGGTTCAAATTAGTGTTGAAAATCAATGTAATTGTGGTGAAACTTGTGATTGCAACACACCACACGAAGTTTTTGCACCTGCAACTGGAGAACTAATCGAACTTGCACAGGTTAACGATGGAGTATTTTCTGAGTCTAAATTAGGACAAGGTTTTGCTATTCGTATTGGAAAAGCTGGAAAAAAAGATATTTTTTCACCAATTACTGGACAAGTACGGATGGTTTTTGCCACAAAACACGCACTTGGATTTTCATCACTTGATGGAAAAACACAAATTTTAATGCATATTGGAGTAGATACTGTTGAACTTGAGGGTCACGGAATTGAAGTTTTTGTTGATGCAGGACAAGAAATTCAGGCTGGGGATAAAGTTGCAACTGTTGACCTTGATTATTTAACAAATTCTGGAATTACAAACACAGATGTCATCGTTGTTGTCCTTCATGAGTCAAAACAAAAAGATTTTAAATTCGCTATCGAGCCACAAAGAATTGATTTCTTACCACTTTTAGTTGGTAAAAGCGAAAATTCTTCCATTGATTCAAAAACTAACAACGAAAACAATTAGGAAAAAATAGAAATTTCCTATTAAAACCAAGCAAATTAACTAGAAAATTTTTAATAAAATTATCTTTTCAACACCGTTAGAATTTTGCTTCTAACGGTTTTTTTTTTTTTTTTTAAAAAAAAAAAAAAAATCTCCTTTAAAAAATTTAGAACAATTACTAATTAAAGTTAAATATTTTTAGTTTTTCTTGCAAAAAAAAGTAAAATTTTAGTAAAAATACTATGACTTTTCATCATCTTTGAATAAATATGAAAAATTTTAAAAAATTTTTCAACAAAAATTCGAAAAAAAAGTAAAATTATCTAAAAAAGTATTTTATACGAATTTATTTTTTGAAGTTTTTGTGACACTTTCTAGTTAAATCAGCTCTAAAAAACAACTATTTTAATTATTTAAATACAAAAATGTCCCTGAAATCACCAATTAATAAAAAAGTTCGGAAGAGTATTCTAACTTCAGTTTTGTTGTCTAGTCTCATTTTAAGTCCAATCTTATTATCAACAACCAAAAATGTTGAAAAACACCAAAATTTCATAGAAAAAACTTCAAAAAATCCCCAAATTATCAACTTTGATTTAAACTCTAACCAAATCTTTTTTGACTCAAACAATAACATTAAAATTTTTAATACTAAAAAAATTTTTAACCAAGAAGAAATAAAAAATTCACCAACCGTTTTTGAACCATTGAAAATAAAAACTGATGATAAAAATAAACAAAAAATTAAACCTGGCTTTCTAAAACCTGGTCCAATTCAGTGGAATTATAAATCTCAACCAAAAAAACCTGGTTATAATTATCTTTATGACAAAATTGTTCATCCTGGAAGATATTGAAATCGTGTTACAGGAAACCCTGAACAGATTGTGCAAAATGTACGAATTGGTTATTGAAATTTAGTTAATTTCGAACAGAAACAACAATCAGTCGATAATTTAGCAAAAATAATTCTAGAATCACAGTCGGCAATAATGGGGCTTTCAGACCAAAAAGTTTCTGATTTTGATAGTGACCAAATTCTTGTAAAACTGAACAGTGAAAAAGAAAAGTGGGAAAAATTAAACTTTGAAGATAACAAAAATAAACTGGATGAAACAAAAAAATACAGTATTTTCTATAAAAAAAATGAATTGAGTCTTACTGGAAAACATTTAAAAAAGGGAGATTCAAACCCTTTTTTAGTTTCTGATCAAGAAATTAATGGCACTTTTCCAATCGCTGTTGGCTTTAAAGCAGTCAACAATAACAAAGAATTTTTGGTAATTATGGGAAATTTTATGAAAAATTCCGATAATTCACAGCAAAATTCTAAAGTCAACGAAGAAGAAAAAATAACTGAAAAATCTCAAGAAGAAAATTCAGAAACTGAAGAAAAAACAATTTCAAAAAAAGTTGAAAAACAAAAAGAAAAAACTAATTACATTGAAAGTCCCGTTTATTTTAATGATTCAGATAACGATCATCAGAATTTTGATATAAAAAGTTTGAATTTTTTCTATAAAAAGTCTAATTTTAACGAATCTTTAGAACAAAAAATCCCGAATTTTAATGATCTAACAATACAAAGATCAAAAGTAAAATCTGAAAAACAATTAAATGAAATAATTGATGAATTTAAGAACAAATCGGGAATTAATGAAGTGATTTTCCTAACTTCACGTAGTGAAAATGAAAAATTAGGAAAGGGTCTTGGCGGTTCCGAATATAGTTCTTTAATTTCTAAAGTTAACTCTAAAGTAAACGGAATGTTAACTAGCACTAAAAATATGGTGAAAACTGTTGCTGATAAACAAATTAACCTTGGTTTTCCAATGCTAATTGATGTTCAAACTGGGCTTTATTCTGAAGATAAAATTAGCTTAACATCGGAGGAAGTTGCACTTAAAAAACTAAAAAAACTGCCAAAAGATGAATGAGATGAAATTAGAACTGAAAATAAAGGCGAAGATAAAAAGTTAAATAATTTACAAGTTGAAACCGAACCTGAAATTAGTCCTGTACCTGAAAACGACTCAGAAAATAAACCTGAAACTGATCACAAAAATCCTTTAAAAAAACCAGAAGTAGAGCAACCACAATCTCAGAATATTCCGCCTATTATAGAAGAAACCGAACCGAAAAAAAATGAAGAAGAATCAAAAGAAAAAGTTGTTCCACCACCAACTCCTGAAAATAGTGAAAAAACTGAAAAGTCTAATTTAGTGCGTTTTGGTTTCTGAAATATTGATAAATTTACTTTCGGAAGTAAAACTAATAAAAAAAGCGAAAATGACTTAAGCGAAAATTCTAGCCTTAACTTAATTTCCGAAGTTATTAAAAAAATGGATTCAACTATTGTTGGTTTAGTTATCAAGGATGGTAGCACAAAACAAAATGTTGAAAGTGCCGCTGGTGCAATCGTTAAAAAATTAGATGAAATTAAAAATAATCTAGAAAATAATGGCAGCTCTCAAACGTTAAGTCAACCAGTTTCAGATGTTGAAACAATTGAACAAACTAATTCAACAACTAGATGAAAATATAAATTATACGAGGAAAATGAAACCGCTAATTCAGCAACACAAGTTGATGAAAACCTTGCTGATGAGTCTGATGAAAATCAAGAAAATAGTGCTTCTGGGACAAAAAGATCGTCTAGAAGAAGTACAAGAAAAAGTTATAATTCTTCAAGAAGTTCGACTGGAAAACAAAAAGAGAAAAAATGATCAAGTAAACGCGCATTCCTTTTCTTGTTTGATTCTTCAATTTGAGAACTAATTTCAGATGGTCAAACTACTAAAAATAATCCATTCATTGTAGCGAATGAATCCATTGAAAATACAAACAGAAAATGGGTAAACAAACCAGTTGGCATTAAATTAAAGCTAAAAGGCCAAAACAACGATGAAAAGAAAATTAATTTTGTTTTGGGTAGTTTTGATAGTGATGGTAACCAAAATGAAAAAAATCACTACGATGATTTTGATTCATCAAGTGGTCAAAGTTCAAAATCAAAAAGAAAAAGAGGACGTGGACGTTCTAATTCTAATTCAGAAGTTGATCTAAATAGTGAATCATCTAATTCGGTATCTAGTTCAGCAGAAACTTCTCCTAAATCTCAAAAAATAGATTTATCTAAATTTCCAAGTCAGGGTGAACAAGAAATAACCGAAGCACACGGACTAAAAAGCGTACTTGAAAAAGTAAAAAGTGAATCTAAAATTGAAAATATTTTATTTGCTGGGACAACAAATATTAAAGAAAAAAGTTTTGCAAACGCGTTTGATGACCTTTTAAAATCATATTCTCAACTTCTTACAACCAAAAACCCGACAAAAATCCATAAAAATAAAGGTTATGTTGATCCAATGAATAGCGTGTTTTACGATGGCAAATGAAAACCTAATCTTGCAGAACGAGTTGACTGGCTAAATTTAGAAAACTATACAAAAGGATCCGATTTTGGTCCAAAGGAAGAGGGATCATTAAAAAAAGCATTTGATGAATTCAGCGAATCTAGCGGGAGCACGCGAGGAAATCGAAAAACTTCTGAAAGCAATTCTAAAAATTGGTCTGTTGTTGAAAAAATTTCCAATCATGCACCCGTTACAGTTCAAATTGACTTTGAAAAAAATTTTAATAATAAAGAGGAACTAAAAAAACAAGTTGAAGAAAATGAAAAATTAACAACAGAATCCGATATGAGTGTTTTAACATAACAAATCAAAATTATCTCCAAAATCCCAGTTTGAACTAACTTGTTAGTCTCTTTAATTTTTTAAGTTTGCGCTAAAATGTAAATTTTTAGTGATTTTTTCTTGAAACTTCATACTTTCCAGCCGTAATCATTTTTGTTAAATGGTATAATAATAAATTAAAATCGAGTTGTTTTTATTGTTATTTATTTTAAGGTAAAGATGGAAATTAGTAAATTGGAAAGTTATTTATTGGTTTTTAAAGAAATTTTTAGTGATAATTTTTTTGAAAATGAAGAAAAATTCGTAATTAAGATTAAAAACGAAGAGATAATAATCGACAAAATTACAAAAAGATGATCATTAAAAGGTGTTAAATTTGATCATCAAAGAATTTTTTCACTAGAATTAACAGAAAACTTTTCTGTTATTGTCTTAATTGCTAAACTTTTGCAAAAAGGTTACAAAAAGCAAGAACTTTATCTAGAAAAAAGTTGAAAATTAGGACACAATAATTCAGGTTATGCTGATGTTGTCGTGCTAAAAAACGGTCTTCCTGT
Organism: Mesomycoplasma dispar; assembly: GCF_000941075.1. Classification (NCBI taxonomy): domain Bacteria; kingdom Bacillati; phylum Mycoplasmatota; order Mycoplasmoidales; family Metamycoplasmataceae; genus Mesomycoplasma; species Mesomycoplasma dispar. The sequence goes on from NZ_CP007229.1 coordinate 145,284, forward strand.
TTATGTTTTTGAAGTCAAAGATATTTTACAAATTAATAATTTTGTTTCTTGCAAGTTTTCAAATAAGACAAAACAACTTTTTAGCTATTTATGACAAGACAAAAATATCAAAGTTGCCAGTTTTTACAGTTTTAATTTTCTTTCAAAAACAGACCTTTTTTTCAACTTTGTTACAAAAGATCAAAAAATTAGTGCCAATTCTATTGATGAACTTTTTGAAAATTGAAATAAAAATCGAGATACTACCCCGTTTATTCTTAAAAATCAAAAATTTGACTTCAAAACTAGACCAATTCAATTTGAAGAGTTGAAAAAGATTGACTATAATGCTTCGAAACTAATTTTTCAGCAATTTCTAACAATTTTAAGGCAACATAGCGTTTCTGATAAATCAAATGCATTTGATAAAATGATCAACTTGCTAATCGCTAAAGTTTGTGATGAAATTCAGGAAAATAGAAACTTTAGCGTTAATTTCCAAGACTTTAGTGGATTAAAATTCCAATACATTGAAGGAATTGATGATGATATCTCCTTTTTAAAAAGAATTAATGACTTGTATCGTGTGGGAATGAACGAATATATGCGGAAGCAAATTATTGACTATGATGACAAAACTATCGATTTCTATTTAGATGATGAAAGTAGAAACTACTCGAAAATAAAGGAGATTTTTGATAATTTAAGACTTAAAAAGAACAACGCCTTCTGGTTTATTGAAGTTTTTGATGATCAAAGTTTCCATCAGAACAATCTGATTTTAAAACAGGTTGTAAAATTAATTCAAGTTTATAAATTTAAATATAATAATAAACATCAGTTTTTGGGTGATTTTTTCGAAGAATTACTAAATACTTCTTTAAAACAAGAACAAGGTCAATTTTTTACACCACTTCCACTTGTTGAATTTATGGTCAAATCTCTACCAATTCAAGAAAAAATTGAACAAAATATTATTAATTCAAAAGCGGAAATTGTTCCTAAAATGATCGATTATGCAAGTGGAAGCGGTCATTTTTTAATTTCTTATATGGATTATGTGCAAAAATATTTTAATTCATTAGAAATTAAGGGCACAAAAGATATCAAAAACAAACTTGAAGCATACAAAAATTACCCTTTTTCTTGAGCAAGAGATTCTGTTTTTGGAATTGAAAAGGATTATCGACTTGCTAAAACAACAAAAATTGCGACTTTTTTAAACGGCGATGGTTGAGCAACCATTGTTAATGGTGACGGAATTAATAAATTTAGTTCTGATGATTATAAAGGGACAATTTTGGATACCAAAAGTAAAAAAAATGAAATTTTTGATTTTGTAATTGCAAATCCCCCTTATTCAGTTTCAGGTTTTCTAAAAAACATTGGAAATAATAACATTGATGAATCAGATTTTACCTTATTAAAATCATTGAATCAAAACTCAAGTGAAATTGAAGTTCTGTTTGTAGAAAGAATGGAACATTTATTAAAAAGTGAAACCGGAATTGGCGCAATAGTGTTGCCGCGTTCAATTTTGACAAGTTCAAAATACGAAAAATTGCGTAAATTTATTTTAAAAAGCTTTAAAATCATAGCTCTTTTTGAATCAGGCGATATAACTTTTAGTGGAACAACGACTTCGCCAATAATTTTATTTTTGCAAAAAATGAAAACAAAGTCAGACTATGATTTCTTAGTGATTAATTCTCCGAAAATTATTTTTCAATCAAATGAAAAAGAAAAAGAATTTTTAGGTTATCAATTTAGCTCTAACCGTAACAAGTTGGGGATTGAAATTAAACATTATAATTTAGCGGAGAAATATTCACCATTAGTTCGTGAATTTTTCCTTAATTCAAAACCGAAAAAATTGGAAAATTACGCTTTTACTGTTAATATTTCTAAAATTTTAATTAAAAATTGGGAAAAAAACATAACAACAATTGTTCCTCGCTATAAAAAACCAGGGGATGATTTTATTCAACTTGGCAAATTAATCGATGAAATTAATCCAAAAAATCAGATACCTGAAAGTAAAAAGGACAAAATTCATTATCTTGAAATTTCTGATTTAGAAAAAGGATTAATTAAAATTAAAAATGAAAAAATCGGAAAAAAGATTAAAAAAACACAAAAAATTGCAGTAAATTAGTAGAAAAAAATGAGACACACCAAGAGAGGTGTGTTTTTTTATGAAACAAAATAAATTTTCAATTAATGAAAAAATCAAATATATCAAAATCGCTGAATCGCAAGGATTCAAAAGTGCGACTATACATTTTGCAAACGAGTTTCGTGAAATTTATAAAAATAAATCAGTTAATAAAAAATCGCAAAAAGAGGGTTTTTTACAGACATATGCGAATAATTTAATTCGAAACTGACAAAAAAAGTATTATAATTATGGTATGAACGGATTAATTAGCACACGTGGTAAAAATAAATCACCACGTAAGTCAAAAAAACAATACACAATTAACGATCTTTCGGAAAATGACCGCGGAATTTATCAAGAAATAATGGAAAACGTCCTTAGAAGATACGGGATTGATCCTGCAATTGTAATGGACGAACTTAAAAAGCGAAAACAAGAAGCAGAAAAAGATAAGGATCAAATCGAAAATTCAACAAGACTTTGCAGCGTTTTAAAAGTTAATCGCACATCGATTTATCGCAAAATAAAGGTGAAAAAATCACCAAAAGAAATGGTATACAGTAAAGAATTACTTGATTGAATTCTTGAAAGTTTTAATTTTAACAGAAAAGTAAAAGGTCGAGATAATTTGTATAATGTATACAAAAATCAAGGAAATAATATAAGCACATATGTTTTTCAAAAACACTATGAACATTTAGGGATAAAATCGATTGCTTACAAAAAACAAGGTAAAAATGCGCCAAAAGAAGCTAAATTTTCGCGGATTTGAGCCGAAGATCATATCAAAGGACAATTTGAATCTAAAAATTTTGGTGAAAAATGATTTGCTGATATTAAATTTATAAGAATTGGCGATGATTTTTATTTTTTGCATTCAATAATTGAAACAAAATCTAATTATTTGCTAAATTTTTCAATTTCCAAGACTAGATTTTCAGAAGAAACAATAAAATTAGTAAAAGAAACAATCAAAAAACACAAAATTACACCTAAATTTTTCCATTCAGATCATGGAGTTGAATATGCTAACCACCGATTTGCTCAATTTTTAAAAGAAAACAACATTCAACAATCAATGTCGCCAAAAGGAAACGCGCTTGCAAACCGCCCGATTGAATACTTTTATGCTATTTTACAAAGAGAATACTTGAATGTTGAGGGTAAAATTTTTGAAAACCTTGAAGATGCCCATCAAAAAATCAGCTCATTTGTTAAATGATACAATAAAACTAGAGTGCAAAGTTGCCTTTCATATTTGAGTCCAAATTCTCATTTTGAACAATTTGGTGCTCAAAAAAATTTTCACAATTTTGGAGAATAAAAAATAATAAAAATTTGTTTTAAAAATAATTAAAAATAATGATGTGTCTCATTTTCCTATACTAACTTACACAAAAAATTGCAGTTCCAGGCGATCTTCTAATTTCAAGTTTACCAAATAAGGACAAAATCGCAATTTCTGACGATTTTTTCTTTGTTTCACCAGCAATTTTCGTTCTTAAAATTAAAGATGAATTTATTCGTAAGCAACTTTATGAATATATTCATAAAAATAAGAATAACATCATTTCAAATATGCAAGTTTTTTTAGACGGATTTAAAATCACTTATGCAAAAATAAGTGAATACAATTTACTTAATAATATTTTTGTTGAAAAACATTTTTTTGAAAACACCGAATCAACAAATAATTAGAATGAAGGTTTATAAAAATAACAAAAACTACGAATTTTTCAGTCAAGGGTGTAAAAATTAGACAATTTAAAAAGATAGAGTTGCTTAAATATTTTCCATTTTTGTCTAAATTAATTTAATTTAAATCACCGTCTCCATCTTCTTCTTTATTTTCTGCTTTCCGCTCTTCTTCTTCCTGTTTTTGTCGTTGACCTTCTTGTTCTTTCAATTTTTCAATAAATTCTTCTAATAATATCCGTGCTTTTTCTTTATCTAGATGTGTGATTTTCTTTGATTGTATAATAGATTCAAAAAAATTTTTAATTTGATTTTCTTTGATTCTATTTATTATGATCCTATTAGATAGATTTTTTTCTAGTTTGTCAAAAAAGAAATAATTTTCATTCCCATCTTTTACCATTTGTTTTACAAATTTTAAAAATGACATTCTTGTTTCAGGCAAATTATTTTCTCAAATCAGTTCAGCATATAATGGAAATCACGTTTCCAAATTTCTTTTAATAACTTTTCGTTTCCTAAATCTATCAAACCTTTTGCAATATTATCACGATTTGCTGGATATATAGTAACTGGTCTTATTTTATGGTCTATTACACTTTTTTCGTATAATTCGTTAATATGTTTTAAAATTAGACTAGAAGTTCACCTTGATTTTTCGGCATCCGGAGTAATTCTTTCGTTTTCATTAATCCATTTTGTTAATGGATAATTAATTTTTAAATCAAGATAATATTCCTTTGCTGATTTTAAAATGGAATTAATAACATTAAAATAGTAAGGAATACGCTGCTTTTTTTCCAGTTCTGAAAATTTTTCTTGTTCTATTGATTGCAATTTTCTTTGACATTCTTCATTGTCAATCAGACCTAAAGCAAGGCTTTCAACTAAATCATTCGCATAATGTTCAAAACTTGCATATAATGTTTTTGGTGTCGCCTGATTAGAACTCTCGCTATATCTAACGGCAGAATAAGAAATAAAAGGCATTTTCTGTTTTAGACATTTTTCAATTTTATCAAAAATTGTCATTGCAAGATGATAGTCAAGTTTTCAAATTTTTTCAATTTCAACTTCAGGATTGCTTGATTGAAAATCTCTAAAATCCTTTTCGTCAATTCTAAAAATTTGCGATCCGTCAACAAGTGAGTAGTAATTAAATCAAGTTCCAGTTTCGGTTAGTTTTGGTATTAAAACTTCAGTATTTTTATGTTTTTTAGCAATTTCTTCTTTGCTTATAGTTTGTGATTTTAAATAATAATAAACGCCTCTAATTTCATCGTGAAGAAATAATAACGGATTTGCGTTTATTGGCCTGTGCAAACTATCAAAAATAACTGTAGTCTCATATTTTTTTGGATTGTTTTTTCGACTAGTTTCTTCCATAATCATCTCTTATTACGTGGTTAGTTTTTTTTTTTTTTTTTTGTGAAAAAGTACAAATACTAACATTTATTAAATTTATAAATAAAATTTTATTTTTCAATTCGTTCTAATGTTTTTCAAGGTTTTATTTTAATTTTTTAGAAAGAAGGTTTTTTAGACCCTTGACACGTGCCAGTCGCCCATTGTTCTATTTCCATAATCCCCCCTTTTTTTAACAGTGTCAAAGAAATTTTTATTTATTCATTGAGTTTTAAGTTTGTTTGATTTGATAAATTTCAACTTAATCTTTCAATTTTTGACCTTAAAGATAAAAGAAAAATCGTTTTTAAGCCAATTTTATTAATAAAAATTGAAAAATTCACGAAACTGTAATTAGAAATCGCTCAAATTTTTAATTTTATAGTTTGAAACTTCACTTTTTAATTTATAAACTGTATGAATTATCCCATATTTTTTAGAAAAAAGAATTTTTTTTATAATTTTTTCTAGGATTTTCCCACATTTTATCAATTGAGTTGTTAAAAAACCGCAATTTTATGCTTACTTTTATTTTCTTAAAAAATAAAAGTAAGCAAGTTTATTGGTATAACTTAAAAGTTAAATAAATTTTTGTTATAAATTGAATACAAAAAAATACGCTGTATAAAATAGCATAAATTAGTAGAAAAAAATGAGACACATCAAGAGAGGTGTGTTTTTTTATGAAACAAAATAAATTTTCAATTAATGAAAAAATCAAATATATCAAAATCGCTGAATCGCAAGGATTCAAAAGTGCGACTATACATTTTGCAAACGAGTTTCGTGAAATTTATAAAAATAAATCAGTTAATAAAAAATCGCAAAAAGAGGGTTTTTTACAGACATATGCGAATAATTTAATTCGAAACTGACAAAAAAAGTATTATAATTATGGCATGAACGGATTAATTAACACACGTGGTAAAAATAAATCACCACGTAAGTCAAAAAAACAATACACAATTAACGATCTTTCGGAAAATGACCGCGGAATTTATCAAGAAATAATGGAAAACGTCCTTAGAAGATACGGGATTGATCCTGCAATTGTAATGGACGAACTTAAAAAGCGAAAACAAGAAGCAGAAAAAGATAAGGATCAAATCGAAAATTCAACAAGACTTTGCAGTGTTTTAAAAATTAATCGCACATCCATTTATCGCAAAATAAAGGTGAAAAAATCACCAAAAGAAATGGTATACAGTAAAGAATTACTTGATTGAATTCTTGAAAGTTTTAATTTTAACAGAAAAGTAAAAGGTCGAGATAATTTGTATAATGTATACAAAAATCAAGGAAATAATATAAGCACATATGTTTTTCAAAAACACTATGAACATTTAGGGATAAAATCGATTGCTTACAAAAAACAAGGTAAAAATGCGCCAAAAGAAGCTAAATTTTCGCGGATTTGAGCCGAAGATCATATCAAAGGACAATTTGAATCTAAAAATTTTGGTGAAAAATGATTTGCTGATATTAAATTTATAAGAATTGGCGATGATTTTTATTTTTTGCATTCAATAATTGAAACAAAATCTAATTATTTGCTAAATTTTTCAATTTCCAAGACTAGATTTTCAGAAGAAACAATAAAATTAGTAAAAGAAACAATCAAAAAACACAAAATTACACCTAAATTTTTCCATTCAGATCATGGAGTTGAATATGCTAACCACCGATTTGCTCAATTTTTAAAAGAAAACAACATTCAACAATCAATGTCGCCAAAAGGAAACGCGCTTGCAAACCGCCCGATTGAATACTTTTATGCTATTTTACAAAGAGAATACTTGAATGTTGAGGGTAAAATTTTTGAAAACCTTGAAGATGCCCATCAAAAAATCAGCTCATTTGTTAAATGATACAATAAAACTAGAGTGCAAAGTTGCCTTTCATATTTGAGTCCAAACTCTCATTTTGAACAATTTGGTGCTCAAAAAAATTTTCACAATTTTGGAGAATAAAAAATAATAAAAATTTGTTTTAAAAATAATTAAAAATAATGATGTGTCTCATTTTCCTATACTAACTTACTGTATAAAATAGCATCTTTTTTTGTATTAAAATCTAAAAGTCAAAAAAAAACTTACAAATAAAAAAAGTTATTTAGAAACTTTTCTGTGTCTTAATTTAGTAATAATAGCTTCAAAATTTTCAACTTTATGTTCTTCATAAAGTTCTCTATAAATAACTTTTGCAACTACTTGTCTTTCGCTTAAAGGAAAACCGTTTGGGTCAACATTTTCTGAAGACAAATCGAGTCTTCTATCGTATTTTAGATGAAAGTAAACAATAATAAATTCTTCATTATCTAATTGTTCAACTCATCTTTTGACCAAACCTTTTTTAAATTCTGCATCAAATTTTGTAAATTTTGGTTTATTTGGTCTATCTTTCATTTTATTCTCCTTTTATTTATTAGTGTTTGCTTTTTATGTTAAAAGTTTATTTCTTTAACAATAATTGATAGCCAAACAAATATTATATTACAAGATTAAAAGATCATTAAATTGTACCAAAAAAAGAAGAAAAAAATTTGTTAAATTTTTTAGTAAAACTAAATTTATACAGAAAATCTAAGCCTTATTCAACAAGTTTTTTTAACATTTCAATCTCTTTTTCACTTAATTTACGTCATTTACCAGGTTTTAGTTCACCAAGTTCAATGTTTGCAAAACTTATTCTTTTAAGTTTTACTACTTTTTTATTGATAGTTCCAAAAATTTTTTTAATATGATGATTAGAACCTTGCCATACAGTTGCAATGTATTTTCGCGAACTAATTTTTTTAATTTTCTGAATTGATTTGACATTATCCAATTCAATTTTATTTTGATTTAAAAAGTTAATTTCTTCATCGTTAAGACTAAAGTTTGTTTCTACAAAGTATTTTCTTTCAATTTTAAAACTTGGATGTAACAATTTGTTGCAAAGTTCACCATCGTTTGTTACTAAAATTAAACCAGTCGTCTGAAAATCTAGTCTACCAACAGGAAAAAGATAAGTATTTTTATCAAAAAATTCCATTATTGTCGGTCGATTTTCAGGATCAAATCGAGTTGTAATGTAATTTTTTGGTTTATTAAGCGCGTATCAATGAATATTAGGTTTTTTTGTAATTTTATTTCCATCTAATTCAATTATGTCGCTATTTGTGACAGTTTGTCCAATTTTTGCAATTTTTCCATTTATTTTTACACGGTTTTCTAAAATTAGTTTTTCTGAATTTCGACGGGAACTGATACCCATTTCAGATAAAAATTTATGAATTCTGATTTTTTTCATTGTTTTTAATTGTAAATTTTAGCAAATTAAGCGATAATCCAACACAAATTAGACGGTTTGGATGATTTTTTACCATAAATAATGCATTAAGATCTTGTAGTTCGGGAATAATTTTTTGAAAATTTATCATTTTTTCATATTTATCAAGTAAAATAAGTGCTTCTTCAACGGTTTTATTTATTAAAATTTGTTCAAATAAATAACAACTCGCAATTAAAAGCGAACAACCTGATGCACAAAATTGGATTTTTTTAATTTTATTTTCAAAAATCTCCAAATCAAGCACGGCACTATCTTCACAATTATCATTAATTTGGTTATTTTCCGAAGCGCAATTTCGTTTTTTTTCTTTAAATTTGTTATTTGAGTTTAAAATAATCTCACGTCTTTTTAAAAAATCGTTATACAAAATCCAGAAACTCCTTTTTTTCCAAAATCTCAACCAAATTATCGACATCATTAAAATCGTTATAAAAAGCAAGGGAAACTCGAATAAAACTGTTTTTTTTTAGTAATTTTTTGAGAAAAGGCACGCAAAAAGTACCACTTCGTACGTAAATATTTTTATTTCCAAGATAAGAAGCGACATCATGAGCGCTAAAGTTTTTGATGTTAAAAATTATAATATGATCACCTTTTTTTGAAAAAATTTCAATATCATCAATTTTTTTGAGTTTTTCATATAAATAAGAGCTTAAAATCTCAAGATTTTTGCAAATGCTTTTAATTCCGATATTATTTACAAAATCAATTGCGGCATCAAGCCCCCAAATTGCAGCAAAATTTAAAGTACCTGCTTCAAATTTTCGATAATCATTGTGATAACTTATATTTTCAGAATTCATTTTGACAATCGTGCCACCACCAAATTTAACTGGTTCTAGTTTATCCAACAAAATTTTTTTAATCGCGAGCACACCAAGACCAGTAGGTCCATAAAATTTATTGGAACTAAAAGCAATCGCGTGGGAAAAATTCATACTAACTTTTTGGTAATTTATTGATTGTGTGGCATCATTTATAACAAAAGCATCGTATTTTATAGCTTTTTTTCAAATTTCAGTCAAATCTAAATCAACTAAAATTGAATTATTAGTCTGTGAAAATGCAATAATTTTAGTTTTTGCTGAAATTTTATCGACTATTTTTTCGCTATAAACAATTTTAGCACCAATTTCTTCTGCTATTTTGATTCAAACAATTAAATTTGATGAGTGATTAAATGGTGATAGTAGAATTTCATCACCATTTTTTACAAATTTTTTCACCATATGGGCGAATAAATTAATGGCCTCGGTTGTTCCTGAATTGAATATAATTTCATTTGGATCTGCATCAATAAATTTAGCTATTTTTTCACGTGTTTTTCTGATTTTTTCAAGGCTTTCATAACTTATTTTTGAATTTTGTGAGTGAGTATTAACTGCAAAATTTAGATAAAATTCATTAATTTTTTCAACAACAGAAAGAGGTTTTTGCATCATTGCTGCAGAATCCAAATAAGTAACTTTATTTGCAAACGGGAAAAATTTCTTAAAATTATCCATTTTTTCTAACAAAATGCAAAAAATATTCAATATTTTTTGATTTTAAACCTCTAATTGGTGATTCCATTAAATTTTTTAGTTCAAAATTTGGACTAGCAGATTCAACAACTCGATCAATTAAAAATTTGTGATATTCTTTTGGGACAACCCCACCTTTTTTTACATATTTTGAACTAGCTTCGAATTGTGGTTTTAACAGACAAACGAAAATTTTACCTTCATTTAAAAGATTTTTTACCACCTCCAAAACTTTTTTAAGACTAATAAAGGAAACATCGCAAACAATTATATCAATTTGTTCATCAAAAAAATCTTTGTCAACGTGTCTAATGTTTGTTTTTTCTTTAACTGAAATTTTAGGGTTAATTCTTAATGAATAGTCAAGTTGATTAGTTCCTGAATCGAGTGCATAAATTTTTTTCGCCCCCTTTTCAAGGCAAATTTGAGTAAACCCCCCTTTTGATGAACCGATGTCCAAAATAATTTTGTCTTCGAAGTCAAGATCAAAATTCTCATAAGCTGAAAGTAATTTTAGAGCACCGCGTGAAACATAAGGAAATTTTTCATTAACACTAATATGATCTAAGTTTGAAATTTTTTGACTTGGGATATAACAGGTTTGGTTATTAATTTTTACATATCCAGTACGAATTAGAGATTCTGCCTTTTCAAAACCCATTTTTAAAACCTTATTAAGCAAGTTCATTTATTTCCATCTCCTTAAAATTTCAATAATTTTAGTGTTGAACTTTGGATCAACTTTAATTCATTCGATTGATAATGAATTAAAAGCATCACGCCGTTTGTCCTCGTAATCTACTAATTTTCGTTTAAATTTGAATCTTTGTAGGTGAATTTTTCAACTATAGAACAAAAAAATTGCCAAATTTTTGTAAACTTGGAAATTTATAAATAAATTTCCACTTAAAAATTGATTCATACTGAAAATTCAATTTTCCATTCTTTCAATCTTGCTAATTAACATTAAATCAAGAGTTGCACATCTTTGATTTGAAATATTAACTTCAAGAATTTTAGACAAATAGTAGAACAAAAATTTAAACTTTTTTCTTAATAAATGACGATATTTTCAATATTTTATTTCAAATTTGATATATCTTTTAATTTCACGTTTGTTCTTAATTTCTAAGAAGATTTTTTGTTTCATAATAATCGTATATTTTTTGCAAAACAGCATTTACAAAACAAAATTCATTATCACCTGCAACGCTAAAAATTTTTGTTATCTCAATCGCCTCGTTAAAAACAATTCGTGGCGGAATAAAAAATAATTCAGCTGCTCCAACTAGTAAAATTGACCGAATTAGTGGCAGAATTCTTTCTCAACTTCAGTTTGATTTTAGTTGCAAACTAATAATTTTTTTCAAAAAAGTATAATTTTTTTGTATAAAATTAAGCAATTTTAACTGTTCAATTGATAGTTCAAAGTATTTTTCTTTTACCTCATCAATATCAATATTTTCATCAAAAAGTTGTCAACTGTAAATAATGGAAACATTCGCCATTCTTCTAATGCGCTGTTTTGTCAAACTTTGGTATTCAACTTCCTTTTCGCCATCAGGATCGCTTAAATCAATATTTTTTTGTGATTCATCTTTTTTTTTGTAGTTTAGCGTGTTTCTTCTTGCGTATTTATTAGGTTTTTTAAAGAATTTAATAGTTTCAGCTTCTGGTTTTTTTTCTGATTTAGCCCTTTTTTTATTTGTTTTTTGATCAGCAATTTGTTCCTGATCTAATTCAAATTCAATTTCATTATAAGATTCATCATCGATTTGTTTTGCTTCAGAACCATTTTGACCTTTATTTTCAAAGTTGTTTTTTACTGAATCCTCATCAGCGGTAAATTTCTGCTTTTTTTCTTCATAAGTTTCCAATTGCTGATCGGTAAAATTTGGTTTTTCGTCATCAGTATTTTTATGACTATTTTTTTTATCAGTAAAATTTTTTTTATCTGGTTCATTCATTTTTAACCCATTTTTATCAAATAAAATTACTCGTTCATATTGTATGAATTAAAAATTCAAGTAAAACAAACGAAACAAATCTTATATGCTGTAAAAATTAAAGTGCTTTCATATGCATATTTATAAATATGGTAATTTTAGCATATTTTTCAATTTTGACATTTTAAATTATTAATTATAAATTAATAAACAAAGAAAAATTCGTTATTTCCTAAATTTTTTTACAAATGTTTACAAATAAAACCTTGATTTTTTAGATTTTAATTATCTAAAAAAATTTATGTGGTATTTTTTTACTTTAACTTCCAGAATTTTTTCCATTGACAGTTTCTAGAAGTTAATTTTTCCTTGAAAAATAAGATTTACTTGTAAAAACTTAATGATATAAGCATATTTTAGCCATAATTATTCCAGAACATCGAAAATATCTTCACCAATTTCTGACATTTCAACCCCAAAATTTTTAGCAATTAAATTTCCAATTGTTGCAAGCGATGAAATTGGGTTTTTCAAAAATTTTGTTTTTGAGATAAATTTTTTTGAGAAAATTGTAAGCGGCAATGCTTCGCGAGTATGATTTGTGCCTGGAAAACAAGGGTCATTTCCGTGATCAGATGAAATTATTAATAAATCATTTTCTTTTAAAGCATTCACTAATTTAGCTAATTTGATGTCAAAACTATTCAAATTTTGACAATATCCCATAACATCACGTCGATGGCCATAACTTGAGTCAAATTCAACTAAATTTACAAAAATAAATTGATTTTTTGTTGCTTTAGTTGCGATTTCAATCGCAATATCCATATTATTTTCATCGCTGTTAGGTCCAAAAATTTTATCAAGACCTTGATTTGAAAAAATGTCAGCGATTTTTCCAATACCAATTGTTTCAATTCCGGCATTTTGTAAACGATCAAGAATTGACTTTGGCGGAATATTTGCATAATCATGCCGGTTAAAAGTGCGGGTAAAATTTCCGTTTTCACCAACATAAGGGCGAGCGATCACACGCGCAACATTTCATTCTGGTTTTGAACTGCAAATTTTTCTTGCCGCCTTTGCATAACGGTAAAGATTTTCAAGTCCTAATTTTTCCTCATGCCCACAAATTTGTAAAGTTGAATCTGGCGAAGTATAAACAATTATTTTACCCTCATCGATGGATTTTTGACCTAATTCAGAAAGAATAACAGTTCCACTAATCGATTTATTTCCAATAATTTGCCGATTATCAAAGACTTTTTCTAGTTCTTTGATTAATTCTTCGGGAAAACCGTTGTCAAAATTGGGACTAGGATTTGTAGTTTCGATCCCCATCATTTCAAGGTGGCCAGCAAGTGTGTCTTTTGCTCTTGATTTAACGATTATTTTTGAAACATAAGCGAGTGGTTCTTTGTTTTTTTTGCCAAAATTTTCAATTTTGGCAACATTACCAATTCCCATTTTTTTTCAAAAAGGAATGTTTAGTTCTCCTGTTTTTGAGACGCAAAATAAAGTATTTGCTCCAACATCGTTAAAAAATTTTTGATGACCATCATCACCGATCCCGAGCGAGTCTGTAACAATTAAAAAAATTCGTTTAAATTTAAATTCTTTCATACTTTCACTTTCAAATTTCCTAATTTTTTCTCTTTTTTTATAATTTTACTAATTTTACATTAATTTTCAACAGATAATGAAAGTATTTTTGCAAAAAGATTTAAGGGATTGTGGGTTAGCGGTTCTCCAATCAATTTATCATCATTTTTATGATAAAAAGATTTCAATAAATACTTTAAAAACAAAGGCTTTTTATTCACATGATGGGATAAATATTGCTAATTTGGAGCGTTTAGCAAAGGATTTTGGAATTATTCTTGATTCATATGGAGGCTCATTTGAAAGTTTAAAAACTCTAAATCTTGGAAAACCGACTATCATTTTAATTAAAACTGGCGATTTGAACCATTATGTTTTGTTAACAAAAATCACAAAAAGAAAATTTGAAATTATCGATCCGCTAAAAGGGAGGATGAAAATTAGTACGGCAACAATGGAAAAAATCTTTCAAAATGTTGTGATTTTTGCACAAAAGGATTTTGAATATAAAAAATCAAAAGGAAAAGACAAATCTTGAAATAATTGATGATTTTTCCTTGAAGCAAAAAGTAATTGATATTTACTTTTCTTATTTTTCATAACAGCGGTTAGCAATTTTGTTTCGTCTTTATTTATGAAGACAATTATCGACAAGGTTTTTCCACAAACGGAAATGTCTCTTGTAGTAAAAGTCTGTGTTTTCTTTATTTGAATTGCTTTTTGACGTGTTTTACAGGATGTTTTTAAAAAAACTTATATTCATAAAATCGAACTTAAAATTGAAAAAGAAATTTTTGACCGATTTTTTAACGCTCTAAAAACTGGGGAAAATTTTCAACTTTTAAAGCTAGATAATCACGATTATATTCGAAGGATTAATTTAATTCCTAGTTTTGCCAGTTTTTCTGCCAGTTTTTATTACCACATTTTTAACGAACTAATCACTTTTTTGATTTCATTTTTCATTCTTATATGAATCGATGTTAAAATTTTTGGCTTAATTATAGCAATTAGTGTTGTTTATCTTTTTGTTAGCATATTTGTTCGTAAAAATATTACAAAAAATCACAGATTTTTAATGGAAGATCAACTAAATAGTCTGTCAACAAGTAACGATTTAATTTTTTCCATTGAAAATTTAAAGCGTGATGATGTGTATAAAAATTTAAAACGACAATTTGATGAAAAATATTATCGTTACAAAAAAACAGAATTTAATATTTGGAAAAAAGAAAATTATTTATCAAGTTTTAATAATTTTATTTTTTCAATTTCACCAATTTTAATTGTTTTTGTTTCATCTTTTTGAATTTTTGATAAAAAATTATCGATAGGGGAACTACTGCTTTTTTTAAGTTTTTTTAGTTTTTTTATTAATCCACTTTCCTCTTTTGTTGATATTGTTACCAATTTGCCGATATTTTTAAAGGAATTAGAGTTATTGAATTTTGTTCTGAATGTCGATAAGGAAGTTAATGGCAAATACCATCAGAAAATTTCTGATATTAAATTAAAAGATTTGAGTGTGAGTTACTATAAAAATAAGACACTTTTTTATATTGACAAAATGCAAATTAACCAAAATTTACGTATAATTGGGAAAAATGGTAGTGGAAAGTCCACTTTTTTGAGACTTTTAAATCAAGATATTGTTTATAATGGTGAGTTTTTGATTAATAATCTTGATTTGAAATATTATAATCAAAATGAATTAAGGAAAAGAATTTGTTACATAAAATCACAAAATTATTTTCCGAGTATTTCAGTTCTTTCTTTTGTCACAAATGAGAATCCTGAAAAAATACAGAATTTGATAAACAATTTTCAGCGTTTTGACATTCAAGAAATGCTCTATGAGTGGCAAATTTCACTTGATACAAAGTTTGTTAACAACGGGTCAAATTTTTCAAGTGGTCAAAAACAAATAATAGCGCTTTTACAATTATTAACACAAAATTATGACCTGATTTTGCTTGATGAGGCTTTTGAAAACATTGATGAAAAAAATTTTGAATTTCTAAAAAAAGTTATTGTAAATTATCAAAAAAATGCTATTTTTATTGAAATTTCACATTCAAAAAGGTTTGTAAATCAGGAAGGAGAGATTCTTGACATCAAAAATATATCAAAACAGTAAAATTTCAGTATTAATTAGCGTAATTTTATTGATTTTAATGGGATTTAGTCTTTACTATTTTTTTCAAATAAAAACATATAAAACAATTAATTTTGTTCTTGAAATCGATGAAAAACATAAAACTTTTGCAAAAATAAATTCAGATATTTACTATTTGCTAAACAAAGATTCTTTTGCACAATTTCAATTTCAGGATCGAAATGTTAGACTTGAACTTGTTAAAATTACCAACACAAAACAAAACGAATTTATCATTGAATTTACAAAGTCTCTTTTGTTAAAGCCTAAAACACAAATACCTGCTGTCCTTTTTTTAAAAGATAATGGAAATTTTTTTGATCTTTTTATAAAATAGGAGTAAAATTATATTAAATGAAAGCGACAATTAATTTTCTAAATCAAAGCAAAATTAAATTTAAGTATTTAAAGTTGTTTAGAAAAATTTTTAAACTTTTAGTTGAAAAAGAAAATCTGGTAGGTGAAATTAATTTAGATTTAATGTTAATTACTGAACAAAAAGCACAAAAATTAGCGCTTGAGTTTAAAAAGCAAGACTATATTCCTGATGTTCTATCCTTCCCAAGCAATTTTTTTGTCAATGACAGTGATTCCAGCTTTCATTTTTTAGGCGAAATTTTTATGACACCAACGAAAATATTAAAACAGGCAGATGAATATGGACATTCAGAAGAACGCGAGTTTTCTTACCTTTTTGTTCATAGTATCTATCATTTGCTCGGTTTTGACCATCAAGATGAACAGGCAAATAAGCGTATGCACGAAAAAGTTGAAGATATTTTAGTAATTTTAGGAATTTCTCGTTAATGAAAGATTTTTTTTCAAAATTGGATAAATTAAGCAAAAATGCTTACTGTCCTTATTCAAGTTTTGCTGTTGCCGCAATTTTAGTAACAAACTTGAATGAATCATTTCAAGGTGTTAATGTTGAAAATGCAGTTTTTCCAGCAGGAATTTGCGCCGAAAGAACTGCAATTTTTCAGGCAATTGCCAATGGTGCTAAACCAGAAAGTTTCAAAGAAATTCACATTTATAGTCCAAAATCTGAAAAATTTATTGTTCCTTGCGGCCAGTGTTTGCAAGTTTTTGTTGAATTTTTTTCAGAAGATGTTAATATTTTTCTTTACAATTCAAAATCAGAATTTATTGAGAAAAAATTAGAAGAACTTTTACCACACCAATTCAAAAAGGATTTCTTGTAATAAATTTATGGATAATACAAAAACCTGCTTTGTTGCCATTATTGGGCTCCCCAATGTTGGTAAATCTTCGCTTATCAATTCAATTGTGCAATTTCCAGTCTCAATTGTAAGTTTAAAATCACAAACTACCCGCGATGCAATCAATGCAATTTACAATAAAGGCAATCTCCAAATTGTTTTTGTCGACACTCCTGGCTTTCACAATCGGATCAACAATCTTA
The DNA here is from genome assembly GCF_000941075.1 of Mesomycoplasma dispar. Lineage (NCBI taxonomy): Bacteria > Bacillati > Mycoplasmatota > Mycoplasmoidales > Metamycoplasmataceae > Mesomycoplasma > Mesomycoplasma dispar. The sequence goes on from NZ_CP007229.1 coordinate 162,502, forward strand.
GTAATTCGCTAAATTTTGCAATCAATTCAACACTTGAAGGGATTGATTTAGTACTTTTTTTGCACCCAGTTAATGAAAAAATCGATGAAAATACAAAGCAATTAGCCGAAAAAGTTTCAAAAAACACTAATAAAATCGCAATAATCACAAAAACTGACTTAGCAAACGATGATCTAAACTTTGAGAGCCAAGAAAAAAATTTTAAGGAACTAAATTTTGAAAAAATTTTACCTTACTCAACCAATTCAGACGATTTTCGCACTGATTTATTAACAGAAATCGAAAAATTCGCTTACCCTTCGAATCATTTTTTTAACAATTTAGACGTCACTGATCAAAGTTCCCGCTTTTTTGCTAAAGAAATCATTAGAAAACAGATACTTTTAAATCTCGAAGACGAAATTCCCCATCAATGTGCTGTTGTAATTGATAGTTTTGATGAATCTGATAGCCGTTTTGTCAGAATTGAAGCAACAATTTATGTCGCCAGAAAGTCGCATTTACCAATTGTTGTTGGTAAAGAAGGTTCGGTTCTTGGTAAAATTGGCACTGATGCACGTAAAGAACTTGAAGAAATTTTTGGTAAAAAAGTCGTGCTAATTAATCGAGTATCAGTTGCAAAAAAATGATTTAATGATCCTAAAATGATAAAAAGATTTGGATATTAGACTATATTATTCAAAAGTAGCAAAAAATTATACTTTTAGCAAAAATTGCTAAAATCCTAAAAAAAGCGTAAAAAATACTGTAAATTACGGTTTTATTATTTATCTCTATTTATTTTTTCGCTAGTTTCGCCTTTTTTTCATCAGTTTGCTTTGGTTTACTAGAAATCTGTTCAAAATGTTTTAGCGCTTCTTTAATTTTATCACCAATTTGTGGGACAAAAAGTGTGGAAAACTTTTTCAAAATTTCGAAAGAAAATGTGAGCAAGCTGATTTTATCTTCTTTTCCAGGTTTGGTTATTGATTCAATAAATTCGAAAAATGATTTAAAAATTTCGTCAAAAAAGTTTGTTTCCTTGTTTTTAAACAATGGTTTTAAAATCTCTGCTATAAAATTTATTTTCTCCAAAAATGTTTTAGAATTAGAATCGGGTATGTTGGAAAAAAGTTGGCTAAAAAAAGGATCATTTCCAAAAAGTTTGCTAATATCAATATCACTAGAAAAATCGGAGCTAATAAAATTTTTAAATAATTCTGTTGGTGTTAATTTGCTATCCTTGATTTTTTCTTCTTGCTCTTTTTCAAAATTAGAATTTTTGTCTATGAATTCAGCGGTTTTTTCACCTTGGTTTAATTTTTCTAGTAACTCTTGATTGGATTTTGCGAAGTGACTAATATCAATTATGTTTTTATAAGTTAATTTTCCATCAACTATATCATTAAAGTTGCTTGTTTTCTTAAATTCATCTATATTTTTGTTATTTTCATTTTGGTCGAGTGCTAATTTTAAAAGAAGTTGGTGAGCAATTTTTTTCTGCCCTTTAAGTTTTGGATAGACGCCTAATTTAGTTGCTGAAAATTTACTATCCTTTTCATTTCAGAGACTTTTATCGTAGACATCAACATAATTTACATTATTTTTAAGGGCGATTTCCCTAATTGCTGAATTGGTTTTGTCAATATTTTTATCAAAAAAATCAAGATCTAATTTGAAATCATTATGTAAAACATACCTTAAAAATTTTGTGATAGACGAACTTGGAGAAAAATAAATACCTATTAAATTTATTTTTAATTGCGAATTTATAGACTTCAATTCTTTAATTAGATTATCAAAATCTTCTTTTAATTCAGAAATTTTTTCGTCTATTTCATCTTTAAAATCTTTTTTTGTCTTGACAGAGTCAGTTTGTTCAATATTTTTTTTGTGTTGATCTAACAATTTTTTTAAGTCATCAGGTATGTTAGGTAAATTTGATGGTACAATTGAAATTTTTTTCATTATAGTAAAAAAAATTTCATCAAAACCGAGAGATACAGTTAAAAGATTAGCTTTTTTTATTTTTTGAATAAAATTAGGAAATGATTGATTTTCAAGTTCGCCAAAAACTGCACCAATTTCATTAAATTTATCATTTTTAGTTAAATTAGAATTAAGAAATGTTTGTGACAATTTACCTTTTGGATATTTTTTAGGGTTAATAAGATAAAGTCAATTTTGAACACTTGTGCCATTCACTGCTAAATTATCATAGGAAACTAACGAATTTTTATTCAGTTTCTGAAGAAAATGAGCAAAAAATGCTGGATAGGATTGCCCGCTTAAATTGCCCGCTTCATCCATTTTACCTTGAAAATCACGATAAGTTTCTTCGCTCATCCCTGTTGCTGCTGCATCGCCGATGGCTAAATAATTAACTTTTGATAATAACGAATTTTCACTGTTAATTTGAGTACAACTTGCTGCAACAAGTGTTGAAAAAACACTAAATGGGGCAAAAGTTAATGTTGTTATTTTGAGAATTTTTCTTGATAAAAAAGAATTTTTGTTTCCACTTTTCATAGTTATTCCTTCAAAAATATTGTTTACTAGAAAAAATTATAATATAAATTACAGTGTTTTTTTTAATTTTTACATTATTTAGCAGTAAAAATTAAAATAATGAATAAAAAGTGTTTTATTTGCTAAATTTGTTTTTTTTGATAAAATTTATAATAAATTTTTATAAAAAGTTGGTGAAAAGTGATTTATGATAAGTTGGTAAATTTTGAAAAATATTCATTTTTAAACAAAAATTTTGCTAAATTGGCAGTTTTTTTAAGAGAAAATGATTTAACCAAAATTCCTGTTGGTAAAACAGAAATTGACGGTGATAAAATATTTGTAATTCATATTGATGTTACAAGTTTTGATGATACAAACGCACTTTATGAATATCATAAAAGATATGCTGATGTTCATATAGTTGTTGAAGAAAAAGAACAGTATTTTTTTGATTTTTCGGAAAAATTAGTCAATAAAGTTAGCGATTATTCAGAAAAAGATGATGTTGCACTTTACAGAAAAGATTCGGTACGTAATTTAATCAAACCATTAAAAGGCGAATTTTTAATTTTTCTACCAGGCGATGCTCACTTGCCAAAATATACTGGTGAAATCGGCACAATTAGAAAAATGATTTTTAAAGTAGAATACTAATTTAGCAAATAAATTTTTGTTTTTTTGTGTTTGGTTAGGGTTAGAAAAACCACTTTTTATGTAAAAATGATACCTTTTATGGTATAATTTTCCTAGCGTTTTTCAACAAAATTGTAAATTAAAATATAAATAAAGAAATTTTTAAGGAAAAAGATATGGCAAATATAAAGTCAAAAATTAAATCAATTACAAAAATGCAAAAAGCAAGAGTGAGAAATAATGCAATTAAATCTCGTGTAAAAACTGCAATAAAAAAAGCAAAAATTGCAGTAACTACAAATTCAGAAAATCAATCTGAACTAGTGGCAAAAGCTCATAAAGAAATTGCAAAAGCTAAATCAAAAGGCGTTTTTCACAAAAACAAAGCTTCTCGAAAAATTTCAAGATTAGATTTATTTGTTAATAAACATACAAAAACAACTGTATAAAACGGTACAGCAATAACAAATAAATAAAAAGACCATTTAATTGGTCATAAATTAGTAGAAAAAAATGAGACACACCAAGAGAGGTGTGTTTTTTTTATGAAACAAAATAAATTTTCAATTAATGAAAAAATCAAATATATCAAAATCGCTGAATCGCAAGGATTCAAAAGTGCGACTATACATTTTGCAAACGAGTTTCGTGAAATTTATAAAAATAAATCAGTTAATAAAAAATCGCAAAAAGAGGGTTTTTTACAGACATATGCGAATAATTTAATTCGAAACTGACAAAAAAAGTATTATAATTATGGCATGAACGGATTAATTAACACACGTGGTAAAAATAAATCACCACGTAAGTCAAAAAAACAATACACAATTAACGATCTTTCGGAAAATGACCGCGGAATTTATCAAGAAATAATGGAAAACGTCCTTAGAAGATACGGGATTGATCCTGCAATTGTAATGGACGAACTTAAAAAGCGAAAACAAGAAGCAGAAAAAGATAAGGATCAAATCGAAAATTCAACAAGACTTTGCAGTGTTTTAAAAATTAATCGCACATCGATTTATCGCAAAATAAAGGTGAAAAAATCACCAAAAGAAATGGTATACAGTAAAGAATTACTTGATTGAATTCTTGAAAGTTTTAATTTTAACAGAAAAGTAAAAGGTCGAGATAATTTGTATAATGTATACAAAAATCAAGGAAATAATATAAGCACATATGTTTTTCAAAAACACTATGAACATTTAGGGATAAAATCGATTGCTTACAAAAAACAAGGTAAAAATGCGCCAAAAGAAGCTAAATTTTCGCGGATTTGAGCCGAAGATCATATCAAAGGACAATTTGAATCTAAAAATTTTGGTGAAAAATGATTTGCTGATATTAAATTTATAAGAATTGGCGATGATTTTTATTTTTTGCATTCAATAATTGAAACAAAATCTAATTATTTGCTAAATTTTTCAATTTCCAAGACTAGATTTTCAGAAGAAACAATAAAATTAGTAAAAGAAACAATCAAAAAACACAAAATTACACCTAAATTTTTCCATTCAGATCATGGAGTTGAATATGCTAACCACCGATTTGCTCAATTTTTAAAAGAAAACAACATTCAACAATCAATGTCGCCAAAAGGAAACGCGCTTGCAAACCGCCCGATTGAATACTTTTATGCTATTTTACAAAGAGAATACTTGAATGTTGAGGGTAAAATTTTTGAAAACCTTGAAGATGCCCATCAAAAAATCAGCTCATTTGTTAAATGATACAATAAAACTAGAGTGCAAAGTTGCCTTTCATATTTGAGTCCAAACTCTCATTTTGAACAATTTGGTGCTCAAAAAAATTTTCACAATTTTGGAGAATAAAAAATAATAAAAATTTGTTTTAAAAATAATTAAAAATAATGATGTGTCTCATTTTCCTATACTAACTTACCATTTAATTGGTCATTTTTTGTTTATTTGTTTATGTAAAGAAATCCTTTTAAGTTTAGTAAATTTCTTTATTTTTCCTTGTTCTAACCTGTGCTTTCTATGCTTTAATGTTTGAATTTAGCGATAAATTTATTGTAAATTCAAAATCCAAGAAATAAAACTCCTAGTGTCATAAAAATAATTAGTGGAATTAATCAGTATCAAGTTGTTTCTTTTTTAAAAATATTTTTTGAATTATCACTTGGATTTAAGTTAGAAACATTTAAATTACCTAATGGTGAAAAATCTGAATTAAAAACAGTAAGTTCTTTTTTACCGTTTAATTGCGACGTTCCAGGTTCTAAAATTAATGTTGCTCGGTCTAAATTAGGATTTAGTCGAAAATTATGTGCAATTTGTTCTAAATTTTTAAGGTAAAGATATTTTTTAGCGTCAATTTCTTCTGGTAAAAGCAAGTTATATACGTGCTCTTTTAATGCTTTTTCTAAATTATTGCTGTGTTTTGAAACAGAAAAGTTAAACTGTGTCGCTCGAATTTGGTTTAAGTTTTGAATTTTTGGTTCAGTTAAACTTCCAATAATATTAACTAGTTTAATTACTTTTGAACCATAAAAATTTTTAGTTGATTCTGCTTTAACTCTTAATTCTAAATTTCAAACTTTATGTGGAATTTGGTCGTTTTCCTCAACATTTTTAATAATTTTTTCAACAGTTTCATCAAAGTTATCGATTACAAAATCAAAATTAAATCTATATTTAATTTTTTTTCAACTTTTGTCAATTTCATCTAGAATGAATTTTTTTGCTTTTTCTATGTGTAAAATTCCTGCTAAATTTATTCTATCAAGATCAAGTTCTTCGAAAATATTTTTGTGATCTTCAAAAATCAAACTAGCTTCTGGCAGTTTTTTTAGTAAAATAAACGGTTTTTCTACAAAATATTTATTTTTATACTGATTTTTTATTTTAAAATTTGCAAAAATTTTATCATTTTCTTTTTCTAAAACAATATCAACTTTGTCTGCATCTTTTTGGGTTGATAAATGATTAATTATTTCAGAAAAATTATCAAAATGTTCATTGCCTGGCAAATTAATTTTTTCAATATCAAAATTAATTTTTGTTTTTGATTCATCGCCATTTTCTTTCTCAACTTTTATATTTGTAAATTTAAGTTTTTTTTGTTTTTTATTGGTTATATTTACATCAAAATTAAAAGTTCCATCGTGATTTTTCACGACATTTTCAATTTTTAGTTGGTTTTCATTAATTTTTTCATTCTCATTAAGGATTATTTTTAATAAATCAACTTTCATTTCAGGGTTAATTTCTAAAATTTCATCAGTTTTTCCCGTTTGATTCCTTGCATCATTGTCAACGCTTGTGTTTCTTAAATTTTCACTGTTTTTGGCTATTTTTCTTCTTTTTATTGCAGAAATTATACGATTTTTAATTAAATAACCTGTGTCGAGTTTAGAGTTAATTTTGCTAAATGATTGTTTTTTTACTAATTTTTCGATAAAATTTCGTCAATAAAGTAAAATTTGTTCATACGAAAGTTTTTTAATGTCATTTCAAGACATTTTTTTGGAAAGCAAACTTTGCGCTAGTATTTGTCCTGGCTTTGATTCTCAAAATGGAATAATTGATTTATTTGGGAAAATATCACTAAAAAGTTGTGAACTTGAATTTTCTCCAATGGAAACAATCTTATACGAAGAAAGTCCTTTGTCAAATTGCGAACTAAAAAGTCAAATTCCTGAATTCGAAAAGTATTTGTTTGTGCTGTTAGTAATGTCAAATTTTTCAAATTTTTTGCTATTTTTACTTAAAATTTCGAAATTTTCGTTATTATTTGAGTTAATTTGATACCTATTTGATCAAGTCTCTTTATTTTCGATTAAAGAATTTAAAGTTATATTCGCTCCTTTTCCGCTAACACTTCCTTCAGCGATAAACCCAATATTGCTTTTTAGCCCTAAATTTAGGCGTGAAATTTCGTTTGGAAGTTGTGCAAAATTGCTATTTTCTGGCAGCGAATCCAATTTATTCCCAGTAGAAACTCATAAAATTTGTTTTTTAGTTCCAGTTTCGGGATCAATTAACGGATCAAATTTTGGATTTTTAATTTTAGTTCCAAAATGATCGTAAATTAGGTTACCATTTGCGTCTTTCAAGTATGGTTCAATTAATTTTTGTTGCTCCTTATTATTTTTAGGATCTCAAGCAAATCACTTGATGTCCATTATTGAGTTTGCTGATTTAATCACAAATTCGATTTCATAAACGGCAATTAATTTAGAATTATCCTGTGTTTTGTCACTTTTTTCAAATTTTTTTATTTCAATTTTATAGTTATTTATTGCATTTTTTTCATTTTTTCTATCTAGTCTCAAATCTTCAAGCACATAGTTAAAATTGAGATCTAAAACATCGATTGGCTTGCCGTTTACGTATAAAATTTCATTCTCATTTTCATCTGCAAAGAAATTCAGTTTGATTTTATCGTGATATTCCCACTTTCCACCGTAAATATAGCGGATATTTTCCTTTTTTTCTTCATTTTCTTTTTTTTCTGTTTGAATTTTAATGGGTTCATCAGTTTTTGGTTCATAAATGTTTTGATCGTAAATTTGACCTGGAATTACTATTAGTCTCTTTCAAAATTCGTCCTTATTACTGTGTTTTTCAGGAGAAAAATTAATATTAACATTTTGATTTAGAATAAAATTGTAGTAATTTTTGTCTTGTGGATGTTGAAAATTTAAGAAAAATTCAATTGTTGTATCACTTGTAACGTTAAATTGTAATGATGAATTATATTTTTTTTGGTTATTAAATTTTGTAAATAATTTTTCTGATAACTCTTTTGCTTTTTCCTTAATTTTTTCAAGCGTTTCTGATCCTTGATTTAATGAAAAGTTACGTATTTCATAGTCTTTTTCATTTTTATCATTAGTTTCCAATATAATTTTATTATTTTTAAGAACTTCGCTGTTAAATTTTTGTCTTAAATTTTCTAAATATTCTGTAAGTTCAACATTGGAGTTTAAGACTGGTTTTTGGTAATTGTAGTTAAACTGTAAATTTATAGTAAAGTTTTTAATTTTATCATCGGTAATTTCGAAACCAATTCGATAAATTAAATTTGAAATCTTAAAATTTTTTGCACCTGTATTTTTTTCAAGTTCACTAATTTTTTCTTTTGCATATTGGTTCAAACTTTTTGTGACATCAAAGTTATTTTGACTTTTTGAACCAATTTTTAGGGAAATTTTATCAAAAACTGAATTATCATACTCGCCATAAACACTGAAAATTGTTTCTTCTTTTCAATGCCTGAATTTTTTTTCCTCTCAATAAAATTGTCAATTTCGACAATTTTCCAAGTTTTTACAATATTCAAAGGCATAATTTTCCGTATTAATTTCGGGTTTAGCGCCTGGATGGTATACTTTTTTTGTAATTTCTTTATCAAACCAATAGGACTCCAGTTTCCGAACTTCATTTTTTTGGTTTTTAAATCACTCAAAATAAACCGAATCAGTTTGTCTCTCAACCTCAAAGTTTTCAATAACTGTTGTAAAATTTGCAAATTTTGATTTTGTTATTTGATTTGCTGATTTGTGGATTTCAAAATAATCATTATTTTGAAATCCCATTGAAAGAAAATGTATCGGCACCATTGTTGTTATTAAAAAAAATGGCATTTTTCTTTTCATTAATTTTCCTCCTTGTTTGATTTATCTCCTTTGTCAAAAAATAATTTTTTCTCAATTTTGTTGAAATAACCAGAACAAATATATCGATCATTTAAGTTGGCTGAAAAAATAAATTCACCAATTTGGGCAAGAGCAATAAATTTTTTTTCTTCTTTTGTAAGTCCGCCTGATGAAGAAAAAAGTTTATCTACTTTCTCGATGTCGTTACTTTTCAAGTTAAAAAAGAAAGCATACTGACAATTTTCAATAATTGCTTCTGATTTTCTTGCAGCTTCACCGCTAATTGCAAAATCTCCTGGATTTTGTGTTGTAATTATTAAAGAACCATTGTATTTACGGATAGTTTTTGCAATTTTAAATAAAAAATCAAGAGCAATTGTATTTGATTCATCAATAAAACGGTGCGCTTCGTCAACAACTAGCACAATTTTTTGATCTTTATAAAAGTTAGTTGCAATTTTTCCTTCAATAAATGACAAAACAAGGAAAAATGCCGATTGATAAATTCGTTTTTCAAGGTGCATTAGTGTCGAAACATTAAAAATTACAAGTCCGTGACTGATGTCCAAATTGTTGCTATGGCCATTAAAAAGTCGATTTAATTTTCCATATTCGTTAAATTCATAGCGCAAAGTTGATAAAACGATTGTTTTTTCAAAATCAGTGATATAGTCCAAATTCATTGCTTCATAATTTTCGATTAAATCAGTGATAGTGGGAAATTTATCTGGTTCTAAAAGGCAAACATCTTCAAAAAATGTATAAAAATCGCGATTTTTATACATTTCATTAACGGTTTCAATAATCGACATCAGCATTTTATGTTCTAAATTAGGAAGTAAAATTCCAAAAAATTTTTCTAAATTTTGAAGATGGAGAGCAATTGTTTCTGCGTTATTAAAGTTTTCATTTTCATCCTGTTTTGATTGGGGGTTAAAAACTTTTTGAATCTGCAAAGGATTGAAAATTGTCAAAACTCCACCACCAAAATTAATACTATTTGCGTCTAAATTATCACCAATTTTTCAATACTCATTTTGTGGATCCAAAACTATCACGGAATTGCCGATTGCTTTATTGTAAGTTAACAATTTTTTAGTCATCGTCGATTTTCCAGCGCCTGATGTCCCTAAAATAAAACAGTTTGAATTTTTTCGGTCTTGATTTTGTAGAAAAATATCAAAGAAAACTGGAGTATAATCAGTTTTACTAATACCGATCGCATTATAATTTCCGTCATTGAAATTTCGTGATGTAAACGGAATTCCAAAAGCGATGTTGCTAGCTGGCATTTCAATTTCTTCTTTTAAAAAGTTGCTAAAACGAAAGAAAATTGATGCAAAACCCTGCAATTGACGGTATTTTAAAGGATTAATTGTTGCCCCAATGTTTCTTAGGTTGTTCCGATTTTTACTTTCAATCTCTTTTAGTTCGGTTTTTGTCTCACCTGTATTTAAAAAGATAAAAGTTGAATAAAAAATTTCCTCTCGCGATGAACCAGCGATGTTAATTATTTCTTCAAGTGCAGCACGTTCTGTTTCTGCTTTTGTTTTTTGGACAACATTTCGTTGGTCGCTAAGGTTTGATTCTAAATTTTTTGCACCTTTATTGAAACTATTTTCTTTTTCAGCTGTTGTTAGTCGATTGAGATGCCAAATTACACTGCTATTTGTCGAAAAAAGTTGTGCTGCCCAACCAAGCGGAAGGTTAAAAGGATATTCGTTGATACTTTGAACCGAGAAATAAATATCATTAATTTTAAAATACTCAGGATGTCACTCGATCTTATTTTGTGCCAAATATTTGCTGATATCATCGCCGTTTTTAATATTATTAAATTCTTCATCGTTTAAAAAGTCACTAAAATTAATAATTTTTAAATTCAAATCAAGCAAATCGCGAAGTGAAGCAATCCTTGCACGAAAACCAGTCGAGGAAATGTTTGCCCGCAAAAGATTCACTTGTTGAAGTAAAGAAACATCATTTTTTTCATAAACTATAATAAAATAGCGATGATGCAAATAAGAATCAAAATTAAGAATATCACTTTTGTATTCTTGGCATAATTCTGCACCTAAATTTTCTATGCATTCATCTTGATGTTGTAAAAAAAATAATTTATTTTTAGTTAAATCGTTAGGGTGAGCAATTTTTACAATTGAAATTCGGTTATTTATCGAGTTAAGACTGACAGTTAGTTGTTGAAGAATCTGCTCAATTTTTTCAGATCCGATGCTAAAAATATCCTGGCCATTGATCTCAATTCCGCCAACAAAACCACCTCCAACTTTGATAAAATCCTGTTTTGCGCGGGTGTAAGGCAATAAATTTCTCGTATTTGCACTAGTTTTTGCAATTTTTGTATAAATTTTAGGTCGCGAAATGTATAAAATCATATACCAAAGAATTTTATATCCCTTAAGATCTCAGTTTTTATAGTGTTTTATGAGTGGTGCTGTCAAAATTAGAAACAAACTTGCTGAAATTAAAATTTTTCATAGAACAAAAATGTTTTCAGGTAAAGCAAAACTGATACTTGCCGATAAGAAAAACATGAACATAATAATCGGCAAATCAATCAAAGTGATTTTTCGAAAAATTTGAATTTGAACATTTTTAATTCGTTTATTCTGTAATTTCATTAGTTTTTTCCGTTTTTTATCTAAAAGTGTTTATTTTTATTCATCTTTTTTACCAGTAGTTTCTGGTGTTGTATCATCAGTTTTGTTCTTGATTTCTATTTGTTTTTCAAAATCAGGTTTCATATTTTCTTGATTTTTTTTTATTTTTTTCAAGTTTAGACTTGCATCTTGATCTTTTAACTCTATTTTTTTATCTATATTTACAGTTTTTTCATCTTTTTTAACTAAATCTGCTTGATTTTCAACAGTTTTTTTCTTTCTTCCTCTAGGTTTTTTCTCTTTTTCTTCGATAGTTTTTACCTTTTTTACCTTTTTTTCAGGTTTTTCGTTATCGCTTGTTATAGTTTTTTTTGCATTTTTGGTCACTTTTTTTGCTGTTTTTTCTTCGCTTTTTACCTTTTTTTCCCTGGTTTTTCGCTTAGGTTTTTCTTCATCGTCGGGTAATTTACCTCAAAATCATTCTCAAAAACCTTGTTTTTTTGGTTCCACAACTGAATTTATTTCCGATTTTTCTGTTTTGTATGCCGAAAACTCAGTTGTAGAAGCGTCTTTTTCAGCCAAATCTTGCTCTTCAGATACTTTTACAATACTTTTTTCTTCTGGTTTTTGAACTTCCCCTTTTGAAAACTCAGTTGTAGAAGCGTCTTTTTCAGCCAAATCTTGCTTTTTAGACGCCGCTGTAATGCTGTTTTCAATAGATTTTTCAGTTTTTTCGATGTTATTATCATCTACAAGCTCTGTTTTTTCAGTGTTATTTTCGCTGTTAACTTCCACTTCACCGTCTTTTTTAGCATTATTCTCTAATTTTTCTTCCACTTTGCTGCTTTTTTCATTAGAATTTTCAATCTTATTTTCATCTTTTTTGTCTGAATTTTGAGTCACGCTTTTTATATTAATTTTGTCTACCTTATTTTCCTTATTTTCAAGTTTTGCAACTTCGTCGCTATTATTTGGATTGTTATTTGTTTTTTTGTTTTTTCTAAATAATTGACCTATTTTGTCAAAAAAAAGTTTTGCTGGACCTTTTTTTTGATTAGGATTTAGGGCTTTTTTTGCGCGATATTCCCTAAATTTTTTTGTACCAAATTTCAATCCTTTATACCCCAAAACAGAACCCGCAACAACCGAGGAACCGACTCCTAAAAGTTCGGGTAATCTTCAGCCACTTGATTTTGAACTAGGCAGTAGCGAATTGTCAACAATATTAAAAGGGTTTTTTTTCTTTTTTGAAAACAAATTACCAACATCTAAATTAGCATTTTTGGCATTTCGACCTAAATTTATCATCGCAGCACTTGCACCTGCAAGTGCTACTCCCCCAACTTTTAAGGTCGATGAGGCAAGTCTTTGTTGGTGTTCAAGCGCTCCTTCTTGACCAAATTGCGAAGCAATTTGGCGAGTAAAAGAAGCGATTGCCAAACCACCACCGATTATGAAAGCAATTCTGAATAAAAATCGGAAAATTTGTTGACTTTTTACTTGGCTTAAATCGATTAGATCTGCAACTTTGTAAGTTGATGAAATTCAAATCAGGAATAAATTAAAACTGACTTGATAAACAATAATTATTGCAAATTGACCCAAAAAATTTTTAGTTCAAGATTTTAGTCTGCTTCCGTCATCCCAGATGCTGCTGATTGCTCAAACAGGCATTGTTAAAAAATTCATAAAAAGTTGTGCTGATGCTGTAAATCAGGAAATAAAACTTATACCCAAAATGTAGGCGATAACAATTGATGATGCCGAAAGTGTAATAATTAAACTAATCGCCTCACCAGATTCCATTGATGAAAAAGTTGTATAATATGGAGAACCGAAGCTTTCTGAAATTAGTTTTATTTCTTCATCGGTAAATTTATCACTTGCCGATCTTAACATCACGCTAATTAAATTCTGATCTCCACGAATGTAGTCATTAATTAAAAAAAGTGTCGACTGAATTGTAATAAGAAGTGCAAAAAAAATAATCGGGAAAAGAAAAATAAAGGCAAAAGAACCAATACCAACTTTTCCCATCGCGATAATTTCGCTGTCAGCCGACCTTTTACGGATTAGCAAAAATTTAATATACCGTAAAACAAAAACGAGAAAACCCATTGAAATCGATGTGATCGCAAAAATTCAAAAACCGATCGGTAGACTTTCGAAAGAAAAAGTTTCCCTTTGAAAAAGCGCGTTCACAATTATATTAATTCCAATTTGGTCAAAAATAAAATTGAAAAATGCAATAATCGATAAAGGTAAATAAACCAATAAATATCAACCTAAAATAAAAAAAGGATAAGTAATTAAACTAATTAAACCATTAAAAAGTCAACCAAACATTATCCAGAACTTCCTTTAGCTGCTGAACTAGCAACAGAAATGATTACTGTGGATAATCCAAGTGCAACTAAAATGATGACAAAACCGATCGACGATCAAATTAGTGCCTTTTTTCATTTGTCTCGCTTTTCAACATCGTGAGAAATTGCTAACATTGTTGCAAAAAACACAACTGATGCAACAAGTATACCTCCGGCAATTGGCATCCCGATTTGAGTTAAATATTTAACTCATTTTTGCAAAGTGTCTGAAAGAGTCGAGAGTCCTTTCCCCACTTCTCCTATGTCATTAAACAAACTTAAAATATACATTATTCTCCCCTCGATCTACTTTCGTAATAAACATCTCTTATTTCGGTAATTCAATTTGCGCCTTGATAAATTAGATCAGAACAACCTTTAAAATCAAGTTCATCTTCTTCATCTTTATCAAAAAAGCAATAAATTTCTTTACCAAAATCAAGAAAATAGTTAACTAAATTTTGTGAACCGCCAATTTGACGGATTGAATAGACAACCAAAAAATTAGCAAGCGCGGCCACTAAACGGTTCCGTTCAATTAAACGCTTTTTATTTATATTAGTTCCGTTAGGATATTCGGATATAAACAAAATTTTTTCATAATCTGAAAAATCATCAAAAAGCCAAGGATTTTGAACCCCATTTGCTGAAACCGCAATAATTGGGATCTCGTTTAAACGGAAATATTCCATTATTTTTTGTTCAACACCTTTATAACCGTTTGTAACTAAAGTATGACGCTTAATAATTTGGTCTAATGACCGATTGAAAAATTCCTGAATTTTCGAGTTATATTTTTCGCCAATAAGCGAAGTTTTTGGACTTTTACTATTAAGAATTTCAATATCACCACGATAAAATAAAACATAAGGTGGGTTTTTAAGTATTTGAAATGATTCGGGATAATTTTGATCAACAATTGTAATTGCCTTTATTTCGCCAGAGTCAACTTTTTTCTGAATTTCAAAAAGTTCTTCTTTTGTTACTTCTTCATTTGTTTGAACAGCTTTTTGAATTGATTTATAATCACCTTTATATTTGATGGCATAGTGAATTAAAGTGTTCTTCATTTTCCTTCCTTTCAATTATAAATTAAGAAATTTTAGTCTTTCAGATTGAAAAAAAACTTTTACTTCAAAAAGTTTTTTTATTGTCTTTTTTTTGGAGAAAAGATTTTAAATTTCTTAAACTTATTTTTAGGCTTTAATAAAAAACTGGATGCATAAATCTAATCAAAAACAAACTGAATATATTTGTTTTCTTGAAAAAATCAATCTAAAACCCATCCACTAAAACACCTTTTACTCGATTTTAGACTGATTTTTTCGATCTTAAAAATGAAAAGTGTAGACATTTTTTCACTTTTATCAAACATTTTAGGTAAAATTATGATAAAAAGATAACAAAAATTCCCCTTTATTGTTAAATAAGTGTTATAGACAATTTATTATTCTAAATTTTAAATATACTCGAGAATATTTTGGACTAGACATTTTTTATAAATAAAATGAAAATAATATGAAGGAAAATAAAATGCCACATAACTTTTTTAGCTTTAACGAAGCAACAAGAGTCCAAATACCAGCATTAGTTCATCTTACAAGACTTGGTTATGAGTATGTGGGCAAAATTTCAAAGGATTCTAATGTTAAATACGATTCTGATACTAACATATTAATAGAAATTTTTGAGAATCAGTTTAAAAAATTAAATCCTAACTTTGAGGGTGAAGTTAAAAAAATTTTAGAAAAAATTAGGCAAGAACTAAATTTTAATGACATTGGCAAAGCCTTTTATAAAAGATTAGTTTCAGTTAGTGAAAAATTAATTGACTTTGAAAATATCGAAAATAATGTCTTTCATTTTACAGCGGAATTTACCTATAAAAATGGAAACGAGGAATTCAGACCAGATATAACTTTGTTTGTCAACGGTTTGCCACTAGTTTTTATTGAGGTTAAAATACCAAATAACGAAGATGGTATGATCGCTGAACGTAAACGGTTGGAAGACAAAAGATATTCAAATTCCAGTTTTCGAAGATTTTTTAACATCACACAACTAATGATATTTTCTAATAATATGGAATATCCAGATTTAGGGGGAATAACACCAATTGAAGGTGCTTTTTATGCAACAGCCGCAAAAGATAAATCTTTTTTTAACTATTTTAGAGAAGAACCTGTTAATGGTGATGAGTTTTACTTTTATAATAATTTTTTGTATAAAAGTATTAATCCTGAAATTGAAAAGAAAATTTTAGCCGATTTTAACTCACAAATATTACATAATTTACCAGAATATCAAAGAAATTTGGAAAAAACTACCCCGACAAATAGGATAATCACCTCAATGTGCAGTCCAGAAAGACTTTTATTTTTAATAAAATACGGAATTGCATATGTAAATTCAAGAAAAGAAGAAGATGAAAAACTCATTGAAATTCAGCAAAAACACATAATGAGATATCAGCAAATGTTTGCCCTACTTGCACTTAAAGATAAAATTACCCAAGGGATAAAATCAGGAATTATTTGGCATTCGCAAGGAAGCGGAAAAACGGCGCTTTCATATTATTTAACTAAATATTTAAGCGATTATTTTGCAAGTAAAAATCAAGTTGCCAAATTTTACTTCATTGTTGATAGAATTGATTTATTAGAACAAGCAAAACAAGAATTTGAAGATAGAGGTTTATCAGTTAAGGTCGCCAGAAATAGAGCAGAATTTACGGAGCAATTTCGAAAAAACCAATCAAAAGAAGGGAATGGTGGGAATTTAGAAATTACAGTTGCTAATATCCAAAAATTTGATAAGAATGATAAAACCAAAATCTCGCTTAAATACGGAATTAATTTGCAAAGGGTTTTTATAATCGACGAAGCTCACCGTGGTTATAAAATTGAAGGCACTTTTTTATCCAATTTGCTTAATGCTGATAAAGATTCAATAAAAATCGCTCTAACTGGAACACCACTTTTAAATAAAGAGCAAGCAACTAAAAAAGTATTTGGCAATTATATACATACTTATTATTATAACAAGTCCGTTAATGATGGTTATACTTTAAAAATTATTCGAGAAGATATCGAAGTTTCATATCGCCAAAAACTTATGGAAATATATGATCGTATTTTTATTGGGGTTGAGGAAAAAGATATTAAAATTAAAGAAATAATCGAACATAAATCCTATGTAAGCGAGTTTTCTAAATACATTATTTCCGATCTAAATGAATTCAGAAAAGTTTGAAATGATAAAACTCTTGGAGCAATGATTGTTTGTGAAAGTGCAGAACAAGCACGAAAAATATACGAAATTTTCGATCAAGTTCAAGATAGTCTAAATGAAAAGAATTCTGCTGGAACCAGACTAAAAGCAGAATTAGTTTTGCATAATGCTGGCGATAAAGAAACAAGAAAAAAAATCATCAATAACTTTAAAAAAAATATGGGAATTGATGTTCTTATTGTTTTTAAAATGTTATTAACTGGTTTTGATGCCCCAAGATTAAAACGATTATATTTAGCACAAAAACTACAAGATCACACTTTATTACAAGCAATTACTCGTGTTAATAGACCCTATGGAAATATGCGTTATGGTTATGTTATTGATTTTGCAGATATCAAGAAAAATTTTGAAGAAACTAATAAAAGATATTTAAATGAACTTGCAAATTTTAATAATGATGAAATAAATCTTGATTTTAATGATATTTTAGAAGATAAGGATAAATTACTTGAAAAAGTTAGAAAAGCAAAAAATATATTAGTTGAATACAAAACTACCAATTTAGAGGATTTTGTAAGTCAAATTTCTGGAATTAATCAGAAAAGAACTTTGTTAGAACTTAAAAAAATTCTCATTGATGCAAGAGATGCTTATAACATTGTTAGAAGTTTTGGTAATGATGAACTTAAAGAGAAATTTTCAAAAATTCAGATTGTCAGTTTGTCTCAATTTATTATTGAATTGCAGAAAAGAATTAAAATGATTAACCAAAAAGAAGCATTTGAATCCTCTGATCTGATAAAACCGATATTCAACTTGGCAATGTTGAATTTTGAATTCAGTTTTAATAAAAATTTTGAAGAAGAACTAGATATTGTATCAAAAACTGAATTTGAGGAAAAAGTAAAATTAGTAAGACAGATGTTAATCAAAAACAGTGATTTTGGTAATTTAGATCCGAAAATTGCTCCATTAATATTTGAATTAATAAAACGTATGGAGAAAAAAGGTTTTAGTCAAAAAATAGAATCAATGGAAGAATACTATGAATTATACCAACTTTTTAAATCTATTTATACTGAAGGAAAAATATCCCTAAATAAAAATCAAGAATTAGCAGCAAAATATAATAATGATGCAAAATTTGTTCGCATTCACAAGGCAATAAGAGAGGAGAATCAAGAAAGAGAAAAGGATGGAAAAGATTATATTATTTCTCAAAACGAATATGAAATAGTTGATCTTTTAAATTTCATTAAAGAAAATCTAGATAAACAAATTTATGATAACAAGAATATCTTAAATCAACCACATTTTTTTGACATAATTATAATGACTGAAGTATCAAAAGCATTTAAAAGAATAGGGATAAATGGTGATAAAGATGCTAAATCTAAAAGAGAATTTCTTAAAGATCTAATTAAAAAGGAATATCTAAAACAATTAAATAACAAAGGAGATTTTTAAAAATGAATTTATCAGTAAGAGAAAAAACAATTAAATTAATCGACGAATTAAAATCAACCTGCCAAATTTATGGTATGGGAAATGATGGCAATGAATATAAAGTTATTACTCAAATTTTTTTATATAAATTTCTAAATGATAAATTTGGTTATGAAATTAAAAAAATAAGCAAAGAATTAAATAATGCTGAAAAATGAGAAGAAACTTATTCTAATATGTCAAAAGAGAGTCGTGATAATTTATTCGACGAACTTGGACCAACAATTCCACGATTAGATCCTGAACATTTAATTGCAAATCTTTGGAATCAACAAAATAAAGGTAATTTTGCATCAATTTTTGATGCTACATTGGTTAGTATCGCGACTAAAAACGAAGATATTTATGTAACTCAAACAGTCGAAGGTTCTAAAAGCCAGTTTTTTGAGCCCCTCACAGTTTATATCGAAGATGAAAGTCGGCGTTCCGCATTTGCTACAGCATTAATCGATAAATTAGTTAATTTTTCATTTGAAGAAGTTTTTGGTGAGGGTTATGATTTTTTCGCGACTATATTTGAATATTTAATAAAAGATTATAACACTAACGGCGGTGGAAAATATGCTGAATATTACACACCACAATCAATTGCAACTATTATGGCTCGTTTATTAGTGGGTGAAGATGGTGATTATCACAGTGTTGAAGTTTATGATCCTTCTGCTGGATCGGGAACACTTGTAATTGCGCTTTCTCACCAAATTGGTGAAGAAAAATGCACAATTTATACGCAAGATATTTCACAAAAAAGTAATAAAATGTTAAAATTAAACTTTATTTTAAACGGTCTTGTTCAATCACTGGAATATACAATTCGGGGTGATACACTAATTTCGCCTTATCATAGAACCGATGATAGAAAAGATTTAAGAACTTTTGACTTTGTTGTTTCTAATCCGCCTTTTAAAATGGATTTTGCCGAAAACCGCGAAAAACTAGCAGATATGCCAGCAAGATTTTGAGCTGGAGTTCCTAAAATTCCTGAAAAGAAAAAGGAAAGTATGGCAATTTATACCTTGTTTATCCAACATGTTATAAATTCATTAAAACAGAAAACTGGAAAAGGTGCAATCGTTATTCCGACTGGGTTTATAACTGCAAAATCAGGTATCGAAGCAAAAATTCTTAAAAAAATTGTTGATGACAAAATTGTCTGTGGTTGTATAAGTATGCCCTCAAATGTTTTTGCCAACACTGGAACTAATGTTTCAGTACTATTTTTTGATAATGCCCGAAATCATAATAAAGTTATCTTAATTGATGCATCAAAATTAGGCGAGGACTATCAAGATGGTAAAAATAAAAAAAGAAGATTGACAGAAAAAGATATTAATTTAATTATTAACACATTTCGCAACAAAGAAAGTGTTGATGATTTTTCAGTTGCAGTTAGTTATGATGAAATTAAAGACAAAAATTATTCGCTTTCAGCTGGGCAGTATTTTGATATTAAAATCGACTATATTGAAATGAGTCCTACTGAATTTGAGACCAAAATGACTGAATATAAAACACAACTTCAGGAATTTTTTCAAGAAAGTCAAAAATTAGAAAAAGAAATTATGGAGCAATTGGATAAATTAAAGTATGGGAACAACAAAAAAAGTTAAACTTAGTGAAATTGCTCGCTTTATTGCAGGACAATCACCAGAATCAAAATATTTTTCTAGAGATTCTAGTCTAACTCCATTTATGCAGGGTAATAAGTCTTTTGGAAGACTTTTTCCTCAAATTAATAATTATACTTCAAAAATTATTAAAATTGCAAAACCTGGAGATATTTTAATCAGTGTGAGAGCACAAGTTGGTGATTTAAACATTTCTAACAAGAATATTTGTATAGGTCGTGGTTTAGGAGTTATTAGCGGGATAAAAATTGATAATAAAAGTCTTTATTTTGTAATAAAAAATAATATTAAAAATTTTATTAAAAAAGCAAATGGAAGCACTTTTTCTTCTGTCACTAAAGATGATATAAACAATATGGAACTAATAATTCCAGAAAAAGGACTAGATAATATCACAAATCTTTTGTGAAAAATTGAAAGCAAAATAACAATGAACCAACAAATAAACGATAATTTATTATCTTTTGCTCGTAAAAAATATATGCATTATTTTTTTAAAAAAACTGCAAATGGCAAGATAAAAAATGTAATTTTTGAAGCTGAAAAATCAAAAATTTTGGTTGGTCAAGCAAAAACCTGCAATGGCAAATATCCTTTTTTTACAAGCGGTTCGTCAATTTTATCATGAGATAAGTATTTTGTTGATGGAAGATATTGTTTTCTTAATACTGGCGGGAATGCTGACGTAAAATTTTATGTTGGGAAATCAGCTTATTCTACCGATGCATGATGCATTTCCGCAAATAATAATATGGCAGATTATCTTTATCTTTTATTACTAACTATAAAAGAAGAGTTAGGTAAAAAATATTTCAAAGGTACTAGTCTAAAGCATTTGCAAAAAGAATTATTAAAACAGAAAGAAATTTATATACCAACAAATAGTGAGTTGTTATTTTTTAACAAAGTAATTCAACCTATGTTTGATTTAATTTCCAAAAATACAAAAGAAACCTTGAACTTAATTGGAATTCGCGATTTTCTTTTGCCACTTTTAATGAACGGGCAAGTAGAAATTAATTAGAAAACTAAATTATCGTTTATTTGTTATTTGTTTTTCCTCTTTATCCGATATATTTTTTATGTGCAGTTTTTACATTGGTTTGCTTGACCATTGCATATTTTAAAGTAGTATCGACCTTTTCGTGTCCTAAAAGTCGTTGAACTTGTTCGATTGGCATTCCTTTGTCAATTGCGATTGTTGCTAAAGTTCGTCTGAATTTATGCGGATGGACTTTTTTAATGTTTAATTTTTCGCCAATTTTTCTTAATCTAGATTCTATCCCGTTAATTCCAATTCTATTATAAGGTCATTTTAATGAGACAAAAAGTGCTTTATTATGATCAATTCTGGAATTTAAGTAATTTTTTAAGTGTATTTTTGTTCTTGCATCGAAATAAACTATTCGTTCCTTGTTTCCTTTTCCGATTACAATACATTCTCTCTCGTTAAAATCTATATCTTCAATGTTTAGTTTAACAAGTTCACCAACTCTCATTCCAGTCGATGCAAGTATGTCAATTAATGCTAAATCTCTAGAATTTTCAACATTATCACGCATAATTTCCAATTCTTCATCAGAATATGTTTCTTTTATTGTAATTGGTGATTTAACTTTTTTTATTCTCCGCGCTGGACTTTTAATTATATGATTTTCATCTTCGAGTCAAGAGAAAAAACTCGATAAAATTCTTCGAATATTGTCGATTGTGACTTTGCCTGAATTGTTAATTTGCTGATAATTTGTCAAATATTGTCTCAAATCACTAGTCTCAATTTCGTTTGCGTTTTTGTTTATCCCGTTAAACATTGAATTAATAGTGGAAATATAATATTTAACTGTATTTTCGGAACAACCTTCAAGTTTTTTTGAATCAATAAACAAATTTATTAATTCTTGATTAGAATAATTTTCTTCTTTATTTTCAAAAATTTTTACAAACTCATTATCAAGAACATTTTCAAGTTTATGAATTTGTTGATTATTCAAACAACTTTGCATTTTTTGTAATATATTTTTGATAATTTTTTTCTTCATTATTTTACCCTCCAAATTAAAGAATAACACAATGAAGGTTGAAATCTAGATTTTAAGCCATGTAAAAACTAGATTTATTTAAATAAACGATAATTTAGAAAAGCAAGCAAAATTATTTTATGATTATTGATTTAATCAATTTGATTTTCCGAATGAAAATGGACAGCCATATCGTTCATCAGGTGGAAAAATGGTGTGAAATGAACAATTAAAGTGTGAAATTCCAGAGGGTTGAAAAATAAAACCATTGCTTGAATTAGTAAATTGAGAAAGTAATAGCCAACCACCAAAAAAGGATTTTATATACGAATCGAGAGAAGGTTATATAAGATTTATTCAAAATAGAGACTACGATAGCGATAACTATATAACGTATGTACCACTGACCAAAAACTTAAGTATTGTTGATCGTTTAGATATTCTTATAGATAAATATGGTGATGCTGGAGTAACTCGTTATGGAATTGAAGGCACATTCAATGTTGCATTAGGAAAAATAAGTGTTAAAAATAAGAATTATAAAGAATATATTAGATCTTTTTTGAGTAGCGAAGGTGTATATAATTTTTTGCATAATTCGTGTTTAGCATCAACCAGAGCATCTCTAAATGAATCTAACTTAAGAATATTGAACGTTGTAATTCCAAATGAAAAAATTGTTTTAAAATATGAAAAATTAGTAAACAAAATACGATTAAATATTTTGCAAAATAATGACAAAACGCGAGAACTAACTAATCTTCGCAATTTCCTCCTCCCGCTTTTAATGAATGGGCAAGTAGAAATTAATTAGAAAACTAAATTATCGTTTATTTTAGTATTTAATTCAATTTTTTTATCTAAAATTGAAAGCATCATTCCGATTTTTTTTTGAATACCTAACGGTGGGCATAATAATTCATATTCAGAAAATCTACTTTTGTTTATAATGGGAACAACTGTGGAATTTTTACTATGAAAGTTAAGAGTTTTTCCTAATTCTACCATTGCATAATAAATAAAATCCACATCATATTTTGAGCTAGGAATAAGCGAATTTATTTGCTGATTAGTAACTGTTTCTTCTGTTGTTATTACAACTTTTCCTACAGAAGCGATACAACTTACACAAATTGCATTTGGTGGTATCACTGAGTTTTTAACGGATATTTTACCTTTTTCTGTAATGTATTTTTTTGTTTTTCTAACGTATTTTACGGACATATCATCTGAAGGTGTTAAAAAAGGAATATTACCGTTATAATATGAATTATTTGATGTTTTTGGTGTTTTTCCAGTAATAATCCGACCAATTTCACCAACTTTTCTAATCTTCCAATCAGACATATTTTCGCCTTCACTAATTTAAAATATTCTAGTATAACTTTTAAAATTAATTTTAAAAATAAATCTTAATAAATTTTATCATTAGTTGACTGATTAAGTAAGATATTTTAAAATTGTTCTGATTTTAAAAATGCAAAAATCTTATATTAGACTAGTTGAAATGAAGATTTAAATTAGAAAAATTCAGTTTAAAAACCAAAAATTTTGATCAGATTTTAAGTAATTTTTATCTTCTGATTTGAAAAAATTTCTATAAATTTAAAGTCTGGCGCAGAAATTAATCTAAAATTTGATTAAAAAATTTTCAATTAAAAAGGATAAAAATTACAGGGCATTTAAGTCTTGGAATGGGAAAAATGGTTCAAAAAATTCAAAGAATTCAAAAATTTGACTGAAAAAGAAAGAAAAAACAGTATACAAAAATCCTTTTGAAGACAAAATTATTGAAATTTTTTATGAATTAGAAGCAAAATGCGGCTGACAAAAAGTGCAAAAAAACGCTTGAAATTAAGCACGGAATTACTTTAAATGAAAGAACGCTTGGAAGAATTTTGAGCCGAAACGGACTGAGTGGTAAAACAAGACAAGCAAAAAAACGTCGGGAAATAAAGGATGTTTTTGTAAAAAGTCAAGATTTTGTCAAAAGATATTTCAATGGTGTGAACGCAAATATCGTTGCAACAGGTCTAACTTATATTAAATCACCAAAAGATATTCTTGATAATAATGTTTACTTATCAATCGCGATTCATCATAAAAGCAAAAAAATTATTAACTGAAATTTATCCACTTCTAATGAGTTGAACTTGTATATTCGCATTTAAGCAAAATAAAATTTAAAGAAAAATGATACTTACATTCTGATCACGGATATCAATACTCATCAAATTTATACAAACAAATGGCAAAGGAAAATAATGCGATAATTTCAATGTCGAAAATCTACAATTCAGTTGATAATCGTGAAGTCGAATATTTCTTTTTGAATTTAAAATCAGAATGTCTAAGTCAGATAAATATTAAAAAACTAACTTTTGTTGACTTAAAAGAACAAATAAAAAATTATCTAAATTTTTATAATCAAAAACGTATACAATCTAATTTAAACTGAAAAACACCAGAACAAGTTTGGAGAAGTTTATCTTTTTAAATTTGTCTAATTTTCGTGTCCGAGTCTGAAAACATAGGGTTTTTTAACTTTCGCTTTCATTAGTCTGACTATCATTAACAGTTTTTTTAATCAAACTAACTGATGTGATTTCATCACCTTCTTTGAGTTTGATAAGTTTTACACCTTTAGTTTTACGACTAATTACTGGGGCTGTGTCAAGATCAATTCGAATTGCAAAACCTCTTTTGGTAATAATTATCGCTTCCTGACCTTCCTTTATAGTTGAGACAAAAATGAGATCGCCAGCTTTTGAAGAATCAATGCTCATAAGCCCTTTTGTCGCTCGACCTGTAACTCGGTATTCCTCAACTGGTGTTTTTTTACCAAAACCATTTTTACTTAAACTAAATACAAAATCATTTCCGTGAGTGAAACAAGCACCAATTATTTTATGTCCTTTTTCTAAATTAATCGCTTTGACTCCGATGGAAGCGCGTCCGCTATTACGTAATAATTTAATTGGTCAACGGTTCACAAGTCCTTGTGATGAAGCAATTATTATGTCAATATTTGGATCATCAGGAACGATAAATGCTGAAACCAAATAGTCATTTTCGACCATTTTCAGGGCAATTTTCCCATTTTTCGGAATGTTTCGAAATGCTGAAAGTTCCGTTTTTTTAATATTTCCAAAAGCAGAAACTGTAATTAGTCAATGATTTTTGTATTCTTGATTTCAGGCAATCAAATTGGAAATATTTTCATCTTTTTGCAATCTTAAAAGATTTAAAAACGGAATCCCTTTTCCTTGCTTCGAACTGTCAGGAATTTGGTGTGAACGCAATTTAAAAATTTTTGCATTTGAAGAAATTATTAAAAGATCGCTGAGAGTGTTCGTAATACATAGTGATTTTAGTTCATCATCTTTGTAAAGACTTGAAGTTGAAGCACCAAAACCTCCGCGGTTTTGCAGACGATATTCGTCTAAATTAATTCTTTTTACGTAATTATTTTGTGTTAACGAAATAATTACGACTTCATCAGTAATCAAATCTTCTTCATCGAGATGGTTGATTTCTGGAACAATTACAGAACGTCTTTGATCACCAAATTGTTCAGCAACACTTTTGTGCTGATTAATTATTAATTCGATTAATTTTTTTGGTGATTCAATTATTGACTTAATTTCGCTAATTTCGATTTTTAACTCATCAACTTCAGTGATTAATTTTTCGATTGCAAGCGAAGTTAGTCGCCCGAGTCGCATATCGATTATCGCTTTTGTCTGACCTGGATTTAAATTGAAAGTATTTGCTAATTTTTCCTGGGCAATTTGATCAGATTTTGACGATTTTATTATTTCAATTACTTTGTCAATATTTTCAATTGCAACTTTAATTCCAAGTAAAACATTTAACTTTTCCGATGCTTTTTCAAGATCAAAATTTAGCGAACGAAGATTGATTTCCTTTTGGTGTTCAAGATAATGTGAAAAAATTTGCACTAAATTCATTAATTTTGGCACACCTTTGACAAGTGCTAACATATTTACAGAATAACTTACTTGCAAATCAGTGCTATGATAAAGTTTATTAAGGAGAATTTCGGGACTAAATCCTTTTTTTACATCAAAAACCACACGAATTCCGTGACGTGTGCTTTCATCGCGAACATCTTTAATCCCTAAAATTTTTTTATTTCTAACTAAAAAGGCAACTTTTTCAATAATTGATGGTTTTTTTACTTCGTAGGGAATTTCATAGAAAACAATTCGTGATCTGCCAGAATTAAGATATTCAATTTTTGCTTTTGCCCTAATTAAAAAAGAACCTTTTCCTGTTAAATATGCTTGATTTATTCCTTTTTTACCATAAATTGTCGCCCCTGTTGGAAAATCGGGACCAGGAAGAGTAGCGATTAAATCATTAATATCAATTTCTGGATTTTTTGCAAAAATAATGAAGGAATTGATAATTTCTGCTAAATTATGCGGTGGAATTTTTGTCATCATTCCCACAGCAATTCCAGAAACTCCCGAAACTAATAAATTAGGAAATTTTGCAGGTAAAACTTCAGGTTCAACTTCACTAGCATCATAATTAGGGCGAAAATTAACGGTGTTTTTTTTAAGGCCTTCAATCATTTTATTGGAAATTTTTGAAAGTCGTGCTTCAGTGTAACGCATTGCCGCGGCTTCATCGCCATCAATTGATCCAAAATTTCCATGACCGTCGACTAAAGGATAACGTAACGAAAAAGGTTGCGCCATTCGCACCATTGATTCATAAACGGAAGCATCACCGTGTGGGTGGTATTTCCCTAGAACATCACCGACAATTCTAGCAGATTTTTTATAACTTGTTCCAGATGTAATTCCCAATTCAGCCATTGTGTATAAAATTCGACGGTGAACCGGTTTCAAACCATCGCGAACATCAGGGAGAGCACGCGAAACGATAACGGACATTGAATAATCAAGAAACGAAACCTTCATTTCGTCCTCGATTTTAATTGGTGAAATATTATCAGTTATTGTTTCTAAAATTGTAGGTTTAATTTCATAAACTTTATTATCTTCATCTATTTCATCATTGTTGGTATCAAGATTTGAACCAATATCAGTTTCAATATCGTCAAAATTTTCGTTGTCTTTGTCTTTTTTATCTTTCTCCTCAAACATCTTGATTCCTTTTATTAATATAAGAGCATATAGTAATTTAAAAATTATACCATAATTTATAAGATTTTTTCAATTTTTGTTGACTAAAAGATAGAATTAAATAATTTTTCACTTAAATTTTTTTTAGTAAAAAATAACAAAAATTGTTTAAAAAATAAAACAGGTAGTTTTACCCTTTTTTAGAATAAAACTACCTGTTTTATTTAATTTTTAAAAAATTAATCAAAAATAAATGTTTGCAATACTTTTAACATCAAAACGATAAATTCATTAATTTTTATAACAGAAATCCACAACCAACTTATTATTTTTACTTTAATTCAATTTACGATGTTCCTCGATTTTCTTATGATATTTCTCGCTAAGATGTTCCTCGATCTCATTTTTAACATATTCAATCTCCAATTTAAAACTAATAAAATATTACCATAAAATTGAGAAAATTTATGAAAAATTCTATAAATTTTTTTTAGAAAAAAGCGCCGATTTTCTGATAGTTTCAGCAATGATTTTGTTTTTAATACTTTTTAAAAATAAATAAACTTTATTTCAAAAAATAGAAAAAATTTATACTAAAATTCCAATTATCAACTAACTAATTTTTAGTAATTTTTTTAAAAAAATCTATAAATTCATAGACTTTTTTAAAAAGGAGAGTTTCTTTAATTTTTTTAATTTTTCAGAAATTAAAAAAATTAAAGAAAGATTTTTACTTTTTGGTAAAATTAAATCCCATTAAAATTATTATACCTGTGTACACATTTTATAATAATTTGGATGTGTGACTTTATTATAAATTATAAAATAATTACCAAGAGAAAATAGTTATGAATAAGATAGACGAAAATACTAAATTAAAAGTAAAAAACGACTACTATAACCAATCAGTTTCGCCACTCGAATATGCTCTTAATAATTTTTCTGGAAAAATGAGATCTGTAAATTGAAACATCATTAACGATCCTAAAGATCTTGAAGTTTGAACTAGAGTTGTGCAAAATTTTTGAATTCCCGAAAAAATTCCACTATCAAATGACCTTGAATCTTGAAGAACTTTATCACCGATTTGAAAACAAGTTATTACAAGAACTTTCACTGGTCTAACTTTACTTGATACAATTCAGGCGACAATCGGCGATGTTGCCCAAATAAATCACTCGTTAACTGATCATGAGCAAGTAATTTATACAAATTTTGCATTTATGGTTGGGGTTCATGCTCGTTCTTATGGATCGATTTTTTCAACACTTTGTTCAAGCGAAGAAATTGAAGAAGCACATAATTGAGTAATAAATAATGAAAAATTACAAAAAAGAGCAAGAATTCTTATCCCTTTTTATGTTGGTTCAGATCCTTTAAAATCAAAAGTAGCCGCTGCACTAATGCCAGGTTTTTTACTTTATGGCGGCTTTTATCTCCCTTTTTACCTTGCGGCGCGCTCAAAACTTCCGAATACATCGGATATTATTCGTCTAATTTTACGTGATAAAGTTATTCATAATTATTATTCAGGTTATAAATTTCAAAAAAAAGTCGAAAAATTAAGCCCTGAAAAACAAGAAGAAATTAAAAAGTTCGTCTTTGATTTGCTTTACGAACTAATCGAACTTGAAAAAGATTACCTTTATGATTTATATTCCGAAGTTGGGCTTGCTGAATCAGCAATAAAATTTAGTGTTTATAATGCTGGAAAATTTTTGCAAAACCTTGGTTATGATTCGCCTTTTTCCAAAGAAGAAACTGAAATTGAACCTGAAATTTTCAGCCAATTATCTGCAAGAGCTGACGAAAATCACGACTTTTTTTCAGGAAATGGTTCTTCTTACGTTATGGCTCTCGCCGAAGAAACAGAAGATGAAGACTGGGAGTTTTAAATGGTAAATGATGAAAAAAACGATAAATCAACCGTTGTTTTAAAACCAAAAGGAGAAATTTTTGTTGTTTATTTCTCTTCAATTTCCAATAACACTCACCGTTTTGTTGAAAAGTTAAACTTCAAAAAAGCACGAATTCCTGTTGAAATTGATGAGAATTTAACGGTGAATAACGATTATGTACTTTTTTGTCCAACTTATAGTGGTGGAAACGGTTTAACTAGTGGCGCTGTCCCTAAACAAGTGATAAAATTTTTAAACAATGAACAAAACCGTAGTTTTTGCAAGGCGGTAATTGCATCTGGGAACACTAATTTTGGCGATACTTACGCGCTTGCTGGTTCGATTATATCAAAAAAATTAAATGTTCCGTTTTTATATAGTTTTGAATTATTAGGAACAAATGAAGATGTTATTAAAGTTAGAGAAATATTAAAAAATTTTTGAGGAAGTTAAATGAATAAAAATGATTCAAAATTAACTTTTAGTTCAAGTCAACCAGAAAGTTATATTAGTTTAAATGCAAATGCGAAACTTTTTGCAAAACATCCTGATTCCTATAAATTCGACCTTTTAGCAGCGAAAAAATATATCGAAGAAGAAATTAGTCCTAAATTTAAAATTTTTAATTCATTTAAAGAAAGAATTGACTTTTTAATTAGTCAAAACTATTATGATCCAAAAGTTATTAGCCAATATTCATTTGAAGAACTTGAAAAATTAAACGAAAAAGCTTGAAGTTTTAACCATTTTTTTTCATCTTTTATGGGTGCTTTTAAATTTTATTCAACTTATGGACTTAAATCTAACGATAATTCAACTTATTTTGAACATTTTCCCGACCGTGTTTTACTAAATAGTTTGTTTTTAGGTAAAGGAAATTACCAAAAAGCTGAAAAAATTCTTGAACAAATTATGCTAGGAAGATTCCAACCAGCAACGCCGACATTTTTAAATGCAGGAAAATTAAAAAGAGGAGAATTTGTTTCTTGCTATTTAATTCGTGTCGAAGATAATATGGAATCAATTTCGCGTGCAATTACGACATCTTTGCAACTTTCCAAACGTGGCGGTGGAGTAAGTGTTCTTTTAACAAATTTGCGCGAACAAGGAGCGCCAATTAAAGACATTCAAAATCAGGCAACTGGTGTTATCCCAGTGATGAAAATTCTCGAAGATTCATTTTCATATGCAAACCAATTAGGGCAACGCCAAGGCGCAGGCGCTGTTTATTTAAACGTTCATCATCCTGATATTCTTGCATTTTTAGATACAAAAAGGGAAAATGCCGATGAAAAAATAAGGATAAAATCACTCTCACTTGGAGTAGTAATTCCGAATATTACTTTTGAATTAGCAAAAAATAACGAAGAAATGGCACTTTTTTCAGTCTATGATGTTGAAAAAGTCTACCAGAAAGCCTTTAGTGACATTTCAATTACTGAAAAATACTATGAAATGCTTGCTAATCCAAAAATTAAAAAAACCTTTATTTCAGCGAGAAAACTATTTAAAATTATTGCCGAATTACATTTTGAAAGCGGTTATCCTTACATTTTATTCGAAGATACTGTAAATAAAGAAAACGCACATCCAGACCGTGTTGTAATGTCAAATTTATGTAGCGAAATCACTCAACCTTCAACTCCAAGTTCTTATTTCCCTGACCTTAGTTTTAATGAAACAGGACAAGATATTTGTTGCAATTTAGGTTCGCTAAATATTGACAAAGCAATGGAATCAGGGCAGAATTTTCAAGAAATGGTTTATTATGCCGTTGTTTCCCTTGATGTAGTTTCGCGAAATTCTGATCTTTCAGTTGCCCCTTCAATTGAAAAAGGTAATAATTTAAACCACGCAATTGGCTTAGGAGCAATGAATTTACACGGTTTTTTAGCAAAAAATCAAATAATGTATGACTCTGAAGAAGCGCTAGATTTTACTAACATTTTTTTCTACACGCTTGCTTTTTCTGCATTCAAAGCATCAGCAAAACTTGCCCTTGATTATGGTGTTTTTTCTGGATTTGAAAAAACCAAATTTGCAACTGGTGAGTATTTTGATAAATACACAAAAGTAGAAAATGATACTTTTACCCCAAAAACATCGAAAATTAAAGAACTTTTTAGAAAATATCAAGTTAGCATTCCAACTCAACAAGACTGAATTGAACTTGTAAGTCAAATTAAAAAAACTGGAATTGCAAATTCACATCTAATGGCTGTTGCCCCAACAGGTTCAATTTCTTATCTTACTTCTTGCACCCCTTCACTTCAACCAGTTGTTGCTCCAGTTGAAGTAAGAAAAGAAGGAAAATTAGGAAGAATTTATGTCCCTTCTTACAAGTTAAGTCATAAAACATACGAATTTTATGAAAATGGTGCTTATGAATTAGGGCCTATTCCAATTATTAACATCGTCGCTGAAGCTCAAAAACATGTTGATCAAGCAATTTCGATGACTTTATTTATGACCGACAAAGCGACAACAAGAGATCTAAATCGTGCTTATATTTATGCTTTTAAAAAAGGATGTAAATCGATTTACTACGTACGAATTCGCCAAGATGTACTTGAAAATTCCGAAAATTATGAAACTTGTCAATCTTGTTTAATTTAAAAAAGTACTATAAATTAGGCAATCTTTTGTTTAGATAAAGGTTAACAGTACAACTATTTTATATAAAGTGTTAAGTAAAAATTCTTGATTTTCGTTAGAATAAATTAAAATTTCATAGTTATCTAAATTTTCATTAATTTTGTATTTTAGTGATACAATTTTTAAAATTTTTATAAAGGGAAATTTTTTGCTAATTTCAATAGTTTCTGTATTTCAATTTGGGGAAATTTTTGCATTAAAAATTATATTTTGTCTATTTATCATCTGGAAATTATCAAAGAAAAAATTGACATTTTTCAAGTAGATTTCATTTGATGATAATACATTTTTAGACCCATTTAGCGAGTTAATTTTGTTAATGATATTATACTTACTTTTCAAAATATAATCGTTTATAGTCGTCAAATTGTTGAATAAATTCCTAGAATATTTGTTTAAGCAGAAAAGCGATTTTATTTTTCTAGACAAAAATTTATTACCTTCTAATGAATTTACCAATTCAAATTTGTATTCATTTTTAGAAAATCAGATTAGTTCGACATTATTTTTTAGAAAAAAATCGAAAATAAAACTATTAATAATAATATTTAGCAAATTTTTCTTAATAAATTTTTTAGTATTCTGAAATAGTAATTTATTTTTTAAAAGAATTTTTACATCTTCTAAAGTTACGATGATTTTTTGAAAATTTAGATTATCTGAACCTAAAAAATTATTGGACAAAACCACGGAAACTTGAAATATTTTAACCAAAATAGCATATTCAGGTTTTACAAAATAAAGGTTTTTTCTAATTTTTTTATAAATATTGGATTTTAAAAATTTTGCCAAAATTATTTCGACACTTATATCTAAATTTTTAAATTCGAGTTTTTGAAAAAATGGTGTACTTAATTTCAGATCTAAATTTTTGTTTTCATTGAATTCAATCTTCAATTTTTGATTTAAAAACCTTAAGCTTCTTATGTTTTTAGAAAAAATTATCAAATCTAAATCGTTAGGTTTTCTTCTTAATAGACGTAAGAATTAAGAACAAAACTTCCTTGCACAACTTTGACTAAATTATCATCTTTATTTTGAACTATTTTAATATTATCTAAGTTAGTTTTCATTTTTTTACCTTCTAGAAAACACATTTTTTTTTTTTTTTTGAAATTTATTCACAAAAAAAAAAAAAAAAACAAAAAAACTTAAAATAATTATCGTATAATTATGAATATAATTATAACTACTGGAGGTAATAAAAATGAAAAATTTAGAACTTATTAATCTTTTAAGTTTGGGTAATGTTGTTATTGCACAACTTTAGGAGAACCCTGAAGTCAAACTTAAAAATTTTATTTCTAAAGTTGAATCTAACATTTTAGATAAAATTCAAGACGAAGAAACAAAAAATTTATTAATAAAAGAGTTTGGGAATTCATTAGATTCACTAGATTCATTTACTTATAAACAATTTAACTATATTTTTAGAGCTAGAGTCTTTGACAATCAAGATCAAAAAAACGCCACTTCTCAAAAACTTCGAGCAAATAGCGAAATCTACAAAAAATTTCAAGAACAAAAAAGTAAAAACTCTCGTAGAAGAGGAAAAAGAAGTTTGTTCACTGAATATCAAAGATTAACAATTGAGGATTGAATTGACCGAATTCAAAGAACTATTGATGATAATAAATCAGAATCTAGACAAGCAAGAAGTGATAGCACCGCACTTGGTATTGGAGGAGCAGCGACAGGTGTTACAGTTCTCGGACTTATTGGAGCCATTCCAACTGGCCCTATCGGATTATTAATAGCAATTTTTGGAGGGATAGCAACAGGAACTCAATTGGGTTTATCAATAGGATCGGTTGCGTTCAAATCTCCACATTATTGAAATAATGCTGAAAAAATAACACGAGAACTTGATAGTTTAAAAACTATTTTTCGGTCAATTAAGACTTCTAACAACAGTGATTTAGAAGAAGGATTCAAAGAAAAAATCAAAAAAATTATAACTAATATAAATAAATTATCAGGTAATATAATAAACTTTGATGATTTTGATGTCGAGGAAATACTCGAAAGAGGGTACTAATTTTATTTTATGAAAGCCGTGACACTTTTTTTTAACTTGCATTTTAATAAACCTTTCTTTGCAAGAGTATATTTAATGTCAGTATTTTTTTTATTTCTTCTCTCCGCATTTTCTATTACTATTTCTGTTTATGAACTAAATTATACAATATGAGATGTTTCATTATTAAATAAATGAAAAAAAATTATTACTTATACTTCAATATCAATAATTTTTATATTTCTTTTATACTTTTTAATAAAATACATAAGATTTATAAAAAAGTATAAAAAAGAAGCAACAAGTTTAACTAACCAGCAATTTGAAGAAAAATATAAGTGATTATTGAGTAAGTCGTTAGATAAATCAATATTTTTTTTGCTATTATCTGAGAAGGCTATTTTTGATATGGAAAATAACCTTGATAGAATTGAATTCAAAAGTGAAAAAAGAGATTTTTTATTCAAAGTTCATTATAAAACCTTTGTGCTGCATGCAGTTTTTATATTTATAACGTTGATTTCTTTACTAATACTAACGATAATTATTGAAATTTTCCAACTTAAATTGTTTTGATTTTCTATTTATCTTGGAATTTTTGTAATAAGTCAAATAATCATTGTTCTAACCCGTAGATTTTTGAATAAAATATCAGTTCAACTCATAAAAAACCCAGTTGAACTTGTGTATAATGATTATAAAGGAACGGTTGCAAGATTTTTTTTACCAAAAATATAAAATGTCAAATTCTAATTTTTAGTTTTTACTAACATATTTGAAATTTATTCCTAATTTAAAAAAATATTTGTTAAAATGAAATCAATTCTACTATTTTATAAGTTATTATTTTTTAAACCACTTTATGTTATCGCAACTTTTTTTCTATTTTTTATTTTTGTATTAAGCACATCTTTTCAATTATTATTCCCTGAACATATACTTATTTTAAGAATATTTGTTTTTGGTTCTATTTTTTTGCTTGTTTTTCTTAACTCTTCAAGATACATTTGATTTATTTCCAAATACAAAAAAGAGGTCTTGAATTTATCAAATGAAGAACTTAAAGAAAAGTATCCTCAACTTTTAAGAATTGAAAAAAATGTACCTCAAGTTACAAGAACAAGAAGTATTTTAACTTATGGTATTTGGTTAAGAAGTCAAATACCTTTAACTGCTTCCAAATTTAATGAACAAGATCTCGACTATGAAGAAAAACAAAAATTTTTATACAAAATTCATTTAAGATATTACATTGTTGAATCATTTTTAGTCGCTATTTGAATTGGATGCCTTACTTTATTTTACTATTTTATGTTTACAACAACATATTCAGTTGCTATAACAAGAGATAATAATTTATCTGTTATTCCTGATATTACATATTCAATGATAGCTAGTATTATATTTTTTAGTATTGGTCTTGCCGCCGGAGTATGAATAGGTCAATCAAATCTCAAATTAATGCAAATTTCTAATAATCTTTTAACTGTTTCTGTTAAAGAATCTAAAAAATCCTATAAAAGTACACTTTTAAGATTCTATTTTCCTTAAAATCTATCAAATTTTAAATTTTTTAGAAAATCAAATCAAAAACAAAAATAAATTAACCCTTTTAAATCCAATTTTAACTAATTTGGGTTTTTCTTAAGTTAGTTTTTATGACATCTTTATAAAAACGATAGTTTTAAAAACTATCGTTTTTTAAATCATTTTCACAATAAAAAGCAAAAATTTGATCTCAATTTAGAATTAACGTTAACCGCCAAAACCTAGAAACGCGGATATTTTAATATGCGGGAATATTTTTGCAATTATTTTTGCAAACATATTATCAAATGTAATTTCTTTTTCTTTACCAGGCTCAGAAAGTTCTTGAAGAAGTTCTGCAATTCCATCTAGAAGTACTTTTAAAATGTCTTCATTAGGATTATTTAAATAAGGTTTTAATTCTTCTTTTGCTAATTTTAAACCTTCTTCGGTTGTGCTAGAAGCAATAGTTTTGAATAATTTATCAATTTTTTCAACGTTGACAAAAGCACTAAAAGATGAATTACCTAATAATTGCTTAACATTTATTTGACCTAAAATTTTTGAAGCAAAAATGTTAAGTAAAAATTTATCAACTGTTCTTTGATAAGGTTCGACATTTTTGTTTTGGTTTTTCTCAAATTCTGTTTCCTCATCAATAGAAGCAGATGTTTCCTTGTTGTCGTTTAATTTATCAATAAATTCCTGATTAGTTTTTGCAAATTGATCTATATCAATGACTCTTGAATAGGTTTTTTTGTCATTAGTAATATCATCGAATTGAGTTTTTTTACCAAAATCTGAAACAGTTGCATCTTGTTTTTCAGAATCTTGTACCAAAGCTAATTTTAAAAGAAGTTGATGCGCAATTTTTTTATACCCTTTTATGTTTGGGTGAAAATCAAATTTTGTTGCCGAATATTTGTTATCACCAACTTTTCAAACATTTTTATCGTAAACATCAACGTAATTAACTGAATTTTTAATCGCAACTTCGCGAATTACTGAATTTATTCTTTGAATAACTTCGTTAAAATATTCAACTTCAACTCCAAATTCATTGTGCAAAAGATTTTTTAAAATTTTGGTTAAAACTGAATTTGGAATATTATAACCAATTAAGTTTATTCGTAAATTTCTATTTATACTTTTTAATTCATTAATTAAGTTGCTAAGATTTTTTTCTAGTTCTTTAAAAACTTTATCAACTTCTCTTTTTAGATAGACAGATATAAGTTTTTTAAACTCTTCCTTTTTTTTCGGTTCGCTTGGTGTAAGGAAACCTTTAAGTAATTGAGAGAAATCACCACCTAAAAGTCCTAAAATGCCAGAATTAGGTTTATTTTCTTTAGTTGATGACGAATCATCAGTTGACTTGGAAGAGTCAGAATTCTCTTGATCTTTTTGATTATTAGTTGTGGAATTTTGCTTAGTTTTTTCTACTGATTTTTTATCTGTTGTATCAACATCAGGAACTAATTTTTTAAGTCTTTCGATAGCATCAGAATTTTGACCTGGCAAAACAAAAGAAGCAAGTTTAGCAGCAACGAAAAATATATCGTTTGCACCAAGAGTCATTGTTAAAAAATTAGCTTTTTTAATTTTTTCAATAAATTCTGGATAGGATGATTTATCAAATTTACCAAAAACTTTCTCAACATCACTTAAAGTTTCATTAGTCGAATACCCTGAAGCCAAACTGTTATCAGAAATTTTTCCATCTGGGTATTTTTGTGGATTTATTAAATGAAGTCAATTTTTTACTGTTGTTCCAGAAAAAGCCAAATTATCAAAGGAAACTAGTGAATCTTTTTTAAGTTTTTGCAAATAATATGCAAAAAAGGCTGGATATGATTGACCACTTACATTGCCATTTTGATCCATTTTACCTTGGAAATCTTGGTATGTATCCTGGTTAAATCCTGAAGTAACCGAATCACCAATTGCCAAATAATTAACTTTTGAAAGTAGTGAGAAATTTTCTTGAACTGAACAACCAGCAGCAACAAACGCTGAAAATGTTATAAAAGGCGCAAGTCCTAACGAAGTTGTTTCAAAAAACTTTTTTCAAAAAATGCGTTTTTTTGATTTAAACTTCATGTTCTTTCCTTTCATATTTCGATACAAAATATATTAATTATACCAAATTTACTGCAAAAAACAAGGGCAAATACCGATCAAAAACTAGAAAACTGCCAGATTTTATTTAATTATTTCATTTTTTATATTATAAAAAGGAAAAAACTGTGAAAATAAGTTAATTCTCTAAACTTTCTAAATTCAATAACTTCTTTTAATTGGAAAATCTTGTGCTAATTTTCCCACTTTTGCTTTAATTTCCTTAATTTCTAAAGAAGTTAATTCCTTTTTTTTAAGCACAAAATCAATTATTTCTACTATTTGGCTAAATTCGTTTTCCTTAAATCCGCGCGAAGTCATTGCTGGAGTGCCAAAACGAAGTCCTGATGTCACGAAAGGGCTGAGTGAATCGTTAGGGATTGTGTTTTTATTTGTAATAATATTAACTGATTCTAATAAAATTTGCGCCTGTTTACCGTTTAAATTATAGGAACTAAAAACATCAATAACAAAAAGGTGGTTTTCTGTTCCGTTTGATATAATTCTAACACCTTTTTTTGCAAATTCATTAGCAAAATGCTTGGCATTTTTTACAATTTGTGCAGAATATTCAACAAATCAAGGTTGTAAAGCTTCATTAAAAGCAACAGCTTTGGCAGCAATTGTATTAAAAAGCGGACCTCCTTGAAGCCCAGGAAAAACCACTTTATCAATTTTGGCAGCAATTTCTTCATCATCTGTTAAAATCAGCCCGCCTCTTGGACCCCGCAAAGTTTTTTGCGTTGTCGCTGTTATTATATGGGCAAATCCGACTGGTGAAGAATGAACTTTTGCGGCGATCAGACCAGCAATATGGGCAATATCGGCAAGTAAAAAAGCACCAACTTTATCAGCAATTTCACGAAAACGGGCAAAATCAATCGTGCCTGAATAAGCTGAATAACCGCAAATAATTAAATTAGGCTTTGTTTTTATAGCTATTTTTTCAATTTCATCATAATCAAGAAGTTCGTTTTCGTTTAAAGAATAACTAAGCCCTGAATAAAACATGCCTGAAAAATTAACTTTATAACCGTGAGTTAAATGTCCGCCCGATTTTAAATCAAGTCCAAGAATTTTATCACCTGGTTTTAAAAGCGCACCAAAAACAGCGGCATTTGCGCTTGATCCTGAATAAGGTTGCACATTTGCAAACTTAGTACCAAAAAGTTTTTTCGCTCTCTCAATTGCAATTTGCTCAATTTGATCAATAAATTGACATCCGCCATAATAACGTTTTCCTGGATATCCTTCTCCATATTTATTATTTGGACTTGTGCCATTCGCAATTAGAACGTCTTGAGAAGCATAATTTTCACTTGCGATTAGTTCGATTTGCTGATTTTGTCTTTTAGATTCTAAATTGATTAAATTGGTAATTTCTTTATCATTCAGTTTGACTCTTCTATACATTTTAGATAAATAATTATACACTAAAAAACTAAAAAAGAAAGAAAAATAAATTTTAGCGAACCAAATTAGCAGCATTATCGCCCTTTTGTAATCAGAAACTAATTTAAAGCCAGAGCAAAAAATTTTCTTATTTATTAAATTATGGTATAATTAAAAATTCTAGAAAGGGAAGGCATGAAATTTCGTACTTTTTTTGCAAAGTTGTTTTCGCTCAATAGTTGAAAACGTTTTTTTCTTGCTTTTTTGACTTTTTCGCTTCTTGGAAGTGGTATTTTTTTAGTTTCAAATTATTATATTTCTAGAAATATTAACCGTTCAATTGAATACGGTGGTGGCGCTGAAGTTTTAGTTCAAGTTAAAACTTTAGACGGAAAAATTCCGTCAGCAAAAGTTGTAAACGAAGCTGATGCAGCGATTTTTCAACGTTTAACTGGTGGCGCTAACCTAAACGGAACAAGTGTTTTTACCGAAGGTGAAGGTAGAATTAGAATTTCACGAAATAAAATTTCAAACAACCGTGAATTAGAAAATTTTATTCAAGAAATTGTTAACAAACCAGTTTTAACTATTACTGACACAAATACAAATCCGCTTTTTTTCGACGGAAAATTTGATAAAAATCTCACTTTAAAAAATGGCGATGAGACAAATTGAGTTGTTCCTTTTGCCCCAGGTTCTGCAGTTTCGCAACCGAATCCGCAAAATCCTGCAAGTAATCAAGTATTAATTGAATTAAAAGATAACAAAGCGCAACTTGAGTGATCAAAAGCAACTGAATATATTTCAAAATTAGGTCGCGGTAGAAACCGAATTTTAATTTGGTCAAATATTGCCGAACTAAAAAAGATGGCAAAGGAAAAATTTCCAAAAGAATGAGCAAAAGCTAATGAAAATATTTACAATTTTGTTCATGTTGGTGAAAGAACTACTCCTCAATTTTTGCCAGGAAATAAAATTTTGCGACCTGAACTTAAAAAATTTCAATTTGATGCTAAAAGGTATTTAATTTCTGATGCTACCGTCACCCAAGCGCTAAACGGAAAATCATTCGTGATTACAGGAAGATTTAGTCCACAAGAAGCAAAACAATTAGCACTTGATATTAATTACGGAACCGCTGATTATAAATTAGATTTTCTATCAGCATCTTTTGTTAGTAAAACAAAATCAGATTCAGCATTTATCGCTGGATGAGTCGCAATTGGCCTTGCAATTGCGATAATTTCTTTATTCTTAATCGTAAATTACGGACTTTTGGGTGCGCTGGCTACAATTTCACTTGCATTATATGTGTTTTTAACGCTTCTTTTTTTTACAATCGTTCGTGGAGAATATTCGCCAATCACGATTTCAGCTCTTGTTGTTGGAATTGGGATGAACATTGATGCAAACGTCATTAGTTTTGAGCTATTCAAGTCGCGAATTTATAACGGAAGCAGCGTCATGAAAGCAAATTATCAAGCTAATCGTTCTTCCTTTAACGCGATTTTAGACTCGAATATTACAACTTTAATTGCTGCGCTTGTTTTGTTCTTCTTTGGAACAAAAAACGTTAAAAGTTTTTCAATTACACTTATTTTTTCTATCATTTTCACATTAATTGTCACGATTGGTTTTACAAAATTTTTTACAAACTTTGTCTTAAAAACTAATTTCTTTCAAAATAATAAAAAACTTTGACTCTTAGGTATTAAAAATTACTATTTAAAAAAATACGAACGTGGTTACAATTCTATTTATTCGCGAATCGACTATGAAAAAATTTATAAATACTCAAGATGACTGCCGCTTGTTTTATTTTTAGGTTCGATAATTGTTTTTGCAATTTTTGCGGGAATTTACAAATCAGTTGGGGCTGGATTTAATTTAGCAATCGATTTTAGTGGCGGGACTAACTTGCTAATCGAAAGTTCGAATTCAAGTTATGATTTAATTACAAAAGAAAAAGCTGAAAAAATCATAGGTTTCTTAAACTCACAAGATATAAATAAATCAAATTCAACAATTTTACTAAATCCTTTAAATGAAAATGGAACTATTTTTAACATTGAAGTTAAAACAAAACTAGATTTATCAGCAAAACTTGCTTCACTAAATTCAACAATACAAAATAATTTTTCAAATATTCGAATGACAAATTATTCAATTTCCAACGAAGAAGCACAGAAATTAATTTTCAACGCGATTCTTTCTGTTGGAATTGCCCTTATTTTTGTAACTATTTTTACATTAATACGCTTTAAATGAACTTTTTCGCTTGCAATTATTTTTTCACTTCTTTTCAATGTTTTGATGGTTATTTGTGCAATCATTATCACCCGAATCCAGATATCACAAAATTTAGTCGTGGCAATTCTCACTTTAATTGGTTATACCGTAAATGATACAATTGTTGTTTTTGATCGGGTAAAAGCAAGATTTAACGAAATTAACCATAGCGACATTTATAAACTTGATAAAATTAAAGAAATTTCAACAAGCGCAATTAAAGAAACAGCAAAAAGATCTGTTTATACGTCATTAACAACAATTTTAACAATCGCAGTTTTAATGATTTTCTATCAATCAATCGATATTATTTTTAGTTTGACAATGCTAATCGGAATTATAATCGGAACTTATTCTTCTTTATTTATTGCAACACGAATTTGAGTTAAACTTGAATGATATCGTAATCGTAAAAAAGAAAAAAGAATTAATAGCAAATATTGAAATGTGCAAAAAATTTATGAGCAAACTTTTGCAAATATTAACGATTATGAAAAATAATCTAAATCACCATTTTTACCGAAAAACATCATAAAAATGGTGATTTTTTAATATTTTATTTTTTAGTGTCAATTTAAAATAAGGGAAAAAATGGAAAGAAAATTGAACTTATGCCCAAAAGGAACTTATGATCTTTTTGAAGAAAACGGCAGAATTTTCCTTAATGTTCGCAAAGTTTTTTTTGAATTAGCCGAAAAATTTAATTTTTCTTATATTGAAACGCCAATTTTCGAATATGCTACTATTTTTCAAACAACTAACGAAATTTCCGACATTGTTACAAAAGAATTATACAAATTCAACGACAAATCTAACCGCCAATTAGCATTAAGACCAGAGGGAACAGCGCCAATTATGCGTGCCGTTTCGCAGCATAAATTACACCAAAATGAAAAAAAACTTTTCTATTTTGGTCCGATGTTTCGTTATGAAAATCCACAAAAAGGCCGTTTTCGCCAATTTTACCAAGCAGGTTTTGAAATTATCAATTATAAAAACAACTCACTTGAATTTCAAATTCTTGAAATTATCATTCTAATTAGGGAAATTCTTAAAAATCTTGGGATAAATAACTACGAACTCAAAATCAATTTTCTTTCTAATTCGGAAACAAGAGCAAAATATACAAAAAATTTAAGTGAATATTTCCAAAAATTTACTGACAAACTTGAAGTAATTTCTAGGTCTAGAATTAAAAACAATCCGTTACGAATTCTTGATGACAAAATCGAATCAGAAAAAGACTTTGTTAAATTAGCGCCTAAAATAAACACTTTTTGATCAGATGAAGATCAAAATAAATTTTATTTAATAATTTCAACCCTTGACAAATTTAAAATTCCCTATACAATCGACTACAATTTGGTACGCGGACTTGATTATTATGATGATTTTGTCTTTGAATTTATTGATATTTCAAAAACTTTAGGAGCAAAATTAACTCTTGTCGGTGGTGGTTGTTATAACAATCTTCCTTTAAAATTTGGTCTTGATAATTTTAAAAGCATCGGTATGGCTTTCGGAATTGAGCGCTTAATCGAAATTATCAAGTCCAATTCAAGATTAATTACAAAAAATCTTGACTTTTTTTTAATAGGGTTTAATCACAGCGAAATCCTTAAGAATTTTGAACTAGCGAACTTATTGCGAAAAGAAAATTTCAAAGTTGATCTAAATAAAGTTCCACTTTCAATTAACAAAGGTTTTCAAAAGGCAAAAAAATCAACTGCTAAATTTGCTTTTTTCTTCGAAAAAAACCAAAATGAAAATTATATTTCCCTTAAAAATTTGCAAACTGGAAAAAACAGCGAAATTTTACTTACAAAAATTGACTTTGAAGATCTAAAAAAAATCATAAATGGAGAAAAAAATGTATAATTCCAGAACTTTATCAAAATCAGAAATCGGTAAAACTGTTTCAATCCAAGGTTGAGTGCAAAATATTAGGAAAATTAAAGGTAAAACTTTTGTTGTAATCCGCGACTATTACGGAATTTTTCAAGTTGTCATCGATGAAAATTCAAAAACAGACAAGTTTTCCAAAGAATCTGTTGTTAAAGTTCAAGGTATTCTTGCTTTACGAATAAGTCCAAATCACAAAATCCATAACGGCGATCTTGAAATAATAGTTAAAAATTTAGAAACTATTTCTTTTGCCCAGCAAATTCCTTTTGAAATTAATAACGAACTTTTTGTAAACGAAGATTTAAGACTTCAGTTTCGCTATTTGGATTTGCGACGCGAAACGATGAAAGAAAATTTAATTTTTCGCTACAAAATTTTCCACCACATCCGTTGCTTTTTATATGAAAATAATTTCATTGAAATTGAAACACCAATTTTGTCAAAGTCAACCCCAGAAGGTGCAAGGTCATTTTTAGTGCCAACTCGTCAAAAAGGGAAATTTTTTGCCTTGCCACAATCACCACAAATTTATAAGCAACTTTTAATGGTTTCAGGTTTTGAAAAATACTTTCAATTTGCACGTGTTTTCCGTGATGAAGATTTACGAAGAGATCGACAATTCGAATTTTCACAACTTGACCTAGAATTTGGTTTTGGCAATTTTGATCTAATTTCGCAACAAATCGAAAATTTAATAAGAAATTTATGAGCAAAAACCTTCCCTGATTTAACTATTGATTTCCCAAAACTTGACTATTGAGAAGTAATTAAACAATACGGAACTGACAAACCTGATCTTCGTTTTGCAAACAAACTATTTGATTTAGATTTCCTAGATAATTCTAGCCCACTTTTCCAAGGGAAAACTCGTGGAATTTTCCTTGAAAAAGTCCTAATTACAAAAGCTGATTACCGAATTTTTGTTGAAAAAATTCAACAAAACAAAGCGAATAAACTTTTATATACACACATTTTTGATAGTAAAATTTCCTATTCATCTTTTAAAGTAGAACAAAATCCTTTAATGAAAAGCAAAATTGAAAACTGACTTTTAGAAAATAATTACCAAAACGGAACGCTTTTTCTAATTTCCGATGAATACCAAAATTGTTCACAAGCACTTGGAGCACTCAGAACTTTACTAGCAACCAAATACAATTTAATTAACACGAATGAATTTAGGTTTGCCTGAATTATTAACTGGCCACTTTTTGAATTAGACGCTGAATCAAAGCTTACATCAGCACATCATCCTTTCACCGCACCAACAGATGAAAGCAAACATTTTTTAGACAATGAACCTCTAAAAACACAAGCACAAGCTTATGACTTAGTTCTTAACGGTTT
This sequence comes from Mesomycoplasma dispar, assembly GCF_000941075.1. Taxonomy (NCBI): domain Bacteria; kingdom Bacillati; phylum Mycoplasmatota; order Mycoplasmoidales; family Metamycoplasmataceae; genus Mesomycoplasma; species Mesomycoplasma dispar. The sequence continues at coordinate 206,886 of NZ_CP007229.1, forward strand.
TGAACTAGGATCAGGTTCGATTAGAATCCACAACTCAGAATTACAAAGCAAAATCTTTCAAATTCTAGGATTAAAGCAAGAGCAAATTAACCTTGAATTTGGTGCGCTTTTGCGCGCTTTTAATTACGGAGTTCCCCCTCATGGCGGCTTTGCTTTTGGACTTGACCGTTTAATAATGATTCTAAAAAACACTGAATCAATTCGTGATGTAATTGCTTTTCCTGTCAATTCTAAAGGTTTGGATTTATTACTTGATTCGCCAACAGAAATTAGTCCTAAAATCCTTTCGGAATTCGATTTGCAAATGGTTGAAAAAAACGAAAATTAATTTGGAAAAATTAAGCTAATGTGGTAAAATTTAAAAGCATTTTTAAATTAACAGCATTAGATAATTTTAGAAAAAATTCAAAATTTGCAAAGATTTGCGAGTAATTAGCTGTGAATGAAAGCATTAGATTTTGAATTAATTTAAAGGTTATCTAGTTTTCTCTTTTTAGTCTAAAAATGCAAATTCAAAGTTAAAAGGAGAAAAATGTCACGTTATACAGGTTCTGTTTTCAAAAAATCACGTCGTCTTGGTTTTTCTATTCTCGAAACTGGAAAAGAATTTGCCAAAGGTAAACAAAGAAGATACGCTCCAGGAATACACGGTCAAAGACGGGCAAAACTTTCTGACTATGGAGTTCACCTTCGTGAAAAACAAAAAGTTCGTTTTATGTACGGACTTACTGAAAAACAGTTTCGTAATACTTACCGAAAAGCAGTTAAAAAAACTGGAATTGCTGGAACTTTATTTTTACAAGCACTAGAATCACGTCTTGATAATTCAGTTTACCGTGCCGGTTTTGCCGAAACTCGCCGCCAAGCACGCCAATTAGTAAACCACGGTCATTTTTTGGTTAACAACAAAAAAGTAAATATCCCTTCATTTCAATTAAAACAAGGTGATACTTTCGAACTCACAACTCGAAAAGAAGGAAAAATACGTAAAAATCAGCAAATTTTGACTGCTCTTGAAACAAAAACTCCCGCACCTTGACTTGAAGTTGATAAAAATAATTTCAAAGTTGTCTTCAATCGGCTACCTGAACGTTCTGAATTGAATCAAGAAATTAAAGAATCCTTAATCGTTGAGTTTTATAGTAAATAATTAATTTGCCAATTTCAGTACAAAAATTTTCAAAAAAGCCAAAAATTCTTAATTTTTTGGCTTTTTTAATATAATAAAATATTTATTACACTATATAATATAATTAAAAAAATACTTTAAAAAGTTAAAAATCTCTGTTTTAAGATAAAAAAAGAATTAGTTCTTTCTTATTTGGTGCACAATGATTTTTTTTTTTTTAGTAAATTTTCAGTAATAAATGTTTTAATTCCGCCACTTTTTTAAGCTAGTGTGATTATTTACCCCTTTTATTTATTGCTAGAAATAATAGCAAAAATTATTCGCCAAGGTTAAAATAACATAAAATCGTGGTAAAATGTTATTTTTTAACAAAAAATGCTATAATTTATGGTTAGTTTTAGGAGAAAAAATGGCTAAAAAATTTGCAATCGCATCAGACCATGCTGGTTTCGAAAGAAAACAAGAAATTATTAGTTATTTAAAAAACCGTGGTTTTGAAGTTGTTGATCTCGGACCAAATAGTCAAGAATCAGTTTCATATGCTGTTTATGGTAAAAAATTAGCAAATTTTTTACTTGAAAATCAAGATCAAATTGGAATAGGAATATGCGGAACTGGGCTTGGAATGTCTTATGCGTTAAATCGCTTTAAAAACATCCGCGCAGCAAGAGTTACAAGCGAAAACGATGCTTATCTCGCAAAATTACACAATAATGCAAATGCTCTTGCGCTTTCAGCTCGCTTTAATTCAAAAGATGAATCAATTTCTTTTATTAATAAGTTTTTAGAAACCGAATACGAGGGTGGGCGTCACCAAGAAAGAATCGACGAACTTGATAAATAATGCCAGAATTGCCAGAAGTTGTAACCGTCGTAAATGCTTTAAAAAGTAAAATAATTGGCAAAAAAATTGCTGATGTTTTAGCTCGTGATTCTAATTTTATAAAGGAAATGAGTTTTTCTCAATTTCGTGAAGCACTAATAAATTCGACCATCATCGACATCCAAAACCGAGCCAAGCATATATTAATTTTTCTTGATAATCAAAAAGTTTTGCTTTCCCATTTGCGAATGAATGGAAAATATTTTACATACAAATTCGCACAATGGAAGAAATATGACTATATTTCCTTTGTTTTTTCCGATAAAACTGTTCTAAATTACAATGACAGCCGTAAATTTGGAACATTTATGATTCGCGATCGCGAAAATTTGTTTAAAACTAAACCGCTAATCGATTTAGCCCCTGAACCTTTTTCCATTAATATCGATGATTTTTACCAAAAAATCAAAAAATCAACTCGCTCAATCAAAGCAATTTTGCTAGATCAAAAAATAATTAGTGGACTAGGCAACATTTACGCTGATGAAGTTTGTTTTGCTGTAAAAATTTTTCCTGGAACAAAAGCAAGTTTAATCACCAAAGATCAGGCATCTTTAATTATTGAATATAGTAAAAAAATTTTACAAAAATCAATCGAACTAGGTGGTTCTAGCATAAGTTCTTACACATCTTTGAACGCAAAAAAGGGTGAATTTCAAAATTTTTTAAAGGTACACACAAAAAAGGATTTTCCTTGTTTTAATTGTAAAACTAAAATTTTAAAAACAGTTGTTGCTGGAAGGGGAACTTATTATTGCCCTGTTTGTCAAAACCAAAATAATTAAATTGCTGATTTAAAGTGGTTTTTTCCCAAAATTGCTTTATTTTTTAAAAAATAAACTAAAGTTAATACAGAAATTAAAAAGCGACATTTTTTAAATGTCGCTTTTTAATTCATATTAAATCGTTATATAGATTTGTTTTTGGTGTTTATTAGATAAAAACCAAACATTTTTATATGTGATTTTGGTAAAAAAATACCAAAATAGTAATTTTATATTTTTTGTTATTCAAAAAAATATGAAAGTTGTTTAACTTTTTTACTATTCAAAAAAGTTAAATTTGATTTTTCAAAATGAAAAAGGGTTGTTTTAATATTGTTTTTATAAAAAATAAATAAATTTTAATTTTTTATGATTAAAATGAAAAAATTTTTAAAAGTGCTTCTAAAAAAAAAAAAAAAAGTAAAATTCAATTAACAGGTAAAAAATGGTGCAAACGGAGTTTGAAAATGGAATACTCACAAAGCATTTGCGCTCTTAACATTTTTAAGGTAATTAAAATTTTGACAAAATTGCACGCTAACGGCTTAAAATATTGTCACATTGATTTTGTTGATCAAATTTATGCACCGAATTTTGGAGCAAATTATCAAATTGCGGATTATTTAATAAAATTATTTCTTAATATTGAATTCGATGCGCACTTGATGTGTAAAAATTCACTTGAAAAAGTTGGGAAATTAGTTGAAATAGGTTTTAAAACAATTTTTTTACCTGCTGAGCAAATTTCAAAAGCTGATTTTGAAAAGTTAAATCAGCTTTATTCAAATATAAATTTTGGTTTGATGATTCAAGCAGAACAAAAAATTAAAGACTTTAGCGAAATAATTTCTCGTTCAAACGTTGTTTTGTTAATGACAATAAATAAAATTGGCGGGGTTGGCGAGCCATTAAATCAGCAACTTTTTTCAAAAATCAGTCAAATTCACTCAATAAATAAAAAAATTAAAATTTATACTGACGGTGGGTTGCGTAAGGAAAACTGGAATGAATTTGAAAAATGAAAAGTTGATATTGCAATCGGTGGCAGCATAATTTTTGCATATGCAAACTTTTCTGAATTTTCTAAACTTTGAGGAAATCAAAAAAATGCCCTTAATTAATATTTTTTTGTATTCAACAATTGGGTTGTTGCTTCTTATTCTAATTTTTTTCATTTTAAAAAGATTATTTGAAAGAAAGCCAGAAAAAACATCTGAACAAAAACTAATTTCAACAGAAAAATTAACAGTTGATGCACTTGAAATTATAAACGCCTCTGCTGATGTAAAAGTTATGACAAATTTACTCTTAAAAAATCGGTTTTCAAAACTAAATTATTCAGTTTTACCTGGTGTTATTGTAAATGAATCCAACCTTTTTTTTATTTCTAATATTATTAATTATCAAGCCGGTGTTGATAAAATAGTAATTGATGAAAATATTATTTTTTTAAAAAAAGGTAGGATTTTAAAGCAAAATTATTTTTCCAAAGTCCAATTTGAATCACTTTTTAAATTTTTAGATAAGAAATTTTCTAATTCAAAAGTTGTTATTTTAGTCGATGATCGAATTGATTTTAGCCAAATTGAGAATAGAACTAATTTTGAAATTTGAACTCAAAACGAGATTATAAAAAAATTAAGGGAAAACAATCAAAAAATTTACATTCCCAAAAAAATAATTGATTATTTTAGCTCAATTAACAAGTTTAATAAGGGAAAAGATGCTTAAAAATTCGTTTTGGTATATTTTAATTGCTTGAATTATTTTTTGTCTTATTCAACTTTTTATTTTTTTTATCTACAGAGTTAATTTAAAAATTAAATATTCTAAATTAAAAATTTCAATCAAACTGGATCTTGAAACGATAAAGCACGATTTTATTAGAAAATATCAAGAAAAATTCACAATTTTACTAATTAAGGATTTTTTTCTAAAACCCATTTGAATGAGTAAAAAAGTAATCAAAATTCCTAATTTTTATTTAGAAAACCATATTTATGGCACGGTTAATTTGCTTTATTTTCGTAATTTTTATCTCCTAAAAAACAGAAAATCATCACAAATTGATATGTTTCTTTTTTCTAGTTTTTTTATAAGTTTTCATTTAGGTTTTTTATTTGCGTTTTTAAATTTTTTAATAGTGAGTTTGTGTTTTCTAATTTTAACTGTTTTTATAATGTTGCTCGATTTTCTTTTAAATCGAAAAGTTTATTCACAATCATATAAAAAATCAAGAGAAATTTTACTAGCAAAATTAGAAAAAGAAGAATTTAAATTTGTTAACTCGTATTTTAAATATAAAAAATTAGCCTTTTTGAAAAAGTATTTTTTGTTTTACCCATTTTTGCTACAAAATTTCGCTAACAAATTTAATACTTTGGGGCAATAAATGAAAGAAAAAGAATTAAAAAAACAACTTGTTGAGTTATATGATTTTGAAATTAGCGAACTTGAAAACAAAAGTGAAATTGAACTGGAAAAATTATTGGAAAAGTCCAAAAATGAAAAAATGGCTTTAAAACATAATCCAAATAAATTTTTTTATATGAAATCGATGCCAAAACCAAAAGAAATCAAAACAAAAACATCAACAAAAGCTGGATGAATTATCTTTTTTGCCTTTATTAGCGTTCTTTTGCTTGCCTTTATTTTGTTTTTGACAATCGCTTTTATTAATCGGGGGTAGAAAAATGCAACTTTTTAATGAAAAAATGACTAAATTTTCCAAAATTGAAAACTGAACTGAAGCAGTTCATGAGGGCGTAAGGATCTTGGTTGAAAATAAAAAAGCAACTTATGATCTTGAAAAAGCAATCATGGAACAAACTGCAAAATTCGGCGCTTATTATGTGCTTGAAGAAGGTGTTGCACTTTTGCATGCACCAGTTGGTGATTATTGTCTAGAAGTTGGAACTTCGATTTTAATTTTAGATAAAATGATTGTTTTTAACAACCAAAATGATAAAAAAGCAAAAATTATTATTACTTTGAGTGCGCCAAATTCTAGCGATCATATTGCTCTAATCCAAGAATTTGGTGTTTTTTTTGGTAATTCTGATTTCAAAAAAGAAATTTATGCTTCTAGATCAATTAAAAAATTTTATGAAATCATTAATAAATATCGAGGTATAAAAAATGAAAATTAAGTGCGTCTGTGGTTCAGGATTAGGTTCATCCTTGTTATTAGAAATGAATGTCAAATTTGTACTTGATAAACTAAAAGTAAATTATGACTCAGTTGAGCATACTAATATTTCCAGTTTTAATTCTCGTGAAGTTGATTTAGTTGTTATCGGCGCTGATGTTGCCCCAAGTTTAGATTTTGACAAAGATAAAATGGTAATTTTAACTAACATTTTATCAAAAGATGAACTTGAGACTAAATTAAAACAAGTTTTAAAAATTAACTAATTTGAAAGGATAATCGATGAATTTCGGTCTTTGACTTTTAGGTTTTTTAAAAGATTTCGTCGGTACACCAGCTCTACTTGTTGGACTTTTTACACTAATTGGCGCTGTTGCAATGCGTAAAAAAGTTTCACAAATTATTGTTAGTTCTTTTAAGGTTAGTGTTGGTTTCATCATTTTAGGTGGTGGTGCGGGAGTTTTGGTTAGTTCACTAAACTCCTTTCAACCACTTTTTCAAAGAGTTTATAATTTAAGCGGTGTTATTCCGAATAACGATGCTTTTGCTGGCGCTTTAGCTCAAAGTTTGCCAAGTATTGCAACATTAGGATCGCTAATTATGGTCATTGCGATGCTTTTAAACATTATTCTTGCGGCTTTTTCAAGACTAAAATATGTCTATCTTTCAGGTCATGTTCTTTATTATTCTTCCTTAATGTTAGCCGCTGTTATGTATACTTCTGGATTTGATTTCCAAAATAATTCAGGAGATTTTGCAATGGCGCTAATCGCGGGAGCAAGCATTTTAGCGCTTTATATGATAATTTCACCTGCCGTTCAACAAAGATATATGAAGCAAATTACTGGAACAAACGAAATTGCCCTTGGACATACAGGCGGATTTGGTTATGCGCTTTCTGGACTAATTGGTGAAACAATCGCCAAAATTTCCAAAAAAACTTTGCTTTCGACAGAAGAAATTAAATTTCCCCAATCACTTTATTTTTTTAGAAACACTTTAGTTTCAATTTCACTAACAGTTTTTCTTTTTTACATTTTTACTTTTTTACCAGCAGGAATTCTTTATGAATTAGGAAAATTCGATAAAGTTGCTGATGCGAATGTCATCAATATTTTAGCATCGAAAAACTGAATTGTGACGATGGTTATTTCAGCTTTTACTTTTACTGCAGGAGTTGAAATTATTCTTGCTGGTGTTAGATTATTTGTCGGCGAATTAGTGCCGATGTTTAAAGGTTTTTCGGATAAATTGATTAAAAATGCCAAAGTTGCTGTCGATTGTCCAGTTGTTTTCCCTTATGCCCCAAATGCAATAATTATTGGATTTATTTCCTCTTTTTTAGCGGGAATAATTGGACTTTTTATCACACTTGGACTTGGTTATTCCGCCTTAATTCCCGCAATAATTCTTCCAGGACTAGTCCCACATTTCTTTTTAGGAGCAACTTCTGGTGTTTTTGGTAACGTAAAAGGTGGAATTTGGGGTGCAATTATTGGACCTTTTGTCGGCGGATTAATTATCACATTCATCCCCGTCTTTTTTGCACTTGGAAATTGAACCCCACTTGCGACAAACTCGCTTGGAAATTTAATTACCGCTGGGGGAAGCACAAAACAATCGCTAATTAGTCTTAATTGAGGAGATACTGACTATTTCATTGGTTATATTCCTGGAATTCTTGGACTTATTCCAAAAGCAGGAAAATATGTAGTTTTAAGTTTTAGTATTTTAGTTTATCTGATTTTTATTATCGATGGAATTATCAAAAAACATCATGAAAAACAAGCAAAAACTACCTAATCAAAAGCTTTTTTTAGCAACAATGCGCGCAGTTGCTCTTGATGGAATTAACAATTCTGGCGCTGGACATATCGGAATGGCGCTTGGGGCAACAGAAATTTTTTATAGTTTAATCGGTGAGAATATAAATTTTAGTCCGTTAAATCCGAAGTGAATTAACCGTGATCGCTTTGTTTTATCAGCAGGACATGGTTCAATGGGGCTTTATGCACTTTATCATTTAATGGGTTTAATTTCCCTTGATGAAATTAAACAGCATAAACAACTTAATTCTAGAACACCTTCACATCCAGAAATTGACAAACTTGAATTTATCGATGCATCAACTGGACCGCTTGGTCAAGGAATTGCGATGGGTGTTGGAATGGCGCTAGCAGAAAAAAGGCTTGCTGAAAAATTTAATAGAGAAAATTTTAAAATTATTGATCATTTTAATTATGTTTTATGCGGGGATGGCGATTTACAAGAGGGAATCAGTTTTGAAGCGCTTGCTTTTGCAGGAACTAATCAACTTTCAAAGTTAATTTTAGTTCACGATTTTAACAACATCCAAATTGATACAACTGCTACAACAGTAAATAATGTCGATTTTGAAAGCTTTTTTCGTTCACTCAAGTTTGAAACTATCATTTTAAAAGATAATAAAGTTGAAACTATCAATTCTGCCTTAGAAGTAGCAAGAAAAAATGATAAACCTACCTACATTCAAATTCCAACCATCATTGCTTTTAAAACCGAATTTGCAAATTCAACTAAAGGGCATCACGGCAGCCTCGATCCTAAAAAAAGCTATGAATTTAAAGCTAATTTGGGATTAGAACACAAAAATCCTTTTGAATATGAACCAAAAGTCTATCAATTAGCATCTGAGTTATTAAATTCTAAAAATCAGAAATATCTAAACTGAGAAAATACTTTTGACCTATATAAGAAAAAATATCCGCTTCTTGGTCAAAAATTGGAAAACTTCTTTAAAAATAAAGAAGTTTTTGATTTTAAAAATATTAGTTTTAGCAAAAACAATCAGGCAATCCGTGATTATGTCAAGGAAATTATTGAAAAAATTGATAAAAGTGATTTGCTACTTTTAGGCGGATCAGCCGATCTTGGAGTTGCAACTAAAACCCAATTTAGTGGCGAAAAACTATTAAATTATGGTATCCGTGAGTTTGCAATGGCTGGAATTAATAACGGAATCTTACTTTATGGGAATTTTCGCGTAATTTCATCGACTTTTTTAGCATTTAGCGACTATACAAAGCCAGCCTTACGACTTAGCGCTTTGATGAATTTGTCTCCAATTTACATTTTTTCCCATGATTCATATCAAGTTGGAGGCGATGGACCAACACATCAACCTGTTGAACAATTAGCGATGTTGCGATCAATTCCAAATTTTTTAGTAATCCGACCTTGCGATGAATTTGAAACAGTTTTTGCTTTTAATTTTGCTTTTAATTCAAAAAATCAACCAATTGCAATCATTACAACTCGACAATCGCTAAAATCTTTTAATAAAAATCTTGAAAAAATTGAAGCTGCATATTATCTAGAAAAATCTGAAAAAGCTCGAATCAATTTAATTGCATCAGGATCTGAAGTTGAATTAGCAATGAAATTGGCTAAAAAATTATCGGAATTAGATATTTTTGCTAATGTAATTTCAGCGCCAATTTTACAAAACTTACTTGAAAATAAAGAACTTTTTGAAAAATTAGAACTTAAGAAACTACCAATTTTTGCACTTGAAGCCTCAAATGATCCATTATGATTTAAACTAGCAAAATACCAAAAATTTGATGGACATTTTGCAAATGGATTTGGTCATTCAGCTCCTGGTGATATCGTCTATGGATTAAAAGGTTTTAATGTTGATTTTTTGCTTAAAAAGGTTTTAAAATTCCTGGAAATTAACTAAAATTAACTTTATTTAAAAAAACTAGTTGAAAATTTTCAACTAGTTTTTTATTTTTTAAATTAAAATATTAGAATACTAATTAATAAGGACAAAAACTCTAAAAATTAGGCTTTCATTTTGATCTAAACACAAAAAGATGCTATAAATTTATAGGGTTTTTGAATTTTAATCAAAAATTTTATGTTTATCCTATGGTCTAAAAATGAATCAAGCAAAATTAAATGGACAAATTTTTACCCCTGATTTTCTCGTTGATCTTATTCTTGATCAGGCTGGTTATACTAAAAATATACTCAAAAAACACGTAATCGATAACAGTTGCGGTGATGGCCAATTTTTAATAAAAATTATTAAACGCTATTGTAAAGCATTTTTAGCTGAAAATTCCAATTTGGAGATCCTTAAAGAGCATCTTGAGAATTATATTCATGGCATCGACATTGAAAAAGAACACATAAAACAGGCACTTTTTCGAGCAAATCAAGTTGCTAGCCAATATAAACTTTATAATGTTAATTGAGATTTTAAAGTTAAAAATGCCTTTGAGACAAATAAATTTGACCAAAAAATGGATTTTGTGATAGGAAATCCGCCTTATATCCGCATTCATAACTTGAAAAATAGTGCAAATTTACTAAAAAATTCCAACTTTACAAGCACAGGAATGACCGATATTTACATCGCTTTTTATGAAATTGGTATTAAAATGCTAAATAATCAAGGTGTTTTAACCTATATTAGCCCATCTTCTTTTTTTACCTCGAAAGCTGGAGCAATCCTTCGTAAATTCTTATATAAAAACAAACTCATAAAATCTGTTATTGATCTTATGCATAATCAGTTTTTTAACGCAACAACTTATACAACAATTTTCACGCTAGATAAGTCAATTTTGAATGAAACTATTAATTATTATAATTTTGACAAAAAATCTAACAGTATTTTCCTAGTTTCCAAGTTAAAATATGACCAATTTTACCTAAATAATAGTTTCTATTTTTCAACTTCAGAACAACTAAAATTTCTAAAAAACATTATTGAAAATAAGAAAAAAAGCGATATAACAATTAAAAATGGACTTGCAACACTTGCCGATTCAGTTTTCATTGGCCAATTTGATCTAGATTCTAAATATATTTTGCCTGTTTTAAAAGCATCAAATGGAAAATGAGCAAAAATTATTTTCCCATATAATACTGAAAATTTTCAAATTATTTCCCAATCCGAATTAGAAAAGGAAAACAAAATTTTTGAACATCTCAATTTTTTTAAGGAAAAGCTTCAAAATCGCAGTTTTGATCATTCAAATAAAAATTTCTGATATGGTTTTGGACGTCGACAGGCAATCTGCGATACAAACAAAGATAGACTTGTTATTAACTCTTTAATTAAGGAAAATAAGCCATTAAAAATTAGTAAAATTTCAAAAAACACTTGTATTTATAGTGGTTTTTATCTTGTAAGTGAAAAAATTGACTATGATTTAATTGCTAAAAAATTTCAAGATGAAACTTTTTTTAATTATGTAAAATTGTTAGGTAAGTATAAAAATGGTGGATATTATACTTTTTCAACAAAAGATGTTAAAAAATATTTAGACTTTCAGTTTGGAGAATAAATGAAAAAATTTAATACCGAATTTTTAGAAAAAATTAAGGAAAGTTTTAAAGTTTATCTTCACAAAGGTTCTTCAAGATCAAATGAAAAAATAAGAATTATTCACAGTTTTGTTGCTAATTCAATTTCAAAAGAATTAGGAGAAAATTTTAAAGTATATTCGCTAGGCGTAAGTAAGGAAGGTAAATTTGAAAAAGAAATTAAAATTGTCGGACGTTATTATGATAAAAAAGTAGACATTGGAATTGAATATAAAAATCAGGCAATTGCTGGAATTGGTATCAAGTTTGTTGTTCAAAATTATTTACAAAATTCAATTAACTATTTTGAAAATATGCTTGGTGAAACTGCAAATATTCGCAGTGAAAAAGGGAAATTATATTTCCAAATCTTAATTATTTTTGAACAAATTCCCTACTTTTCTAAAAACAAGATAAGCAGAAAGTGAGAAAAAATAAGTTACAAAAATTTTTCTAAATATGCCAAACTTTCTGCCGATGATCAAATAAGTTTTAGGCATATACCAGATAAAATTTTAATAGTTGTTGTCAATTTTTCCTGTATAAACCTAAAAAATAATTCCGAACATAATGACATAGAACAAATTTTTAATTTTGAAGACTACCAAACAATCAGTAATTTTCATTTGGATAATTGTTTAGAACCACTTGAATATTCTAATGTTCTAGAACCGATAAAGAATGAAATTAAAAATTCAGTAATAATAAATGATTACGATGATTTTATCGAACGAATTAGTTATTTAATAAAAGGTAATATTAAAAATTAAAATAGTGATTAAATTTTCTGTCACTTATTAAGTTAGCTTCCCACTCTAGAGTTGTAATTTTTTAAGAATTTATAAAAGGGAAAATGGGGTTTAAATGTTAATTCAGAGCCTTTCGAGAAAATAAAACGTGCAAAAAACTAATTCATAAAATGAAAAAAAGAAAAAAATTGAGACACACTTTCTATGTTATTTCTCAATTTTTTCTATTTGTTTAGTCGATAAATTCCACATTTTTTTGATTTAAACTTTTAGAAATTAAGGATCTATTTATAATTTTGTGTTTTGAAATTTACAACATTTTTAAACATAACTTCTAATGTATATAATTTTACATTATTTGATCAATTAAGGAAAATATTTTCTAATTGTTTTTTAATTATGTGTGAATTTCTTACCTGCCTTTGTCATTTTTCGGATGCGTTTTGGAGCATTAAGAGTTATTTTTAAAAGTAATTTACACTTTGAATTCGGCTTTTTGTTTTTGTATTTTCCTATTTCCAGATCTTTTATCTTACTTTTTTTTACTATAATTCATTATAAGATGGTTCAAAAAATATAATTGGAGTTGATTTATGTCTTTAAATTTTTATAAATTTGCAAATAACCAAAAAAAAAAAAAAAAAGGCTATAAATAGTGTTAAGTTAGTATAGGAAAATGAGACACATCATTATTTTTAATTATTTTTAAAACAAATTTTTATTATTTTTTATTCTCCAAAATTGTGAAAATTTTTTTGAGCACCAAATTGTTCAAAATGAGAATTTGGACTCAAATATGAAAGGCAACTTTGCACTCTAGTTTTATTGTATCATTTAACAAATGAGCTGATTTTTTGATGGGCATCTTCAAGGTTTTCAAAAATTTTACCCTCAACATTCAAGTATTCTCTTTGTAAAATAGCATAAAAGTATTCAATCGGGCGGTTTGCAAGCGCGTTTCCTTTTGGCGACATTGATTGTTGAATGTTGTTTTCTTTTAAAAATTGAGCAAATCGGTGGTTAGCATATTCAACTCCATGATCTGAATGGAAAAATTTAGGTGTAATTTTGTGTTTTTTGATTGTTTCTTTTACTAATTTTATTGTTTCTTCTGAAAATCTAGTCTTGGAAATTGAAAAATTTAGCAAATAATTAGATTTTGTTTCAATTATTGAATGCAAAAAATAAAAATCATCGCCAATTCTTATAAATTTAATATCAGCAAATCATTTTTCACCAAAATTTTTAGATTCAAATTGTCCTTTGATATGATCTTCGGCTCAAATCCGCGAAAATTTAGCTTCTTTTGGCGCATTTTTACCTTGTTTTTTGTAAGCAATCGATTTTATCCCTAAATGTTCATAGTGTTTTTGAAAAACATATGTGCTTATATTATTTCCTTGATTTTTGTATACATTATACAAATTATCTCGACCTTTTACTTTTCTGTTAAAATTAAAACTTTCAAGAATTCAATCAAGTAATTCTTTACTGTATACCATTTCTTTTGGTGATTTTTTCACCTTTATTTTGCGATAAATCGATGTGCGATTAACTTTTAAAACGCTGCAAAGTCTTGTTGAATTTTCGATTTGATCCTTATCTTTTTCTGCTTCTTGTTTTCGCTTTTTAAGTTCGTCCATTACAATTGCAGGATCAATCCCGTATCTTCTAAGGACGTTTTCCATTATTTCTTGATAAATTCCGCGGTCATTTTCCGAAAGATCGTTAATTGTGTATTGTTTTTTTGACTTACGTGGTGATTTATTTTTACCACGTGTGCTAATTAATCCGTTCATACCATAATTATAATACTTTTTTTGTCAGTTTCGAATTAAATTATTCGCATATGTCTGTAAAAAACCCTCTTTTTGCGATTTTTTATTAACTGATTTATTTTTATAAATTTCACGAAACTCGTTTGCAAAATGTATAGTCGCACTTTTGAATCCTTGCGATTCAGCGATTTTGATATATTTGATTTTTTCATTAATTGAAAATTTATTTTGTTTCATAAAAAAACACACCTCTCTTGGTGTGTCTCATTTTTTTCTACTAATTTAGGCTATAAATAGTGTCACTTTTTTACTTTTAACACCGTTATTTATTATTTCTTCTTGTGGTGAAAAAACCGTTGAACAACCAATTCTCGATAATTCCAAGTCTAACTCTAATGATAAAAGGCAAAAAAACGACCAAAGTCAAAGTCAAAATAATCAAAGTCAAACTGAAGAAAAATCACCAATTAATAGTGCAACTATTTTCGATGATAAAACATTTTTAGAAAATAAACAGGCTGAAAATGATAGCACTTTTTCAAAAATAAGCGGAACTAAAGTTGAATTCAAGAATATAACTACCGCAAATTTATATCATTTAACTAATCAAAATAAATACACAAAATTATTTTCAATTGATCGCCTAGACTCTGAAGTCAAAAATTACAAAATTAAATTACATTCAGAAGATTTACTAAAAAACGTATGATTGAATGTAAAAACTGTAAAAGATGAAGGAGATTATTATAAATTTGTTGGTGAATTTAACGATAATTTTATAAATATTCTAAACGATGGGACAGTAAGTTCCACTTTTGATATTTATATTCCTAAAACAAAAAATGTATCAGGATTAATTACATCATTTCAGCAATTAATTACTGAAATTAGAAAAAATCCATCAGGCACTTTTAAATTAGCAAACGATATTTCTGCCGAAAATTTTGAATTAAGCAGTAATTCTAACTCATATTTAGAAAATATTTATTTCTTCGGTACTTTAGAAAGTGATCAAGGTAAAAATTTTACTATTTATGATTTAAAAAAACCACTTTTTGATAATTTAAATAACGCAAAAGTACAAAATCTTCATTTTAAAAATATTAAAATAAAATCAACAAATTATTCCCAAAATGTGATCGGAACTGTCGCGAACAATTCGATAAATTCAAAAATTAATAACGTTCATCTTTCTGGCGAAATAAGAGCAGCGAGATTAGTGGGCGGAATCATTGGTTCAATGGATGATAATTCAGTTATTAAAAACTCTAGTTTTCAAGGAAATATTTACTCTTTACAATCTGCAGGCGGTCTTAGTGGGTCAATACAAAAAAGAAGTTCAATTGAAGATTCATATGCTAATGTAAATATCACATCTAAATTAGTAAATTCTGACAAACTTGGTGGAATTGTCGCTGAATTAGGAAGTGATTCATCTTTAAAAAACATAGTTATTGAAGGGAATATTTTAAATAATGGCACTGATCAATTCCCAAATTCTGGCGGACTAATTGGGTTTATTACAACTAACGGAACCAAAGACTTACCTGATACAGGTGTAGTCCAAAATATTTATGCAAAAATTAAAACTTCTAGAGTTCGGCCAATTTTTGGTAATTTTAATAAGAAAAATTTATTTGACTATGAAAAGAAAGTGAATAATATAAACTTTGTTGAGAATTTCAGTGATGAAAGTTTCCCTTGACTTAAATTAATTGATGAAAACACTTTTCATCAATTTGCAAAAAAATGAAAATGACTAAATACGAAAAATAATAAGTTAAAAACTTTAAATTTTTCCTATTTACACGGATTTCAAGAAAACTTTAGTGTAGCATATTCTAATTTTGCAAAATTGTTACCTTTTTATGATCGTTATACAATTATGAAATATGCTCATAAATTAGACAGAAATTCTAATTTGTTTAAAAAAAAGTTAATCGGCTACGAATTTTATAATGGTGAGAATTTAATAAAAAATCTTGCACTCGAAAAGTCAAAAATTAATAAATTAAAAATTTATTTTGGCGATGGTGAATTTGAAGACTTTAAAATTACCACTTTTAAAGAAAATACTTACGGAATCATAGACTTTTTCTTTGAAAGTGCTAATTCTGAACTTATTGTTCATCCAAATAGTTTAATATCTGATAAAAAAATCGCATTATTTTCTAATTTAATAACTATTCTAAAAAACACTAATCTCTTTGATAATAAAATTTATGACACTCAAAATGTTTATGTAATTCCAAATGTGCCGATAAAAGAACAACTTTTTATTGATAATCACGAACAGGAAATCAAAAATAATCTTGAAAATATAATCACTTCAATTGCAAATAATATCGATATTTTTGATCTAAACGATAATAAATTCCTAGAAATTTACAAAAAAGATTTAGAAAAAGAAAAAATGCTATTTATATTGGCCTAAACTATTTGTACCGATGATATTCAATTTCTAATTTTAGAGATAAATTATTATATTCATTAGCAATTTATGGAAAATCAAGCGATAGTTTGTCATTGTTAAAAGACATAGGAAAATTAGATTTTGCAAACTTAAAAGCTGATAAAACTGCAAATGGTTATCACGAAGTTTTTTCAAAATATTTAAACCCAAGCTCGCCTGGCAATTTTATTGAATATAATTACAATTTATTTAAACAAAAACAGCAAAATATTGACGATTTTTTCAAATCACTTACTAAAGCGTATATCACTAAAATCGATAGTAAATCTGATCAGTTAGTAAATAAACCAATGATCGAAAGATTTAAGCAAGAAGAACAAGCTGATAAACTTTTACCACTTTTAACTGTAAAAGATGAAAATGCGCTTTGATTTATTCACACTACAAATAGCAACATTTCTGGTGTATTTTCGCGTTATCGGTCTTCAAGTTTTTCAGATGAAAAAATAAAAGAGCAGATTAAAATATTTGGCGAATCAGCTCAAGATTATTATGATGTTTTATACCGAATTTTAAATCAAAAGTCAAAAAAGACTATGCAAAATTATATAGTTGATGTCTATGATGCTTTTGGTGGAAAAAATGATCCAGGTATTAAATCTTACGCTCTCCCAATTAATGCTTGACGTACGCACAGAGGTGGACAAAGAGCTTATATGCCAACAGAAAATAGAAAAGCTGTTTATTTTGTTGCATCAGATTTTTTATCATATGCAACTCAACCCATCCTTGTTCACGAACATACCCATAATTTTGATGATGATATTTTACTAGACGGATATGGAAAAAGAAGAGGACATAATGCCGAATCTTATGCAACTGGAATGTTTCAGGCGCCTTCTTATGCTTCATCGGATGAATTAGCGTTTAATTTTATTAAAAAATACAATGGTGATGAAAAAGTTCATAATTCAAGTCCAGAAAGGTTTGCTAATTTGGCCGATCTTGAAAATTATTATAAAAATCTTTTTGATCTAATTTATGTTCTTGATTTAGCAGAAGCAAAAGCGATTATTGCTAAAAAATCTACTGAAAATTACCAAAAACTTGAACTAAGTAAGGATGGTTATGCAAAAAAAGACATTCTGAATAATCTTCAAAATTCTGACTTTAATTCAATTAGTTCGATTAACGATCTAGTTGATAGAAATATTGTTGGTTCTGGCGTTGGAGGTAGTTGAAAACGAGAATTTGGTCATAATAATTATATTATGGTAAATCTTTTCAAACCTTATTTTGGTCTTCTTGAAAACAAAGAAGGTATTTCTGGTGGACTCAGTTTTAGAAGAACTGCATTTGAATTGCTTGCAGAAAAAGGCTATTATGGCGGAATGGTTCCTTATATTTCTGCTAAATCAAACCAAGAAATCAATGTACCCGAAGGAGTTGTCAAGGGTAGTGATAGTCACGTTTTGAGAATGATTTTTGGTGATAAATATAAATCATTCAGTGATTTTAAAAAAGATATGTATAAAAAAAGGGAAGAAAAACTTAATAAATTAAAGCCTTTTAGTTTTACCTATAGAAACCAAACAAAGCAAATTAACACTTTTGAAGATTTAGAGAAAATATTTATTGAAAATTTTACTAATACAACTGAATTAAGAACCCGAATTCATGTTGCAATTCATAAAAAAACTGACGAACATAGAGAATCAATTTTTAATTCCTAACACTAAAAACAACCTAAAAATGGTCTTTTTTTTGAAGTTGATTTTTCTAATAGCAAAAGTTAGCTTTATTTTTCTTTTCTCATTTTGGAAAAAAAATATGAAAATCATTACAATTTTTCAGTAGAAAATTTAATGTTTTTTGATTAAATCAAGAGAAAAACAACAACCAAATTTTGAAAAAAAGACTTCAAGAAATTAGGATGTGGTAAAATTAATAATTATACAGAGCGGGAATCCGCCTGATTTTTTATGTTAATTAATCAGTTTGATTTAAACTTTTTTTATATTTAAATCGGAAGTAATTTTTATTTTAATTTGTAAACTTAATTTTAAAGTCTTAAAAATTGCTAATTTGACTTTAAAATTAAGTTTGGTATAAAAAATACCAGCTAATTTTTAAGCAAATTAATAATTTGCATGATCAAATAAATAAAGGCAATACGTGCTGAAGTGTGATTTTCTAGAACATCTTCGTTTTTAAAAGTTAAAAGGCTAACTGAAGATTCTTTATATAAATTACTTTCATAATTTGAAGTAAATGAAACAATAGTGCAACTTTTTGCTTTCATTTTACTAACTAATTCATTAATTACCTGGTGCATTCCAGAGAAACTAAAAAAAATGCAAACACTAGATTCTACTGATTTTTCAACTCATTTTTCCTGAACTTCAAAATCATAATGATAATCGACATGATATTGTAACTTTGATAAATAATTAGCAAAAATATTGATAGATTCTAAGTTTGAACCTTTGCCAAAAAGCATTATATGCTTGGTTTTTTTCAAAAGCATCGCTAATTTTATAACAGAATCGTGATTTAGACTGTAAAGATTGGCTAAATTTTTGCTAATGAGAGCATGATATGAACTAATAATTTTATTTTTATCAGTAATTTTGTTATCAGACGAGCGTTTTTCTTGGACTTGTAAATAAGAATAATTGCGATCAAGTGCTGGTAGGAAATCTTTAAGACCCTTAAATCCTAGTTTTTTGCAAAATTTAATCACCGATGCGGTCGAGCAATTAACTTTTTCTGCGATTACTCCTAATTTCAAAGTCATAATTTTGTCAATATTTGAAAGTAGAAAATCTGCGATTTCTTTATCAATGAAATTATGATTTTGTTTTGAAAGTTGCAACAAATCATTAATCAAATTCGTATACATTTTACAAAATTATACCAATATTAAGGAGATTTTATGGCTAATTTAGTCAAAATTTTTAAAACTAAAATTCAGTCATTTGGCGGACTTTTAGGGCAAATGATAATGCCAATTATCGGTATTTTTATTGCCTGAGGTCTACTTACTTCCTTTTTTATTCCAACAGGCTGAACACCAAATAAAGAACTTGCAACGATGGTTGGAACTGGAATTGTTTATATAATTCCAATTTTAATTTGCTTTCTTGGTGGTTATAAAATCTACAAAATTCGCGGCGGCGCGATTGCTGGGGTTGTGGCAATCGCCGCAGTTGCTGCTGGACAATCAGAAATTTTTATAAAAATTACTGGTAATTCTGCACCAATGTTAGTCTCAGTTATGCTGTTTGGCCCAATATCAGCGCTAATTTTGAAACATAGTGAAAAATTTTGAATTAATAAAATTCCAAGCGGCTATCAAATGTTAGCGAATAATTTCTATCTCGGAATTTTAGGTTTTTTTCTCCTTTTTCCTACTTATTATTTATCGATTTATCTCATTGGTTATTTTATTAAATCGCTTGGGTTCTTAACCGAAAAAATGGGACAGTGAAAATTATATCCTTTGATTGCCTTAATTGTTGAACCAGCAAAAATTCTTTTTCTAAATAATGCAATAAATCACGGTGTTTTTACAACTTTAGGGGCAATTCAAGTAACTGAAACTGGTAAGTCAATTTTATTTTTATTAGAATCAAATCCTGGACCTGGGCTCGGACTTTTGTTATTTTATTTAATTTTTTCAAAAGATAAAACTACAAAAGCACAAGCAACTTCTTCAATTCCGATCCATTTTTTAGGCGGAATTCACGAAGTTTATTTTCCTTTTGCGCTTTTAAGACCAATTTTAATTTTAGCATTGATTGCTGGTGGGGTTTTTGGAAATGCAATTTTTCAAATTTTCAATGTTGGCGCAGTTGCTCCTGTCTCTCCAGGCTCAATTATTGCCCAATATATTCAAGTCGAAAAATCCACAAATTCTCTAGTTGGAATTACAATTGCAATTTTTGGTTCAGCAATAGTTACTTTAATTAGCGGGTGAGCGATTAATTTTGTAACGAAATTATTAAATAAAAATAAGACAGAAAAAGGAAATCTTGACTTTAGTCAAGCAAAAGAAATAATTGAAAATGAGAAAATGCAAGTAAAAAATACTCAAAAATTATCTTGAAAAAAAATAATTTTTGCCTGTGATGCTGGGATGGGTTCTTCAGTAATGGCCGCTTCGATTTTAAGGAAAATTTTAAAAGAAAATGATATTTTGGATATTGAAATTTCCAATTTAGCAATTGCCGATCTAAGTGGTGATGAGGAAATTATTATTACAATTCAAAGTTTAGAAGACCGCGTTAGATCGAAAAATTCAACAGCAAAAATTATCGCTCTGAATCAATTTTTGGATAAAAAATCTTACGAAAATATAGCACTAGAAATTAAAAAAATACAAGAAAATAAGGATAGTTTCTAATGAAAGTTGTTCATTTTGGCGCTGGAAATATCGGACGCGGATTGATTGCAAAACTATATCAAGAAAACCAGTTTGAAATTATTTTGGTTGATGTAAACCAAAAATTAATTGATGAACTCAACGAAAAAGGTTTTTATTATGTGATTAATTTTGAAAATAGTGAAAAATATCAGATAAAAAATTATTTTGCAATTAACTTAAATGATGAGAAAAATTTATTAAAACATTTAGAAAGTGCCGATCTGATTTCGACTTCAATTGGCGCTAAAAATTTAATTTATTTAGCGCCAATTTTTGCAAAACTAGCAAAAATTGAGCAAAAAAATAAGCAAATTATTTGTTTTGAAAACGGGTTTCGAGTTAGTTCTGACTTTAAAAAGAGTCTTCAAAATTGTAAATTTTGACAATTTGTTGATACAACAATTGACCAAATTGCCCCAAATTCAAACAATTTAAACGTTTATACTGAAACATATTCAGAAATTATTCTTGAGAAAAAAAAGCAAAAAATCAAACTAAAGGGAGTAAAATATTTAGAAAATTTGGACTATTTTATTCTCCGAAAGTTATTTTTTGTAAACGCTTTACACTCAGGAATCGCCTATTTAGCCTATATTTTAAAGTATAATTTCATTCATGAAGCTTTAAATTCTCCAGTAATTCAAAAATATGTTAGCCAACTAAAAACTGTTTTAATTAAAGTAATTTTATTCAAAAATCCGTTAATTAAGAAAGAAGAACTGGATTTTTACTTTGAAAAAATAGTTAAAAGATTTAAAAATCCAATTTTGCAAGACTCAGTTATACGTGTTGCCCGAAATCCGATCACTAAATTAGGTAAAAGTGAAAGATTTGATTTGTTATTAAAATGTGCAAAAAGTGCAAAATTGAAACTTGAAGAATTAGAAATTATTTATAAAACTTTTGCAAACATTCTAAATTTTGACTCAAAACAAGACAATCAAGCACTGAAAATGCAAGAAAAGCTTGTAAAAAATCCTGAAAAATTCCTAAAAAGTCAGACAAATCTAGAAGATTCTGAAGTCCAAAAAGTACTTAATTTCTACTATAATCAAAAGAGAGACTAGAAAATGAATTTAAAACTAGAAAATATCCACTTAAATCAAATTATTAATTCAAAAAAAGAAGCGTTTCAGAGACTAATTGAAATTTTTCAGAAAAAAAATTGTTGCAAGTATCAATATTTACAATCAATGGAAAAACGTGATTTAGAATCTTCAGTTGCTCTTGGAAACTATCTTGCGCTTGCACACGGAAATTATGAAGGTAATGATTTAATTTTTCAAAACTGTATTGAAATTATTCATCTAAAAAATACACTTGACTGGGATGGACAACCAGTCAGATTTATTATTGGACTTGCTGTAAAAAACACAGAACAAATTGATTATATCCAAAAAATTGGTCTTGCTTTTATTGAAATTGAAAAAGTGGAAGAAATTTTAAATGACCCAAATTTAAACAAGGAAAAAGTTTTTAACTGAATAAATAATAGCTAAAAATTCAAATTTAGCTATGAATTTAAACTCGGGCACAGAAATTAATCTAAATTCAGTTTAAAAACTCGCAATTAACTGGATTTAATTAATTTGTTTGTGCTCTTTTTTTAAATTAAAGGATTAAAAATGGCAAGACATTTAAGTCACCTTGAATGAGAAAAATGGTTCGAAAAATTCAAAGAATTCAAAAAACTCCCCGTTCAGAGTGGGAAAAATTGATTAAAATAATTTATGGTGTGTTAACTGAAGAACAGAAAAAGGAAATAATACAGAAAATAAAAAAAGACGATGTTGATAAGTCTTTTACGTATAAAATTCTCAAAATTCCGAAAAGCACTTTTTATTTTTGGCTGAAAAAGAAAGAAAAAACACCATACAAAAATCCTTTTGAAGACAAAATTATTGAAATTTTTTATGAATTAGAAGCAAAATGCGGTTGAGAAAAAGTGCAAAAAATGCTTGAAATTAAGCACGGAATTACTTTAAATGAAAGAACAGTTGAAGAATTTTGAGCCGAAACGGACTGAAGACTAAAACAAGACAACAGAAAAAACGTCGAGAAATAAAGGATGTTTTACAAAAAACCAAGATTTTGTCAAAAGAAATTTTAACGGTAAGAGTGCAAATATCGTTGCAACCGATGCAACTTACATTAAATCACCAAAAGATGTTCTTGATAATAATGTTTACTTATTAATTGCAATTTATCATAAAAGTAAAAAAATTATTAACTGAAATTTATCCATTTCTAATGAGTTGAGCTTGTATATTCGCATTTAAGCAAAATAAAATTTAAAGAAAAATGATACTTACATTCTGATCACGGATATTAATACTCATCAAATTTATACAAACAAATGGTAAAGGAAAATAATGTGATAATTTCAATGTCGAGAATCGGCAATTCACTTGATAATTATGAAGTCGAATATTTCTTTTGGAATTTAAAATCAGAATGTCTAAGTCAGATAAATATTAAAAAACTAACTTTTGCTGAACTCGAAAATCAAATAAAAAATTATGTAAATTTTTATAACCAAAAACGTATACAATCTAATTTAAAGTGAAAAACACCAGAGCAAGTTTGGAGAAGTTTATCTTTTTAAATTTGTCTAATTTTCGTGCCCGAGTCTGCTTTTTTATAGCTAAATTTGATTTTTTAAAGATTATGATTATCTAAAATTTGCTTGCAAGAAAATAAAAAAACAGAAAGTAAATTTCTGTTTTTTTATTGGAAAAATTGTGTATAAAGTTCGAAAAAGTAAACTAAATTTGCCCCCATTTTCGTAAGGTTTTTTTAGTTTTTGCCGAAACTTTAATACGAACTTTTTGCCCTGATGCGGTTTTTAAAGTAACTTGTTGTAAATTAAGGTTAAATTTACGTTTGGTTGCATTAAGTGCATGTGAACGGTTGTTTCCACTTAAAGGTCCGCGCAAAGAGATTGGGTCTTTTCTTGCCATTTTAGTTCCTAAAATAAAAATTGTTATTGTATTTATTTTTGAATAAATTTTTTAGATAAAAAGGACTAATTTTCCTTTTTATCTAAAACTAATTTAACAATATTTTCAAATTCGGCTTGATGATGAATTGCCATTTCTGCAAGCATTTTACGGTTAATTTCAATATTTGCAGCTTTGATTTTATACATTAATTGGGAATAAGAAATACCTTGGGCACGTGCGGCAGCATTAATTCGGCTAATTCACAATTTACGAAACTCACGTTTACGTTGTTTACGGTCACGAAACGCGTAAGTTCAAGATTTAATTACTGCTTGTTTGGCAACTTTGAAGCCGATTGATTTATGACCTCAATATCCTTTTGCCAATTTTAATCAACGACGACGTCGTTGGCGAGTTATAGTTCCGCCCTTGACTCTCATAATAAAACTCTCCTTTTCGAATTAATTTAAAGTTTATTTTAAAAAAATATTAACTAAATTAATTTCTTTAATCTTTTAAAATCTGAACTGTCCATCAAAGTTGCCTTTCTTGATTGACGTTTTTGTTTGGTAGTTTTACTTTGAGCAAGATGAGAACGATAAGCATGCCCGTGTTTAACTTTTCCAGATGCAGTGATTTTTATTCTTTTTTTCAATGCAGATTTAGTTTTAAATTTAATCTTAGACATTTTCTTCCTGCTTTTGCTGTTCTTCGTATTCAAGTAATTCTTTTAGTTGTTTTGATGAAGTGAATTTAGGTAGTTTTTTTCGATCACGCTCAAGATTCATTACTAAAAAATTACCGTTTTGTGAAATTTCCTTACTTTTTTTGGCAATATATTTTAATTGGTCATAAAATATATCTAGTGTTACTTTACCTTGATCGACTCTTGTAATTTCGCGACCACGGAAGCGAAGAGCAATTTTGACACGATCACCATCAAGAATGAATTCTCTTGCTTTTTTTGATTTAACCAATATATCTTGCATATTAATGTTAAAACTAACACGAATTTCACGATTATTGGTAAAGGATTGTTTTTCTTTTTCTTCCTTTTTTTTCTTTTTAATATCGTAACGGAATTTTCCGTAGTCGAGAATTTTTGCAATTGGCACTTTTTGAACTTTATTATCTTTAGTTTTAATTTCTTTAATCGAAATTAAAACTAAATCAAGTCCTTGCGATTTTGCCATTTTGATTGCTTCTCTTGTTGGCATTTTTCCAATTTTTTCATTGTCACTTCCGACTAGAAAAACATTAGGAAAAAATATATTTTCGTTAATTTGGTGCTCTTGTATTGGTTTTTTTTGAAAAAGACTTTTAGGATTCAAAATTTAAATTTCTCTCCATTTTTAGATGGTTTAATTATTAAAGCTTTAAGGAAATTTGTTAAAAAAAGCGGATTCAGTTACGCTTTTAGACAAAAAAATAATAATTTTTGTTTGTCAGGTAAACCCAAGATCACAAGGATCTTCAGGTGAGAGCGAATCTACTTTCTGCAAATAAAAATTTGCATTATAATTATACTAGAAAAATAAGAAAAATATATGAAAAAAGTTGAAAAAATTAATAAACAAATTGAACCATTTTTTCGTTTTCAACAACTAAAAACGTATCACCTTTTTCAACTCCAAATGGTTTTAAAACATTACGAGCCAAACTAAAATCGTTTTTAATTGCTTCAAATTCTGAAATTGAATTAATTGAAACAAAAACAGAAGATGTAATTCCAAAACCATTGATTAATTTTTCGTTATTTAAAACACCAATTACGGCTGTATTTGGTCGAAATTTTGCAATTGTTTTCAAAAGTTCGCCAGTTCTTGATAAAACAACGGTGTATTTTATCTCTTTTTCGTAAGCAAGATGCGCTAATTTATGGGCGATTTTTGCTCTTGGACCTTTTGAATTTTTGGTAATTACCGCAAGTTGTTTAGTGTAGAAAAGTTTGTTATAAAATTCTTTTTCTGCTCTTTTATTAATAATAGCCATTACTTGCACTGATTCAACTGGAAATTGTCCTTGCGCTGATTCGCCAGATAACATTGTTGCATCAGCACCTAATTCGGTTGCTCAATAAACATCAGAAACTTCTGCCCTTGTTGGTTGAGAAGATTTTTCCATTGAATCTAACATTTGCGTTGCAACTACAACAGTTTTACCAGCAAAACGACATTTACGAATAATTCTTTTTTGTTGAAAAGGAACTTCTTCATAAGGAACTTCAAGTCCTAAATCTCCACGGGCAACCATAATTCCATCAGAATGTTCGATGATTTCGTCAATATTTTCAAGTCCTAATGTTGATTCGATTTTAGAAATAATTTGAATGTGTGAACCACCGTTTTCATCTAAAAGTTGACGTAATTCACGGACATTTTCGGCAGAATTTACAAATGATGCAGCAACGTAATTAATATTTTCTGAAATCCCAAAAAGAATATCGTTAATATCTTTTTGTGATAAAAACGGCAATGAAAAAGCAACACCTGGTAAATTTAGGCGTTTATTTGGTTTTAAAATGTGGGAATTTTTTGTTTTTACAACAACTTTTCCTGGTTCGATTTCAACAACAACAGATTGTAACTTTCCGTCATCAAAAAGAACCTTATCACCAATTTTTAAATCTTTATCAATTTGGTGAGATACAGTAATTGTTTGTGCCGTTCCTTCGAAATTTTTATAAGAATCTGAATCAGTTAGAACAATTAAACGTTGGTTTGTAAGGATTTTTTGTGAGCCGTTAAGAATTTTACCAACACGAATTTCTGGCCCTTTTGTGTCTAGCATAATTGAAATTGGAATTTGAAGTTCTTCAGAAACTCTACGGGCATTTTCAAACTTTTGTCGTTGTTCTTCATAATTTCCGTGGGAAAAATTTGCGCGAATTACACTAACACCTTCTAAAACCAATTTTTTTAAGACTTCATAATCTTGCGTTGCTGGCCCAATTGTGGCGATGATTTTCGTTCTTTTCGAAATATAATTTTTCATATCATTCATATTTTTAAAAGCAATTTCCTCGTATTTGATTTATTGAAAAACAGTTGAGAAGTGCAAATTAACTATAATAATTATAAACTTAATTAAAAAAAATATTAATAAATTTTCAATGTTTTTTTAAAAAAATCTGAACCTAATGCTTCAAATTCAAGATTTCTATCTATTTTGGATTTATTTATGAAAATTTCAACTTCATTTTTTTGTTGATTTTGAGGAAAAATCAAGTTAATTGTCTCCAAATTTTCCCAGTTAAATGAAATCAAAATTTGATTAAGATTTGGATTATCAATGATAATATTGAAACTATTATCAAATTTATCAAAACTATTTAAAAAGTCAAATTTAAATTTGTAAAAACTAAAGACTTTTTCATCCATTTTCGCATTAAATTCACCTAAAATATCAACTTTTTTTGGTGAATTTCCAACAAAAGCATAAACATCGACATTAATATTATTTGAATCAAATTGCAGATTTTCAATTGAATTATCGGCAAAACAATCTGAATCAATTTTTGAAATTCACTCAGGAATTATAAGGTTTTTGATTTTATTATTTGCAAAAACAGAATTATTTAACTGTTTTATTTTTTTAGGAAAATTAATATTTTTGATTAAATTAGACTCAAAAGCAGAATCTAAAATAGTTTTTATATTAGACCCAAAAATAATCTTTTCAATTTTGTTTAACATAAAAGCTGATTCGCCAATTTTTAAAAGTGAATCAGGCAAAATTAGCTTTTTGATTTCTAGATCCATTCCTGAAAAGGCAAAGTCCTCAATTTCTTCAAAATTAATTGAAGACAAATCAAGAATTTTTTCGTTAAAAAATTCTTGATTTTTAATAATTTGAGTAGCGATTTCACGAGTCAGTATTAAAAATTGCACTTTTTTCCTAAAATTTTCCTTTTTTAAATAATTTTTTAATTTTTACTTAACTTTGTGTGAAAGGAGGTTGAACAATGAAAAATCAACCAAATCAAAATCTAGTTAAATTAAGTGAAAAAGACAAAAATGAAACTGGTGGAGCAGGAATTCTAGCGGGAGTTGCTGGTTTAGCAACTGCAATTACAAAAATTACACCTGCTTTACTAGGAGTTGCAGCAATTTATCGTTCTTTTAAAACAGGTTCTGGTGAAATAAAAGGTTCTGATCATACTGTTAAATGAGATGACTCAAAACTTGCTAAAGCAGAAGCGGAAAAAGCTTTAAAACAGCCAATTTACTTTATTTATTAGCATTTTAATTGAAGAAATTGCGACTTTTTGTTAAAGATTAGTTAATTTGAACTATTTGATTATTTATAAGTTAATTTTTCGTGCTCTTTTTGTCCATATTCTGTAATAAATGCTTCAATTAAATCAATTGCAGCTTTAATGTCTGATAAACTAATTAATCCATAAGTTGAGTGCAAATAACGTTGTGGAATTGAGATGCTTACAGTCGGAGTTCCGTATCCTGAATATTGCAGTTCTTCTGCATCTGTTCCCCCACCTTGTGAAACATAACGGTAAATAGGGATGTTTTTTTCCTTGGCAATACGGAAAAGAATTTCAACAAGTCGTGGATCCATTAAAGCACCACCATCGGCAATATCAATTGCAACACCAGCACCTAATTTTTGAACGCCAGGAATTGCACCTTCGGTATCATGAGCGGCACCTGTATCGATTGCAAAAGCGATATCAGCGTTAATCATTTTTGCAACCATTTTCGCACCACGGGAACCAACTTCTTCTTGCACGGTTCCAACCAAAATTGGATTAGATTTTATTTCCTTTTTATGAAGGCGGTGCGCTAGTTCGTCAATGACAACCACGCCAGCGCGGTTGTCAATTGCTTTTGATGCAAAAAAATCATTATTTTGCATCAAAAAACTTGGGTTGTTAAAATAAATTCTATTTCCGATTTCAACTGATGATTCTTCGGCTTCCTTTTTTGATTTAAAACCAAAGTCGAAAAAAAGATCCTTTACCATCAAGGCTTTTTCGATTTTTTCACGTTCCATAATGTGAATTGAAGTATGACCAGCAACCCCAAAAAATTCCTGACCTAAAGAATTAATTAATTTAAATCTTGCCCCAATTACAGCATTTCCCCAAATTCCGCCAACTGATTTTACCTTGATAAACCCTTTTTCAGTGATGTCTAAAACGATAAAACCAACTTCATCCATATGCGCAGCAACTACGACTTTTGGTCCAGAATTTGGATTTTTTTGCTGCATAATTAAAGAACCAAACCCGTCACGAGAATAAGCAAGGTCAAGTTTTTCTGTTGATTTTTTTAGTTCTGCAACAATTTCCTCTTCGTAACGCGACATTCCATCAAGGTCGCAGTATTTCTTCATTTTTTCGAATATTGTCATAATTAAACCTTTCTTTAAAAGCGATAAATTACTAAAATTATACACTTTTTGTTATAAATTTCAATTGATTTCGCCGCGATTTTTTTCTTTTAAAAATTTGTTTATTTTTTGAAAAACACCAGAATTTTTCAAGGAATTAGCAAAACTAAAAGGTGAAGGATGGGAGTAAAAAAACACTTTTTGTTTTTCAAGACTAACATTTGCAACAGATAATTTTGCTTTTTGACCTAATAGTAAAAAAACAATATCGACTTTATTTTCAACAATAAAGTTAATTAAATTAAAAGTAAAAGTTTTTCATCCAATGTTTTCATGGGAATTCGGACTTGATTCACGAACCGAAAGCACTGTATTTAAAAGTAAAACTCCTTGTTTTGCCCAATTTTCAAGATTTCCGTCAGTTTTTGAAAAATTAGGGTATACATTTTTTATCTCCAAAAACAAGTTTTTGAGTGAAGGTGGCAAAACTTTTGCCCTCGTTGAAAAAGCAAGACCATCTGCCTGACCTTTTTGGTGATAAGGATCCTGACCTAGAATGACTATTTTTAGATTATCAAAATTAGTTAATTGGATTGCCCTAAATAAATCTTTTTTTTCGGGGAAAACTTGGTAATTTGCATATTCATAGTTGAGAGTTTTTTTTAACTGTTGAAAATAAGGTTTTTTAATTTCATCACTAAAAAACCTTTCAAAACTTAGTTTTGTCTCCATTTTTTAATTATAGCATTAAAAATTTTTGAAAGTACTACTTTTTAATTAAAAAGATGTTATAATATAAACCCGTAAATTTAATTAAACCATCCCATACCAAAAAGGTTTAAATCTGTTTTTATTTGAATTCAGTACCTTTAGGATGATACTCATAAGGAGATCTTATGTTTGCAATTATTAAATCTGGTGGTAAGCAAATTAAAGTTGAAAAAGATCAAACAATTTTTGTTGAAAAAATCGACAAAAATGAAGGTGAAAGTGTAACTTTTACTGATGTTTTGTTTATTAATGGCAAAATTGGTACCCCTTTTGTTGAAAACGCGAGTGTTACTGGTGTTATTGAAAAACAAGGTCGTGCTAAAAAAATTGTCGTTTACCGTCACAATCCAAAATCAACTCACAAACGCAAATTAGGGCATCGCCAACCGTTTACAAAAATAAAAATCACAGAATTGAAAGGATAATTTAAGAAATGGCAAAGACCAAAGCTGGTGGATCTACCAAGAACGGCCGTGATTCGGCGGGTCGCAGACTCGGCCAAAAAATTGCTGATGGCCAATTCGCATTTACTGGTTCAATAATTTATCGTCAACGAGGAACTAGAATTTATCCAGGAAAAAATGTCGGAATCGGTGGTGATGATACTTTATTTGCACTTGCTGATGGAATAGTTAAATTCCAAAAAGTAAGAAAACGTAAATATGCTAGCATTGTGATTAACGGCTAGATTTTAAAATTAAAATAATATAAAAAAACCTGGCAAAATTAGTCAGGTTTTTTTATATTATTTGTTTTGTAAATCGTAGCTAACTTTTCAAAAATTAGAAGCCAAAAAACTCTATGATTCAAACAAGAACATAAAATTAATCTAAAATTGGCTTAAAAATTTACATTTTTTAACTTTAATTAATTTATTTGTGCACTTGTTCAAAAAAATTTGTTTTTTCAAATTTTGTAAAATAATGTGATAAAATATATTTTAATATATGAAATAATGAAATTTTAGGAAGTTAGAAATTAAACTGAAGAAATTTACGAAAATATTTTTATCACTCTTTTTTTTTATAAATCGAAATTTTAGCAAAAACATTGGTATTACACAAATTCAAGTCAAGAATTACAAATCAGCAATTTTCAAAAATTCGATTGATGACAAACTAGCAATTTCCTATTTGGTGCATAATGAAAATTAAATCCATTTTAACTAAATTTTTAGTGACAAATTCCTTAATTTCGCCGCTTTTTCTAATCGCTTGTAGCGAACCAGTTTCTACTTTAAATAAAACTGTTGAACCTAAAAAGTCATACGAGTTTACTTTTAATAAACAATATGATGCAAACTATTTTTTAAATTTGCTTAATAAAAATAACGATGAATTTAACACTAAAACTGCAACATTTTCAGGTTTAAATTTTTTTTACAACCAAGATGAAAAAGATCTGGATAAAAATTTTTTTCTTGGAGATTACTTCTCAAATACAATCCAAACATTTGACCAATTCCAGAAAATAATCGTTAATAAAACGTTAAAACTTATAAAAAATGTAGAGCATCTTCCTAATCATTTAAAGATTCCTGAATCTGAAATAATAAGGGAATTTCAGAATAAATTTTTAGATAGTAGACCTATTAAAGAAGTGCTTGAAAAGAATAATATTTTTTTAATTGAAATAACAAGGCAATGAAAATATGATAGTGCATATAATTATTATCTTGAAAAAGACAAAAATTCAGATACTTTAAATGTAATAAATTTAATGCCTTCTTATGTTGAAGAAATAACGCACGCCCCTGATGAACTTTTCCCCCGCCGACCTTATTTTATATCAATTGTATATCCAAAAAGCACTAAACTAAATTTTAAAGATATCGTTGATTATATTCCGAGTACAAAAGATAAACTTAAACGTTCGATAGAAAATACAAGAATAATTTATAAAAAACTTGAACAAAAATACAAATTTCCAAAAACGGAAATTAACACTTTTTCTAATTATTTTATGCTTGATGTTATTGATTTTAGTCAAAACACTAATAAAATTAAAACTTTAAAACCAAAAATTCTTGATTTAGTAAGTAAAAAAATTAACCCTTGGAATAATAGTTTTTTTCCAGAAAAACAAGTAATAATTAAAAATAATCAGGAATTTAAAGACAAAATTCTTGATCGGGTTTTAGAATTAAATCCAAAAACTGAAATTAATAAAGTTGAACTTACTACAGATTTTGAAACTAAATTTTTAGACGGAAAAAAACTTGATGAAGTGTTGAAAAATTACAATATCTTCATTTATGAAACTTGAGAACAACTAAAATATCAACATCGCGGACATAATTGATATGATCTTGAAGATGAAAAATTGATATTAAGAAAAAAGGAAAATAATAAGATTTTCTTAACAACAATTCTAAAAACAGACCTTATTCTAAATTTTCCTGCAAAATTTGATTTACCTTTTGACAAAGTTGCTTTTCAAGTTTTGCTGGTTCCTAAAGACAAAAATGTTGTTTTTGAAAAAAAAGTTGACCGTTTTGAACTAATTAAAGATTTGAAACAAAATTATTTACAAGAATATAAACAAAAAAATCTTGAAAATTAAAAGAAAATTTCTTTGCTTTTTCTTTTAATTTTCTAATTTAAACATTTATATCAAAATGACTAAAATTGCTTAACTTTAATTTACAATAGAAAAGTACACGAAAAAAATAACTAAAAAAACCGCTCTTTATTTAAGCGGTTTTTGTTTATCTTTAGCAACTTTTTCAAAAAGATCTATCAATTATGTAACTTTTGAATTTAAGGAGTAGAGAATGAACCTGAAAAATAGTTTTTCAACTTTTATTTAAAAGTTTTAAAATATCATGGAAGCGAATAATTTAGTGGATCTTTTGCATTAAGCTGCATAATTTTTGCTGCCAGAGAATTAGTATTATTTAAATTGGTTGGATTTTCACCTTTTTCGTTAAGTCCAAAATAGTTGTGACTGAGATTTTCATAACTAAAGGATTGTAGAAAATCAAGCGGAATACCAGAATTAATTGTTGCAACATAGGAATTATTCAATCCGATAAGTCCTGTTCCAGAATTTCCTGGGTTGAAAAAAGTTTGGGTATATCCGTTTTGGCGTAATAACGAAATTGTATTTGCATCTGATTGTGCACGATTAATGATATATCCGTTTTGTCGTCCGTAAGGGAAACCGTTCATTGCAAGTGATTTAATATTTGGACCGTAAAATTTTAAATTGTGATTTGTTTTTAGCTCTAAATTTAATTTTGGTAAGTTAAATCAGTTTTTAAGCCAGGCAACTTTGAGAAACTCACCTTTTGATTTAGCTTCTTCAATTAAAGGATTAATGTCGATAATTAAGACACTAATGTCGACGAAATTATTGCCCTTACCTTGTTTATCTAACTGATTTGTACCAGTTCAAAGAAGTCAAGTGTTAACGTTATTAACACGATATTGCCCAGATCAATAACTAAAACCATCATCAACATTATTTGCGTAATTAGGCCCAGCAATTGACATATATTTGCCTGATCCTAGCGAATAAGGTAAATTTTGTCCACTTATTTTATCAAGTTCAAAATTTCTACCGCCTTCGACGTGATTATTTGTTATTATATAAAATTTCCCATCGTTTGGATTATCGTTAACTTTTGCCAACATTGTTGCAGATCCATATGAAAATCCAAAAGTACGTGCTCTAATGTTTTTAATAAGCTCAGATTTTTCACTATCTCAATTTTTATGAGCGAATTCGTTATCTAATAAATAACCCTCATGTAATTTTCAGTGAACATTTTGGTTTGGATTGTATTTTGAAAGATCGTAATTAGCTTCGGGGTTATAGAAAGTTATTGGTTGATTTTCTTGGTTAAAGTCAATGTTTTTATAGTCGAAACTGTTAGTTTTTTTATGAAAATCTTCATTTTCTAAATTATTTTGATAGTCAATTTGTACATTTGCCGCTGCAAGATGTAATAAGAAAGCCTTTTTTTGGTCGAAAGCATCAAATCTTGAACTATTATAAAATTCAACTGTTCCAGGTTCTAAATGTTTATTTATATCATCAAGAATTAGCCCAAATTTTGGATCTTTTAGCCTAAATTTGAACTGAATTCCTTGATTTTTTAAGTATTTAGCTGTAATTGTAAATTGAATTGGGTCTAATTTTTTTGAACTGTTTTCAAAATAAACATTTTCAGTTTGTGAATTTATTTCAATTGTTTCGCCTTTGATTAGTTTTTCAAAATCAAATTCAAAATCATAACCACCTTTGTAATTATCGCCACCAATAATTCGCTTTGCTCTTGCAAAATTTTGCACTAAAGCATTACCAAATAAGTGTAGGTATATTTTTCTCTTATTTGTATTCGGTTTTAATAAAGTTTCGCTAATATATTTTTCTTTAAAAATTCAGGAAGCTTCCTTCGTTGATTTGTTAAAACTTCAAATTAAATCCTCAAAGTAAGGTTCGACCTGTCTAAATCGTCTAATTATATTCGCTGATTCAAAAACTGTTATCAAAGTTTTGTTTTTGTCAATTTCAAGGCGATTTTCACCATTATTTGTTGCTAAATTGGTAAAATGATACCAATTTGATCCGATAATGCTGGTTTTTCCATCAACGTATTTTAATCTAAAGTAACCGTTTTTACCGCTATATTTTACATCTGACAAGTGAATTTTTGATTTATCAATTTCAAAATTATTATAATTTAGTGCTTCTTTTTTTAAGTCGATAAAATCTCAAAAATTATTAGCTTTCAAATCGTTAATATTATAATTTTGGTTCTTAAAAATTAAATCACTAAATTTAATTTTGTTCAAAATTATTTCAGGATATAACTTGCTTTTAAATTCGTTTACCAAATTAAATAAATTAATAACTTTTTCAGTTGAATATCTAATGTTTGTGTTCTTTTTGTTAATAAAACCTAACTTAAACTGAAGACTTCCTTTTTCTGCGCCCTTTTTAACATCGTAAAAATACAAAAAGTAATCTTTGGAAATTTTGTTAATGTTAATTTGGACATTTGTGTCATTTTTGTCAAAAATTTCTTTTCTATTAATATCTGGTGAGTTTAATTTAGCTGATTCAGTGTTGATTTTGCTTCCATCTGGTGAAACTTTTATGCCAACAGTTTCATTTTTAAACTTATTTTTATCCTTAATTTCATCTGTTAAACTGTTTTTTATGTTAAGAACATAATTTAACATATTTTCAGCTTTTTGTTCAATAATGTCATCGACATCAACAAGGCTATAAAATACTTGTTTTTTATTGATAATTTCAGCACCAGCGCCACGATATTCAAAATGTCTACTGTTAATTTTATCAATAATTTCCTTGTCTTTTTGATCGATTTCGTTGGAAACTTCAACAGTTTTTCCAGTATTATAATCAATTTTGCTAGTTTTAATAGGTTTAAAATCTTCTTTTGAGAAATTATTTTTATTTAGCGGTTTTATGTCTTGGTATTGTGCTGGTTTTCAGTTTTTTACATTTATTTTATTATTATTTTTAAAATTAGCGATTTTTTCATTAGCCTTTGTTATAATTGGAATTTCAATTCCGTCTTGTGTATACCAAAAGAAAATTTCTGATTCACCTTTGACATTATTTTTATTAATGATTTCTTTTGCAAAAATTTGGTAACGCCCAATTTTCGGTAAGGAATAAATACTATTAAATTTATTGACTAAATTTTCAGAACTGTCAATTAAAGAATAATTTCCGTGAACGTCGTTTAAGTTTTTAATTTTTGTATTTTGGAATAATTTTTTACCTGTTTTATCAGCGATAATTTCCAAAATTTTTGACTCATCAGCCTTATCTTGTTCGTTTTGGTATGTTCTTATAAATTCTTTTGGTGCAAAATTTAGAATAATTTCTCTAGATTCTGTTCCTTTTTTTGCAATAAGTTTGAAACTGATTGATTTATTTGTCGCGGAAGTTAAAACTCTTTTTTCTTGATTGTTAATTGTAAAATTTGAAAATTCAACTGTTACATTATCTGGTTTTTCAATTTTAAAAAAATTATTTGATTTTAAAAAGTCATTAAAAATTAAGTCTAATTCTTTTTTAGTTAACTCGTTTGGGTCAGTTGGACTGTCAACACCTAAAAAAGATGAAGAAACGACGTTAATTTGTGGTTTAAACATCGAAAACTTTTTGTTTTCATTAATTTGTTTGTTTTTCTTTAACTTTTCCAAAGTTGGTTTTAAAACGGAATTATAAAATCAATAATTTCCTAACCCCCCAGCACCAATTGGTTCTTCAAAACTTCAGAAATAACTGTTAGGATTGTTTGTTTTGGAAAAGTCAAAATCTCTATAATTTACGTCATCCAACCAAGTATTTTTATAAAAACTACTATTTAAAAACTCATTTGTATAATTGATTTTAAGGTTGAAATCATCAGATTTTGAAAAATCAATCTTATTTTTTGATACAAGATTAACTGTTTTTATAATTTGTGAATTAAAAAGAATATTTGATTCAACACTTATTCTGCCATCATCCAGAATTTTTATATTAGCGTTTGGTTTTACTAAAATCTTGAAAAAATTGTTAAAAATTGTAGTTTTTTGAGTTAAAAATTTGTCGAGATTCCTTTCGTTTTCAGTTGCTTTTGGAAGATTCTTTCCAAAACTACCAATAAAATCATAGTTAAAATCAAAATAATCATCTAAAAAATAAGAATCTTTTATTGAACGAACTAGCAAATTTACATCTGTATTCGAATTTTTAATTAGAATTTTTTTGCTAAATTTAGTTAGTTGATTTTGATTGGTTAAAGACTTTGCAGTGTATGTCAAAATTAAAACATTGTAATTTTGACTATCAAGACTAATATCTGTTAATTTATAGTCAAAACCGTTATTTTTAGGGTGTTTTATTCATAATTTTGCGTTTTCAAAATTAAAGGATGCCGATGTTAAATACTCGCTGATCTTGTATTTTTTAATTTTTTCACGATCTAAATCAACAGCAAAATTTACTTGTCCATTAATTTCATCTTCGCCTAAAACTTCATAATCAACATCATAATTTCTTCTTGTTACATAAAGAGAATATGATGCTGATGTTAAAAGTAGAGGCAAAAAAAGAATCACATTTTTTTTGCCTAACAAAACCATTTGCAAAAGGTTTTTTGCTTTATTTTTTGACTTAATCATAAAAAAGTTCCAAACTAATTTATTAAAAACAAAGAACAAAGACGTGAAATTTTACCACTTAAAAGACAAAGTTTTTAAAACCATGTTGAAATGTAATCAGTAATTATAGTTTAATTTGCCGAAGTTAAACTATTTTTTTAGAAAATCTATGAAAATTTTATTAAAGTGTTCTGGGTTTTCGCTATAAATTAAATGTCCTGTTTTTGGGATAATTTCGGTTTGAACGTGCGGAATTAGACTTTCAAAATAAGACTTAGTTTCTTGTTGAAGGACAATTCCATCTTTTTCACCTAAAATAAGAAGCGCTGGACATCCGACAGATTTAATTCCCTCCTCAATTTGATCCATCATATTATTTTTTAAAAGATTTTGCGAGAGTGTGACGATATTATGATTATTAAAATATTCATAGTTAAAAACAGTTTTTGCTCATTCTAAATATTTCGGATTTTTATATTTTTCTTTATCATATTCGTAAATTGGCAAAAATTCAAGCATTTCTTCTGGTGTTTTTGGGAAAAATTTTTCGTAGAAAAAATCTTTTAAAGGAAGGTTTGCTTTATTCATTGGCCCAATAAAAACCATTTTGGAAATAATTTGCTTTGGTTTTTTGTTTCCTAGCGAGAAAAAACCGCTTTTTTTAGGTGTTGTTAAAATTTTATGAACTAAAGAAGCAGTTCCCGCTCCCATTGAGTGACCAACTAGAATAACATTTTCTAAATTTAGTTTTTTAATAAAATTAACTGTCAAATTGGCATAATTTTCTAGATAAAGATCTTCTTCTTTTGCGGGAGTTAAATTATTTCCAGGAAGAGTGAAACTGTAATAATTAGCACCAATTTCTTTGCTAATTGATTCAATTACTGGCCAAAACACGTTGTGATTTGAGTTAAAACCATGGCAAAAAACGATGTTAATTTTATTTTCAGGGTTTCAATTTACCACAAAAGGGTATTTTCAAAAATTTAAAATATCAATATCATTCGCTTCGTATAGCAAGCGTGTTTTTTCAAGTGTAAAATCTGGAGCCATTCCTCCTCCTTTTTTTGTATACAATTTAATATTAAAATTATATAATATTAGTTAACTTTGTTAGATTAAATTTTTTTAAATAATTTTACTTTTATTATTCAAAAAAATGTGGTAAAATTTATGTGCCACTAAAATGATAACCTTGTAACCTGGTCAGGATAGAAATATAGCAGCCATATCGAGAAGTATTGTGTTTAGTGGTTTTTTTTATTATTAGAAAAAAACAGGTAAAAAAACACTATGCCTTCTCGGGAAAATAAAGATTCAAAAAACAGCTCTTGTTGTTGCCCCACTCAAAAAAATCATAATTTTGCAAAATGTCTAAAAAAACAATTGGTTTCAAGAGCAGAGCGTGAAATTTTTCAATTTAATCAGGGGAAAATCAACCTAAAAAACTTTTGAAAACGAAAAACTTTATCAATTACAATGATGGCTTTTTCGTCAATTCTATTTACTTTAGGTGTTACTTTTTTCCTTGGTTTTGCAAGAACATTACCGACTGGAGTTTCGGCAGTCCCCGCTTTAATT
This sequence comes from Mesomycoplasma dispar, assembly GCF_000941075.1. Taxonomy (NCBI): domain Bacteria; kingdom Bacillati; phylum Mycoplasmatota; order Mycoplasmoidales; family Metamycoplasmataceae; genus Mesomycoplasma; species Mesomycoplasma dispar. The sequence continues at coordinate 245,307 of NZ_CP007229.1, forward strand.
ACAATTATCATAAATTCGCACTACAATGTCGATATTAGTTGAAGTTTTGCGATAATGTATTTTGCGATTAATATTCCGTTAATGATTTTTACATTAGTGAAAGTCTCGAATAAAAGTTTTAGTTACCTTACTTTTATTTGACTTTTTTTTCAAATTATTTGAAATCAAGTTTTTTCACTGGATACTCCAATTCGAACTTTTTTAGTTCAAAATATTTTAATTGGTGATGTTAAAGGTTCGTGAACTTTATTTTATTACACAATTATCGGCGCAATTTTATCAGGATGGTCGATCGGACTTGCTTGAAAGTTTGGTGGATCTGGGGGTGGAACAGATTACATCACTTATTTTATCGCTTTAAAATATCGTAAACCAATTGAAAAAATAATGTTTAGTATTTCAATATTTTTTGGACTTTTTTCACTTGTTTTACTATATTTTATTGAACCTTCACAAGTTGATAATCAACTTTTTGGGCAAAAATTATTTGCAGTTTTCCTTTATTTAATTGTGAGTTCGACGATTGTTGGTCGAATTTATCCAAAATATGGTAAATTACTTTTACAAATTTACACAAACGAACCTGAAAAAATTGTTCAACATTTTAGATTGATTAAATATTGACACTCTTATAATATTTGAGAGGGAATCTCTGGTTATACAAATCAGAAGCAATGACGTGTAGAAACAATAATTTTTACAATTGAAAAAAAGGCAATTTTAGAAGAAGTTGCAAAATCAAAGGTGAATTTTTGATACTCGGCAACGAGAATTTTGCAAACAACAGACCGTTTTGATACGACAAAAATTAATTAAACTAAAAATTTGGTTATGAAAAAATCAAATTTTTAGTTTAAAATTAAATATAAACTAATTTTAAAAAACAAAAATGGCTGCAAAAGTGAAAAAATACAATGAATTTGAAGTTGTTAAAATTTTTTCGACTAAATTAGGTCTTAAAAATCAAACTGATGGAACAATAAATTTTTATAAAAAAACATCCAAAGATAAGCAATCAACAAAGCCGGATGGCATCTATTATTATGATGGAATTGTTTTTATTTTGGATGCAAAAGCGCAAGGAAAAAAGTTTAGTGGTCAAATTAAACACTATATGGAACTTGAATCTAACAAACATTTTGTAGGTTTTGAGTATAATTATGATTCAGTTCGCGTTTATATAAATGGAAAATTAGAATTAAGTGAAAATAGTGTTGAAAATAAAGACTATTATAAAAATAAATATTTTCCAGTTAGAGAAAATAATGGCGAAATTGTTACTGATTTGACAAAAAAATTAGTACAACTTTTTCGCAACGCAAATATTGATAAACAATTAAACGTCCATTTTATTGGTGCAGTTTTTATTGTTTTAACATTTTATAAAGATTTAAAAAATCACGATATCAACATTGAAAACGTGATTTATTCTACAAATTCAACTACTGAAATTCTTGTTTTCTTAATTAATGCATTAAAAAATATTATCACTGATGAAGAGAATTTAAATAAAATTAAAACTCGTAATTTTTTAATTCGTTCACTTAACGAGTCAACATTGAAAAATGCTGATTTTGAAGATATTTTTCAAATTATTATCACAATTTTCAAAATTTATAACTTTATCGAAATTAGTCAAAACGACTTTAAAGGTTTTGACATAATGAACCGTTTTTTACAGGTTTTCCGCAAATGGAATAGTGTAAACGCAAATGAGAAAGGTGAAGTTTTCACCCCAGATCATATTGCAAAATTGATGTTCAAATTAATAAGCATTGATGAAAACGATAGAGTTTTAGACCCGACTTGCGGAAGTGGTACATTTTTGACAAATTCTTTGCCGTTAATGATGCAAAAAGTTCAAAAAAAATATGGAAATGATCAACTAAAAATTGAAGAAATTATCTTAAGAATCAAAAAAACACAGTTAATTGGTGTTGAAGTTAATGAATTTAACGCTTCACTTGCAAGCATCAATATGATGTTACACAAAGATGGAAGTTCGCAAATTATTTATGGTGATTGTTTTAAAACGCTTAAAAAAATACCGGGATTTTATAACAAAGTTCTGATGAACCCACCTTTTAATCAGAAAACCACAGAGTTAATGTTTGTTTTTGAAGCTCTAAAATACCTTAAAACTGACGGTGATTTAGCCACTATTTTGCCAAAAACTGTTTTAAAAGGGAATGTACGCGATCGGAAAAATCAAGAACTTTTAAAGCAAATTTTCTCTTTTTGTGATTTAGTTAGCGTTATTTCATTACCCGATGAACTTTTTGCGCCAAACGCAGGCGTAGCCACTGCGATCGCAATTTTTCATAAATGCCGTGATTTTATAGAGGATTTTCAAATTTTCAAAGAAGAGAATCTAATTCATAATCATACCCAAAAGGAAACTTTATTTATAAGTATGAGCGATGATGGTTTTTATAAACCAAAAGACAATTTTCGCTATCCAACAGAAAAATGAGAAGTTATTGAAAAAGAAATTTTAGAATGCTTTTTTGAAAAAAAATACAATGAATTACGCGCTATTAGTAAAAAAGTTAACTTTAGTAATCAGTTATTATTCGAAAATTTTAACTCACATCGACCATACGAAGTTCCGATTGATAGATTTATTAAGACGATTCGGGAAAATTTAGCAGCAAAAATTCTTTCAGGTATCAAACCTGATTTAGAAATTAATCAGAAGTTTCCAATTGATGAAAGCAAAATTGAATTTAAAAAAGTAAAAATTGTTGATTTAATCAAAAAAATCGACATTGGTGCACAAAAATCAAGTATTGATAGAAAAATTGAGAATAAATTCATCAAAGGAATCCCGCTTATAATTGCAAAAAAAGATAATAATGGCGTTGGAGGTTTAATCGAAAACCCTACAAAAACTTGAAAAGACAAAATTGTAATAATTTCTGGCGGTGATGGTGGCGGTGGAAAAACTTATTATTGTGACTTTGAGTTTGCAGCGACAAATTTTGCACTAATTTGCGACCTAAAAGGAGAATGAAAACCTTTTTTTGATAAATATGCAATTTTCTACCTTGCAACCAAAATTAGCGAAAGACTTTATAAATATGTTAATCACGGACTAAATCGCAAAGAATTAAACAATGAAATACAAATAACCTTACCGTTTAATAGCAAAAATCGAATTGATACTGAATTTATGTCTAAATTTATTCAGAATCTTAAAATTTATTAATAAAAATATTTAAAAATTATTTTATTTCACTTTAATATACTTCTTTTTAAATTTTTTAAGATATAATTATTAATTGGAGTTTCTTTAACTCTTTTGTAATTAATTTTTAAAATTTAGAAAAAACATAGGTTATATGAAAAAAAATTTTATTTTAAACTTCGCTACAAAAAACATTAAGGAAAAAAAATTAACTTTTGGAGTTGGACTAACTTTATGAGCTTTAATCGTTTTTGCCTATATGATTTTTGTAATGAATTGAGGTTTTGCCTCTGCCGGACTTAACGGAACAGCTGGAGTTAGTGGATATTTAGGACACTTTTTCCCTGAAGGAACAAAACCACCTGGTACTGTTGTAAATCAAGCCGTTAATTGAGGAATCACAATTGGGCGCGGAATTGGTTCGGTTTTAGTAGGGTGATTAATTGTTAAAATTTCACATAAATACACTGTGATTTTATCATTAATTTTTATGCTTTTTGGAATTGTAGCTCCTTATTCGCCAACTTATGCTGGTTTTATAATTCTAAGAACAATTTTCGCAATTGGTGGAACAATGCAAATAATTTTGATCCAACCAGTTGTTTCAAATTATTTAAACCAAAGACAAAAAGCCGTTATTTCCCAATTTTCTCCATTTTTTTATCCAATTGGGACAATAATTACGCTCATTCCTTTTGCTGGGATTATTGGCGAAGAAGCACAAAAAGCTTTTCGAGATAATTGACAAATTGTCTTTTTAGTTATCGGGATTTTAACTTTGATTCCGTTAATTGGATACATAATTTTAGGTACTAAATTCGATTTATACCCATCAAATGTTGCTAAAAGGGACAAACAAGAAAAATTAACTTTGGCAACATTTTTCAAGCAAAAAGATACTTGATTCTGAACAATTTTATACGGTTCATGACTTGTTGCCGTTGTTTTCCCTTTTACATTTTCAAAGCCAATTTTTCACCGTCTAATTGGCGATTCAAGCGGAATTTTTAATGATAAAATTTCCGTTTTTCTAATTTTCTTTTTAGCAGGAATGTTTGTTGGCCCTTTTACAATCGGTCTGCTTTCAAAATATCAACTTCAAAGACGAAAATATATTTCAGCAGTTATTACGCTTGGGGTATTTTTCTACGTGATGGCAACGGTAGTTTTTGTTACAAAAGTTGGTAAAAATCCACTTGCTGCTAAAACTTATAACGATGGTTGAACGTGATTATTCCTATTTTTAGGACTTTTTATGGGAATTTGTCTCTGGGGAATTCAGGGAGTAATGTTAAATTTACCACACGAATATCCAGGTTCAAACCCTTATCGTATTGGTTTCCAGTTCGGTTTAATTTGAGGACTTGGATATACCGCTTTCACAGTTGCAACAATTATTACCTCTTTAATTAATACGCCGCCAGGAGTTGATGTAAAAAATTTAAACCCAAATAATGTTGACGGTTACGCTCTTGGTGCTTACATTCTCATTATTATCTTTTCACTTGTTTCTTCAATCGGTTTAGCTTTATTAAAAGAACCAAACCCTGATTATAAAAAGTTATTAAAAATACGTAGTTTTTCTGAAATTGAACGTATCAAAAAATAAAAAAAATTTTATTTTTTGATATAGTTTAATAAAAACAAGATTAAATTATCAATTCACTTATTTTTATATAAAAAAGTATTAAAATTTAGTTTGTGACAAAGACAAAAATTTGTTGCAAATTAATAAAAATTAACAAGAAAGAGAAACTAAACTTATGAAGCCAATCAAAATTGCCCTAATTGGTGCTGGAAATGTCGGAAATTCTTTCCTTTACTCTGCAATGAATCAAGGACTTGCCTCCGAATACGGAATAATTGATATTAATCACGACTTTGCTGACGGTAATGCCTTTGATTTCGAAGATGCTTCCGCTTCACTACCACGTTCTTTCAGTGTTCGCCGTTATGAATATAGCGATCTCAAAGACGCGGATTTTATTTTAATTACCGCCGGAAGACCACAAAAACCTGGTGAAACTAGATTAGAACTTGTTGCTGATAACATTCGAATTATTCGTGACATCGCTTTTAAGGTTAAAGAAAGTGGATTTTCAGGAATTACTGTTATTGCTTCAAATCCAGTTGATGTTATCACTCGCGCTTATCGTGATGCATCAGGGTTTTCTGATCAAAAAGTTATTGGAACTGGAACTATTTTGGATACAGCAAGACTTCAATTTGCAATTGCAAAAAGAGCAAATGTTTCTCCAAGTTCAGTTCAGGCATACGTAATGGGTGAGCATGGAGATTCTTCTTTTGTTGCTTATTCAAATATCAAAATTGCTGGTGAATGTTTCTGTCATTTTGCAAAACTAACTGGAATTGATAGCTCAAATTATGAAAAAGAGCTAGAATATCCAGTTTCACGTCGTGCTTATGAAATTATTAATCGCAAAAGAGCAACTTTTTACGGAATCGGTGCTGCGCTTGCAAGAATCGTGAGAAATATTATCGAAGATTCAAAAAACATCATTATTGCAGGTGCAAATTTACGTGGTGAATACGGATTTAGCGGTGTAAACGTTGGTGTTCCAGTTGTTTTAGGTGCAAACGGAATCGAAAAAATAATCGAAATTAGTCTAAATGACAAAGAAAAAGAAAAATTTGCAAAATCTGTGGAAATTATCGACACAATTTACCAAGATGCAATGAAAAACATTTAATTTTTAAAAGTTTTTCATTCAAGTTTTTCAAGAAACAAAAAACTCTCGTTTTGAGAGTTTTTTGTTTTCATTTTTTTTAATTTCTTTTTGTTTTTAGATAAAACAAAAACCTAAATTTATTATTAAAATCAGCTTGCATTTTAGGTTAATTTTCAAAAAACACTATAAATTACGTGCTTTTTGAAAATTTAGACGAATTTAATAAATTAAATTAAGAAGTTAAAGTGCTTGGAAAAATAAAAAACTCTCAATTTGAGAGTTTTTTTGTTGCAAAACAAAATCAACCTTTTTTTAATTTTTTAAGTTAAAAAAATTAAAAAAAGGTTGAAATTTATCTTGGTGGCTCATATCGGACTCGAACCGATACGCATTGCTGCAGCAGGTTTTGAGTCTGCCGTGTCTACCATTCCACCAATGAGCCATTTAAAATTAAAAAAATGATAAAAATTAACTTTAAATGTAATATAATTATACCAATGATGGTTAGAAAACAAAACAAAACTTTAAAAAAAATCTTAATTAGAGCATTACCAATTATAACTTTGCCAGCAACATTGATCGCTGCTTCTTGCGAACCACTAGGCGCTGTTAAAAGAATTGGATCTATTGTCACACAGATTGGACAATCTAATCCTTGAGATCAAGATCTAGATGTAAAAAAACCTTTAGATTCAATTGTTAGTGGTAGAGTTCAACCAAGATTTGATAAAATTACAGCATCTGAATTTATAAAACAGTCAAGAACTCTAGATAGCGATACTTCACTTAATGAATCTAATAATATTTTTTTAAGAACGCAAAGCAACCTTTTAAATTCGGCAATTATATGAACTTTCATTCCCGGCGTTGATAACTTTGATCTTAGCCAAAAATTTGACCTTCAAATTAATGCCTATCCTAATTCTGCAAATGATGTTTATGGCTCAATTAAAATCAAAGTTGAAGCTCTCGAAAAAGGTTCGCAAAGACTAATTCAAAGCAAAGATTTTGTTGTTTCTGGATTTCAAACAGAAAAAACTGGAATTTATGCTTATAAAGAAAGAATCGAGACTGCTTTCCAAAAAATTAACAATTTAACACTAAAAAGTGATAGCAATTTTGACATTAACAAATTGACTTCTAATTCTAATATTTGAGATTATGTGAATTTGCCTTCGAATTTCGAAAAAATGGATATTACAAAATTGCGAAATTCAGACCAATTTGATGTTCCAGAACGCGATACTTCAGTTCCAAGCATTGCCAAAATTGCCAAAGAACCTTATCGTTTAAAAGTTAAGAACTTCTATTATATAAAAGGAACAATTCTTAAAGATTCTTATGACAAAAACACTGGCGAAGTCGATGTAATTTTGTCAATTTATCACGATTCGTTCCACAACTACGTCTCAAAAATCGTCAAACTTAAAACTAAATCTGATTCAGGTTTGTCGAAATTAACTGATATTAAAAGTTTTAAATTAAAAGATCAATACAAAAATTTTCTACCTTCATTTCTTATAAATTCAGAAAATGATACTGAATCATTAGCTAAATTTATTGATTTTGGAAGTTTTGACTATAAAAATTATGATATTAAAGTTGTTCCTTCACTTTCAGATGACCAAAACGGTAATCTTTACATTATTTTGAACAAAAAAGGAACTGATTTAACTTCAGGACCCGCAAGTCCAGGTCAAATTATTAAAGTTGAAGGTTTTAATTCCTACCAGAAAATTTTCACAAATACTGATTTTACTAAATTAATCAATTTTGATTACCTTGATTCTTGGTACAAATTACCAAAAACAGCGAATCTTGCTGAAAAACTAAAAAGCATTTCTGAGAGTTTAAATTCTTCAAGCGATTCACTTTTGTGACCACTTTTTGGGGTCGCAATCCAAAAAACTCTATCATCAGAAGCGCTTTTTAAAGGTACAAACGAGTTAAAAAACTTTGAAAAACTTAATTATCAATTCGCTTCACTAATAAATTTCAAAATTGATGAATCAGGACTTTCATTCTATTTTGGAAATGCTGTTCAGGATTATTACAAAATTTCTATTAAATTCACAGAAAAAACTGAAAGTAAAAATATTATTGCTGATTTTGGCTCAAAAGTGCTTGAAAAAGAGATTTTAAATGATTCTTTACGTTCAAGGTCAATTGTAATCCAACTTCGCTCAAACACTTACGATCCAATAACGCGAACAAACACAAGCCGAATTACATCGGGAACCGCTTGAGTTTTTGATAGAAAATTAAAGCCTGATCCAACTAATCCAGGTAAATTTTTACCTACAAATACTTATTATTTAGCAACAAATTTGCACGTAGTCGCTGATTTGATTAATAAACCTGACCAAATTTATTCATTTTCCTACCTACTTGATGGAAATCTAAAAAATCTTGATGCAATTAGTTTCGATGATACAAATTTATTTCGCCGTTTTGATCGGGTAGCAAAAACTGAAGGCAAAAAAGATTATTTACCCCCTGAAGGTTTTCAGTTTATTAACTCTGAATCAAAAAATTTTTGGAACAATCTAAAAATTAATCCAATCGGACTTAATTTACCAAACAAAGATAAATTTCGTGATATTGCGATAATTGAAGTTACTTTTCCTGAAGATAAACAGAAAAAAAACCCTTTTAATTTCGGAATCCCTTTTCTTGATTTAGATATTTTTGGCGAGTCTTCTTATATAAAAAATATTCCTGATGCAATTCGTAATTATAACGAGGCGCCACTTGATTTTTTAGTGACAAACAAATTAGTGCCTAATTTTACAAGGGCGATACAACAAAAAACTACAAAAGTTGAAAGAGCTTTACCTCTACACGCCTATCTTGGCGGATTTTTAGGCGGATTTTCTTGAACAACCGACAATAAAAACGCTTTTATTACCACCCAGGAACTTTTAAAAGAGAACAATTTTAAACAGGAAAATTCTACAAGAAAGTTCCAAGGTGCAAATTCACTTTCTCTTCCTGGTCTCCGCGGCGGTCATGGAATGTCAGGTTCTTTAGTTGTTAACGAATATAATCAAGTTCTTGGAATTTTTTGAGGTGGTTATTTTCCGCCAACCTCTCCAGGACAAAATCGTCTTGTTAAAGGGATTGGTCAATTTGATCCAATCGGTGTCAAAATTGATTCAAATCCAACCGTTTTAGCAAAATGACTTGCACAAACAAAGGATGTTCAGACTGATTTAGATTCAATTCAAGAAAAAGTTTTTAGTCTTGAAGATCCAAAACAACTTGAAAAATTGGCGCACTCAGTTAGATGAATTAAATTTAATAATTTTGAACAAGAAGAAAAATCAAACATTTAGTTTTTATTTTAGTATTTTTTAAAAATAAAAACTAAATGTTTTTTTATTTAATTATGGAAAAGAAATTACTTAATTCTTTGATGAAAATTCATCAAAAATATCAAGATTTAAAGTCGCTTTTAGAAACAGATGAGGTTCTTAATGACCAAAAAAGATATTCGCAACTTTCAAAGGAAATTGCGAATATCACAGAAATTGTTGAAGTATTTGAAAAATTCCTTGCTGATCAAAAAAGTTTAGAAGATGCCAAAACTATATTAATTCAGGAAAAAGATCCTGAATTGCAGCAACTTGCAAAAGATGAAATTGCAAATGCAAGTAAAAATATTGAAGAATACGAAAAAGAATTACTGATTTTAATGTTGCCAAAAGACGAAAACGATGAAAAAGATGTAATTGTTGAAATTCGTGGCGCTGCTGGTGGTGATGAAGCAAACATTTTTGTGGGCGATCTTTTCAAAATGTATCACAAATGAGCTGACTCCCAAAAAGCAAAAGTTAAAGTTCTTAGTTCATCACTTGCAATCGCTGGTGGTTTTACGCAAATTATCTTCCAAATTTCTGGTCAAAAGATCTATTCAAAACTTAAATTTGAATCAGGAGTTCACCGTGTTCAGCGAGTTCCCGAAACTGAAACAATGGGCAGAATTCATACTTCAACTTCAACAGTGACTGTAATGCCAAAAATTGATGAAAAAATTGAAGTCGCAATCAATCCTGGCGATTTAAAAATTGATACTTACCGTTCCTCAGGCGCAGGTGGTCAATCAGTTAATACAACCGATTCTGCCGTTAGAATTACTCATATTCCCACAGGAATCGTTGTTACTTCACAAGATGAAAGATCGCAAATTGGAAATAAGGAAATCGCAATGGGAATTTTAAAGTCAAAAATTTATAACCTTGAACTTCAAAAACAGCAAGAAAAACAAGCTAATTTCCGAAAATTAGCAGGATCTGGAGCCCGTTCTGAAAAAATTAGAACTTATAATTATCCCCAAGATCGCGTTACCGACCACCGAATTAGTTTCTCTTGCTCACTAAAACCAGTCGTGCAAGGAAGTCTGAATCCAATAATTGATGCTTTACTTGCACAGGAAAAAACTGAATTAATTTTACAAAATTATGGTGAGAAATAAAAGAAAATTGGAACTTTTAAAGGAAAAGCAACGGTATAATTTGCCGTTAGAAATATCAAAATTGGAAAATTTAAAATTAGAATTAGACTATCCAGTTCAAAAAATTATTGGCTTTATCGAGATGGAAGATGTTCGAATTTTTCTGGACCAAAAAGTTTTTATCCCACGTTATGAAACGCAGGAATTAATTCTGAAGGTTAAAAAAGTTATTAAAAACAGTGACTCTGTTCTTGATTTATGTTGTGGATCTGGTTTTATTGGTCTTGCGCTGGCTAAATTCAGTAATGCAAAAATAACCCTAACCGATATCAGCGATGATGCGATTTTGCAAACAAAATTAAATGCAAAATATAACAATTTAGATGTAAATACTGTAAAATCCGACCTTTTTTCAAATATTCCCAAGCAAAAATTTAATATAATTATTTCAAATCCGCCGTATTTAAGACCGCAAAAACTTCATAAGTCGGTTTTGCACTTTGAACCCGAAATTGCTTTATTTTCTAAACCTGAACCATTTTCTTTTTATCAGAAAATTATGGACAAGGCGGATAATTTTCTTGAAAAAAATGGATGAATTTTTTTTGAAATCGATTATGAAAGTGTTGATTTTTTCAAAAAAAATTATCCAGATTTTACAATTGAAAATGATATAAATAACAAACCACGTTTTGCCTATTGGCAAAAGAAACCATAAAGATGTCGTAAAACATAGTATTTTTTTTACAAATAAAAAAAAAAAAAAAATCGTTAATTTTAGAAAGGAGTCAAAATGAAAATTAGAACCCGTTATGCACCTTCGCCAACAGGTTTTTTACACATTGGTGGTGCAAGAACCGCGCTTTTTAATTATTTATTCGCAAAACATAATAACGGTGATTTTATTTTGCGAATCGAAGACAGTGATAATTCACGAAATGTTGAAGGTGGTGAAAGATCGCAAATCGAAAATTTGTTATGACTAGGAATCGAACCTGATGAAAAACCTGGTTCAATTACGGAATTTGGACCTTATCGACAATCAGAAAAATTAAAACGCTATCAAAAATTAGCAGAAAATCTTGTTGAAAAAGGTTTTGCCTATTATGCTTTTGAAAATGCTGTTGAGTTAGAACAACAAAAAAAAGAACAAGCAGATAAAGGTATTTTTAGTTTCCGTTATGACCGAAATTGGCTAAAAATTTCTGATTCTGAAAAAGAAAAAAGAAAAAAGAACAACGAGTTTGTGATAAGATTTAAGGTTGAAACTGATAAAGACTATTGCTGAAACGATTTAGTTCGCGGTCAAATTTGCTTTACTGGTTCCTCAATCAGCGATTGAGTTATTATAAAATCCGATGGTTTTCCAACTTATAATTTTGCTGTTGTTGTTGATGATTTTGATATGAAAATCAGTCATATTTTCCGTGGTGAGGAACATATTTCAAACACACCAAAGCAAATAGCAGTTTATGAAGCATTTTCGTGAAAAATTCCAGAATTTGGGCATTTAACCATAATCACAGATAAAAATGGGAAAAAACTTTCAAAACGTGATAAAAGTATGTTCCATTTTATTGAAGATTATAAAAATCAAGGCTATCATAATCACGCTGTTTTTAATTTTCTTGCACTTTTAGGTTGGACTAGCGCTGATTCAAAAGAATTTTTTAATAAAAAAGGTTTAATTGACGCTTTTGATTATCGTCGACTTTCAAAGGCGCCTTCATTTTTTGATATTGAAAAATTAAATTGATTTTCTAAATCATACATTTCAAAAATGGAAATTGATGAAATTATAAGCAAATTAGAACTTGGGAAAGACGCAAATTGAAATCGTCTTTTTATTGACGCTTATCAAAAAAGTGCTGTAAAATACAGTGATTTTTATAAAAATTTAGATTTATTCTTAAAACCTAGCGAATCAATTCCCCTTGAAATTGCCCAAAAATTAGAAGAAGTTAATCAAAAACCAATTGAAGTTTTCGCTAAAAAAATTGACTTTAGTGATTGAAATGTGACAAAAATTGAGGGATTAATTAAGCAAATTTCCTTTGAACTTAAAATTAAAGGTAAAGAATTATTATTGCCAATTAGATTAGCGACAACCTGAACAATTTCAGGACCTGAATTAGCGAAGGCGATTTGACTTTTTGGATCAGAAATAATTAAAAAAAGGCTATCAAAATGAAGGTAAAATTTTTTTCTGGCATTAAAACAGATGGCGAAGTTAAAAAAATGGTTGAATTTATTAACGATATCACTATCACAAAAGAAAAAATAGACAATGTTGAAACCGATGTGTTTGAAATGTTAAACCCTGAAAATAATACAATGATAAGATTGGAAATTTTTGGGGAAAATTTGACTGTTTTTTCAGGAGAAAACACTTTATTTTTTGAACTAAATAAGGAAATTGATAACATTTTTTACAATAACACAGTTGAAACTAAAGTTGCTACAGTTTTAAATAAACTTGATATTAAACCTAAGTCTGTTTCTATTGAATATGATCTTTTGTTAAAAAATGAAGAACCAACCCCAAATGCTAAAATTGCCACTTATACTAGCGATTTGGAGTTTATAGATGATTAACATTGTCTTATTTCAACCCGAAATTGGTCCTAATACTGGGAATATCATTCGTTCTTGTTTTGTTTTGAATATGAAATTACATATAATCAAGCCAATCGCTTTTGATTTAGATCCAAAACATCTAAAACGTCCAGCTGCAGGAATTTTGCTTTCGGATATAGAGCATGAAATTTATGAAAATTGACAAGATTTTATAATAAAATATGGCAAAGAAAATCTTTATTTCATTACCCGTTATGGTAAAAAAATTTATACTGATGTTAATTACAATGAAGAAATAAATGAAAAAAGCAATATTTTTCTTGTTTTTGGTCGAGAATCAACAGGAATTCCTGTTGAAATTTTGAAAAAAAATAAAGAAAAATGTTTAAGAATTCCAATGGTAGCAAAGGCTCGTTCCTTAAATCTTGCAAATACAGTTGTAATTGTTGCTTATGAAGTTTATCGTCAATTAGATTTTCAAGATCTATCACGTTTCGAGGTTCAAAAAGGAAAAAATTATCTTGATAAAAATTAAGGAAATAAACTCTTTAAATAACTCAAATTTAAAAGAAATAATTAAGCTAAAATCAAAAAAATACCGTAATTTATTGCATAAATTTATTGTTGAAGGTTTTAAAGAAATTGAAATAGGAAGCAAAAATAATTTGCTCAAAACTATAATAACAACAAAAGAAAATTTTGAAAAATATAGAAAATTTGGAACTGATTTTATTTTAGTGACTGAAAAAATTCTTGAAAAGTTATCACAATATGAAAGTCCAAGCGATGGAATTGCAGTTTGTAATTTTAAACCACAGCCAGAAATTGACTTTTTTTTGAACTCAAAGCGGTTAATAATTCTTGAAAATATTCAAGATCCAGGAAATTTAGGTACAATTATTCGAAATTCTGTTAGTTTTGGTTTTGATATTGTCTATTCGGGCGTGAATCTTTACAATTTTAAAACAATTTCAGCATCAAAAGGTGCTATTTTCAATGCAAATATCTACTTTTTTAAAGATATTTTGGATTTTTTTAATTATAAATTAACACAAGAAATTATCATAACTTCATTGGAAAATGGTGCAAAAAATTTAGACACTTTTAAAATTGATGCTAAAAAATCATATGCCTTAATTTTTGGTAACGAAGGACAAGGGGTCTCAAAAACACTAGGTAAGTTTGCAAAACACAAAATTTATATTCCAATAAATTTTGAATCATTAAATGTTGCAAGTGCACACGCAATTTTTTGCCATTTTTTTAGACTTAAATAAAAAAAAAAAAAAAAATGGCAGAGGTGACAGGAGTCGAACCCGCAACATACGGGGTTGAAGCCCGTTGTTCTACCATTGAACTACACCTCTAAACCATAAATATTATACCACGTTTTATTAAAAATAATATATTATTTAATTAAATTATGAACACAAATTCCAATAAATCGGTAAAAATTAAAGACTTTTTATACTTTTTATGATTTACAATGAAAATTTCTTTAATTTCTTTTGGTGGCGGTAACTCTTTAATGCCAATAATTTTTAGTTATGCCGTCACCAAAAAACAGTGAATTTCAAAAAAAGACTTTGATGAAGGTTTGATTTTAACAAACTTATTACCTGGTCCGTCGGTTGTCCAAATGCTTTCCTTAATTGGAATCAAAAGATTAGGCGTTATTCGCGGAGTTTTAGCGACTATTTTAGGAATTTTGCCGCACCTTTTATTATTTTTAGCTCTAATTTATGCGCTTAAATTTTTGCCAAAAAGGTATTTGATTGTTCTGAATTTAGCGATTTTCTCGACAATTATTGGTATTTTATTAGGTTTTTCTTATATTTATTGGAAAAACGATAGAAAATCATTAAATTCTGCTATTTATTTTACTATTTTACTATTTAGTTTTATCTATAGTTTTTTCGTTCCAAGCCCATATAATTTAGCACTAGTACCGATTTTTGCAGTTATTTTTATCTATTCAGTTTGATTTTTTATAAAAAAACGAAAAAAAAAGCATGATATTACTAATTAGTTTAGCGATTCTTGGGCTTGTTTTAATTAGTTTGCTTGTTTTTGGCGGCGGACAAGTTTTTATGCCAGTCTTTAATTGGTTTTGATTACTTCTTGGCGAATTAGGGATGAATATTAATCAAGAACAAATCAACGAAATTTTCACTGTTGCAAATTCAACACCAGGAGTTTTGTCAATAAAATTGGCAGTAATGACAGGTTTTTTAATAGGTAATTTTGGAATTATCGGTTGGATTTTATCAATTATTTTCCTGATTGCCTTTATTTTTCCAGCAATTTTTTTAATTATTTTTTGATTAAAAATTGCAAAACGTGTTGAAGCAAAAAATAGCATTTTTTGAACTAATTTGGTAAAAGTTTTCCGACCTGCAATCATCGGAATTATTTTAGCATTGGCCTTTCAATTATTTGTCAATTTAATTTTAGTAAATTACACTTTTAATTCCAATCACGGTTATGTTTTGACAAAAGAAGTTAACGAATTTTTGCAGGGATGAAGATTTTGAGTTTTTATTTTATTCGCTTTTTTTTGGACTATAATAGTTTTTATTCTCTATTTAAGAAAAACAAATCTCTTCTTATTAATAATTATCGGAGTTTCACTTGCGCTAATTAGTCTTCAACCTTGACTTTAAGGAATTTTATGTACAGAAATCGAAAGTTTTACCATAAAAAAGATTATTTTATTGACTATGAAAATCAGGTTTTAATTTTAGAACCTTCATTTCACCAAAAATTACTAAATAAAAAATTCGGATTTAACACTGGATTTAAAAAAGTTGGTGGAACTTTGATTGGCGAAGTTCTCGGCATTGATAATTTTAGTTCTCCATTTCGTGCTTTTGTTAAAATTTCAAAACTTGATATGCCAATTTTAGACACAAAATATATTGATGCTGGAGTTGCAATCGAACCACTTGTTATTAAAGCGATTTCTGAAAAGTTAAATGTAAAAATCGAAACTTTTCCACCCGAAAAATTTAACTATGATTATTTCAAAGAAGATCCAATTATTGGTGGAATTCCTGATGGGTTTATTCAAAAAACCAACACGATAATTGAAATAAAAACAACAGGAATAAAAAATTTTATAAAATGGGGAAATAAAGGTGAAAATTTACCACAAAAGTATATAAAGCAAGCACAATTATATTCTTTTTTAAAAAAAGCAAAAAAATACGCAATTGTCGCTACTTTTTTAGAAGAATCTGACTATAAAAACCCTAGTGAATTTCCTATCAAAAACCGCCATATCAAAGCTTATAGTTTCGACGTTAATGAAAATCAAGTTCTTGATGACATTGAAAAAATCAAAAAATGATACAATTATTATACAAAATTAGGCACTTCTCCAAAATTTAACCCAGTTACTGATGCGCAAATTTTAGAATACCTAAGTTGTGAAAACGAAGAACAGTGAAAAATTCTTTGGGAAAAATGGACAGAATCAATCGCCACGGAAAATCAGTAATTTTGAAAGTCGATTATGGAATCATATTCTAATGTTTATTTACGGAAAAATATTTTAATAATTGTTTCGGAAATGACAAAAATTGTCAATGATGCAATTAAAGTTCATCAAATTGATAACATTAATTCGTTAATTTTAGCCAGTGCAATTAATGTTTTTGGCCCACTTTCGCGGTTAATTAAAGAAAAAAATGGCGGATATACAGTCACAGTTAAGTCTGAAAATTTAGAATCATTAATTATCGAAACAAACAAAAACGGACAAATTCGTGCTAGTATTAACAGTAAAAACTTCGAAATTTCAAGAGATTTTTTTAAAAAATACAGTGTAAATCAATTATTAAGTTCATTTATAACTAATTCTGGTTTTTTAAAAATTAGTAGATTTAATGATAGAAAAATTTATTCTGGTCAAGTTGAGTTGCAAGTTGGCGATTTTATTAGTGATTTAGCTTTTTATTTTCATCAGTCACAACAAACAAAGTCGGTAATAAAAAACTTAATAAAAATAAATGATGAACTAAAAATTACAAAGGCACAATCTCTAATTATTCAACTTTTACCAGGTTATCAGTCTGATGAAATTGAAGAAGTTGAAAAATGACTTGCAAACAAAAAGATCTATGATTTTATAGACTTTTTTAAAAATTTTAACCTAATCGAGAATCAAAATTGAACCTATTTTTGCAATTGTGTAAATAAAAATTTTGAAAAAAATTTGAACCTGCTAACCGAAAAAGAAGTTGATAATTTAATTGAAAATTATCAAAAAATTGAATTTAAATGTAATTTTTGCGGAAAAAGTCAATGATTTACGAAAAAAGATTGACTTTTTGTACAAAAACCTTTTAGTATCGCAACAGTTGAGTCGCTAACTGGTGGTGCGCTTGCTGCTGAAATTGTAAAAACCGCTGGTGCAAGTCAATTTTTTGCTGGCGGACTTGTTTGTTATCAAAATCGAATTAAAGAACAAATTGGAATCGATACAACAAACGGAGTCACTAATGCAGAAACAGCTTTAAAAATGGCTGACTACGGTTTAAATTTTTTCAAAACTAAATATGCAATTAGTTTGACAGGCAATGCGGGCCCAGGAATCCAAGATGGAAAATTAGGACAAGTTTTTATTGCTTTGAATAATAAAGTTTGAGAGATGAATTTTCAAGGTTCACGTTCTGAAATAATTAAAGCAACTATTGAATTTGCTGCTAAAAAAATAAACGAAATTAGAGAAAATACGGTAAAAATATAGATTTTTGAAAATTTTTTCAAAAATCTAATAAAATTTAGTAACTAAAATTATTTTCCTTTTTCCTTAGGTGCTAAATAATGGTAAAATTTAATTGAATTTAACTTTTAAACTATTCTTTTTAAAGGAAAAAGAACTAGATTTTAATAATTGCAGAAAATAGTAGTAATTTAATACAAATTTTACCTTTTTTCATTTTTTAAAAAAAATTTAGATAATTTAATTTATAATTATGTTAAATTTATGAATAAATAATTAAGGATTAATATTAATGATAACACGTGAATTTTTACCTAAAAGTGCTGAACTCAAAATAAAATTAACTGCTGATCCCGAAAAGTGAAACTCTTTTTACGAAAAAGCAGAAAAAAAACAAGCAGAAAAAGTGTCTTTACGTGGTTTTCGAAAAGGGAAAGTTCCTCTAGAAAAAGCACGTCCACTTCTAAACCCTGAAGCAATTTTTGAATTAGCACTTCGAATGTATCTTCCTGAACTTGAAAAACAAGCTTTTTCAAACGTAATTGATAGTGATAATGTTATTGAATCACCAATTTTTAACATTGTTAATATGGATAGAAATAATTTGGAAATCGAATTTCTCTACCCAGTTTATCCAGAAATTAAATTAGCAAATTATCAAAACCTTAAAACTAAATATTATGTTAAAGAGGCAACAGCAGAAGATATTGAGGCGCAAAAACAAAAACTTTTAGAATCAAAAGGAAAATTTGTTAGTGTTGAGCGTCCTGTAAAAATGGGTGATGTTATTAATTTTGACTTTAAAGGTTTTATTGACGAGCAACCTTTTGAAGGTGGAGAAGCCGAGGATTTTGAACTTCGTATAGGTTCAAATAGTTTTATTAAGGGTTTTGAAGAGCAATTAATTGGTCTTGAAATCAAAAAAGAAGCCGATATTAACGTTACTTTTCCTGCAGATTATCACGTTCCTGCCTATGCTAATAAACACGCACGTTTCCATATTAAAATTAATAAAATTAAGGAAAATCAACCTGCTAAATTGACAAATGAGTTTGTAGCTTCTTTAAAAATAAAAGATGTTGAGACAATTAGTCAGTTAGAGTTATACTTAAGCGATCTTACAAAACGTGAAAATATCGAGCGTGCAAGAGTTGAGTTTCAAAAAAATGCCCTTGCTGAAATTGTTGAACAAGTTGAAATTCCACTTGCAAGTAAATTAATTTTTGCTGAAGTTAATCGGCTTAGAGAAACATTTCATTCAACATTAACTCAACAAGGTTTTACACTTGAGGAATATTGTCGAATTACTAAATTTTCAGAGGAAGATATTAGCAAACAATTAGAAACTGAAGCAAAAAAATTATTGAAAAATTCGTTTGTTTTTGCCGAAATTGCAAAATTAGAAGGTCTTGTTCCAACGCAACAAGATTATGATGATCAAATTGAAAAATTATCTAAATTTACTGGTAAATCAGTTGAAGAGTTAAAAGAAACTATCCCTCATAGCGAAATCCAAATCAATATAACAAATAAAAAAGTTATTGATAGATTAATTGAACTTAATACTGAAGGCAAAGAACCGGTTTCTAGGGGAAAAACTAAAGAAGAAAAAGTGGAAGAAAACAAATAAGAATCTGATAAAATAGGAAAAAAATCAACTGAAACCATAGTAGAGAAAGTTAAAACTGAACAAAAAGAAGAAAAATTAAATGAGTAAATAAAATTAAAATCTAAACTATTTTTTAGCTTAGATTTTTACGGTTTTTTCTTGCAAAAACTAGTAAAAAACTTATTTTAGGAGGTTTTGTGTCCAAGTTTGCACGTTTTTTATCAACAGTCTTAGCTGTTGTTATCGGAAATATTGTTTTATTTGCAATAATAATTGGTACTTTGTACTTTTTATTTAAAAAGCAAATTGAAAATTTCCAAATTGATAAAATTACAAAAACAATTAGTGATGTTCAAGAAGCTGTTGGTAAATTTGATTCTGAACAACTCAAAAAATTTCAAGAAGGATTTGATAAATTTTCAAGTTTAGATATTGACTCTTTAAAAACTCAACTTGAAAATGTTAAGGATTTATCTCAAAAATTAGATGAGGCAATAAAGGAAATAAAGAAAATTCAAAATAATAGTCAAAGCGCATCTACAGCCGTTTCCCAAGCTGTTTCAACTTCGCACATTTTTGAATTTACTAATAACTTAAAATTAATCCAAAATTTTAAAATTTACTAATTTACCTTTTCTTTATTTTAATCATAACCATAAAGTTTCTTTTTATAAATTGCCCGAAAATCAAAGTCTTTAATTTTTTCCTCAATGACAGTCAATCAATTTTCAATTGTTTTATTCGAGTTATAAATTTCGTTAAATACATCGTTTTTAAGAATTAAATCTTGTTCTTTTAGCGAATACAAACCCGATCTTTTTATAAACAAGTCAAAAGTTTTATATTCTTTTTTATATAAATTAATAGCTTTTGTTAGTTTTTCAAATTCTTCTTTTGAACCTTTAATTACATCTTTTCGTGTGTGATATTCGTTAGAATAAAACCAAGAATCACCGTGCAAACCTGCAGGAAAGAGTTTTGGTTCGGTTCCTTCGCGTAAAAAAATGTCTTTTTCTAATTGATAAATCATATTTTTATAATAAATTCTTAATGATTCATATTTCCCTAAATAAACTAGATCATAAAATGGTGTGATACCGATTCAATAAAAAATATTTTCACCATCATGGTATAAAAAAATAAAATTGTGCAAAGCAAGTTGCGGAACTCACAATGTATCGCCAGTGACACAGTGTGAATACTGATTATTTAGTCAAAAAGTTGGTTTTTTTGAATCGATTTGTTCAATTATTTCCTGATGAATTCCATATTCTGAACCACCAAAGTAGAAAATTTCAAACTTTTCTTTGTTTAGCATAACTCAACTTGAAACAATTAATCAATCAGGGTTTGCTAAATATTCATCAATTAAAGTATGTTCAGGACCAAAAAACATCTGTAAAAGATAGAAAAATTCTAACTTATTTGTTCATAAATTTAGATCATTAAAATATTCAATTCCCTTTTTACCAAAAAGTTCATAGCAATGCTGCTTGTATTCTTGACCGAATTTATCAAGCCAGCTTAGGATATATTTCTCGCGATTTTCAATGTTTAGATTAACTTTTTTTATGTTGTATTTTGCAAATTTTTGCAAAATATTTTCATAAGTTTCTAATGTTCTTACATTATAAGCCAATTTATACTTGTTTTTTAGTCCAGTTTTTCTTATTTTTTCAAGTTGTTTTTCAACTTTTTCACCTAAATATGGCTTGTTTTTTTCGAAAAATTTACTATTATAATGATAGCGATTTGTTAAAAAATCAAAAATTTTTTCTTGATGATTTTCGATATTTTTCGGTTTTGCAAACGGAATTAGTTCTTCAATTTCCTTAATTATTAAGTCTTCGACTTCTTTTCTTTTTTCAAGTGAAGAAAATCCGTGCGTTAAATCCTTAGGGAAAGCAATTGAATATTGGCATTTTGCTGGATTTTCAAAATCTTCAAGAGCGATAACAACTTTTGACCAACCTTGTCAATTTTCTTGAATATTAGTTATTTTTTTTGAAAAAATATCGTTAAAATCTGCATCTTTTGATCAATTAGCATCAATAAATTTTTTAATTTTTTCTTCATAAAAACTATATTTTTCAAGCGATTTTACAATAAAAGTTGCATTTCTTATCTCATCTAGATAAAGATGGTAAATATTTTCATCTTTTTTATATTGTAAAGCAATTAGATCCTCGATTGCATTGTTTACATATTCGCCCGAATCATCGAAAAAACCCAAATACTGAACCACATTGATAAATATATCAAGTTGTGGACTTGTAAATTTAGAAAGTCTTTCAAATTTATATTCATAAATATGTTTTAATTCTGGAATAGTGCAGGAATCCCAAAGATTAAAATTTATATCTTGTGTTGAGATAAATTTGGACTTATTTATGAAAATGTAATCTGAATTTTCTAGTTTTTCTTTAATTTTTTCCAACATATTTACCCTCCAATTGCTTTAGGGTTTCCATATAAGAAATGAGTTCTTTCATATGATTTTCTTAAGTTCAATTTTTGCTGTAAAATTTTTTTATTTGTTCCCCTATTTTCACCAAAAATCATCATTTCTCTACGAACATGAAAATAATCAAACATTACATTTTTAGGATGACCCTTTTTATTTATTGTTTTGCCTTCAATTTCTATCACTTTGTTTTTATTTTCGTCTAATGAAATACTTATTTCTTCCTTTCCAGAAGGCAGCGGTGGAATAATATCAGTTAAACTATTTTCCTTAATTGAATATCATTCTTTTCCAAAATCACCATCATCATTTAAATAACCGTTAGTTATTTGACTAAAACCCAAAATTGTATTTAAAGTTGTAGCTGTTGCAGTTGCCAATTCAAACATTTGGTCGCGACTTTGAGAGTAAAAATCAACATATTTTCCAAATTTTTCAGGTAGAGATTTGTTAAGCGAAGAATAAACACCAAGATCTGTTATTTTTGACAGAAAAATATCTGCAAACAATCTATACCTGAGTTTCCCAGTTACAAACGCTTAATTATAAAAGATCTCCTAATTTAGGTGATCTTTTTAGAACTTAACGTTATTTCATAACAATTTTTTCGACTTATAACCCGGATTTTTGTCAAACATTACTAGCAAAATACATTTCTAGTCGCTTTTCATTTTTGATTAGAGGTTATTATGCATTTACAAATCAGGTTTTTTACTATAAAACTAAAAAAGAATAACTTTTTTAACATTTTTATTATTAAAATAATTACATCATAATTGTTATGAAAGGTTAGTATTTTTTTCTTATTATTTTTTAAAACAAATCCTTATTTGTTAGTGTTTTTTGATATTTACAAATTAATTATACCACTAACTGGGAAACTCAGGAAACACCAAGATCTGTTATTTTTGACAGAAAAATATCTGCAAACAATCTATAATTGACAGCAAAGATTCACGCAAGATAAAAATTAATTTCTTGACTACTTATAATAACAGACCCTGTCAAATCTGAAAGATATGCAAGATGGATTCCATCAAATTTTTTAAGTTGTTCTTCATCTGAAACAACTTAAAAAGTGATCGTCTTTGCGGCAGCAATTGCTTCGTCTTTTTTGATTGGTTTATCTTTTTTAAACACATCATCAGCTTCAATTTTTTCAATATAACCAACAGATTGCCCTCAACTACCTAGACCACCAAAAACATTATCAGCAGGTATTGAATCGGCAATACTTTTTCCAACTTCATGTAAAGCATAGGTTCCTGTGGCCGCAATAATTGCCCCACCAATTGCTCAAACAATCGCTGGAATCGCAAAAAAGAAAGTTTTTTCAAT
Organism: Mesomycoplasma dispar; assembly: GCF_000941075.1. Classification (NCBI taxonomy): domain Bacteria; kingdom Bacillati; phylum Mycoplasmatota; order Mycoplasmoidales; family Metamycoplasmataceae; genus Mesomycoplasma; species Mesomycoplasma dispar. Next base: position 268,351 of record NZ_CP007229.1, read on the forward strand.
TTTTTTATATTTAACTAAAGCATCAAAATCAAGATCATAACCACGAAAAACAAGGTGTGGAGTCTTGTTTTTTAAGTAGATTTTTCCTATTTCATTAAAAATTTTTAATTCTTTACTATTAACTAAAACTTCACCATTTGGTTTAACTATCAAATTAAAATATTGATCATTATTGATTTTTAAATTAGTAGAAGTTTGTTGAATTAGACTAAAAGATTTTTTTAATTTAGATTCAATTATTAAGTTTTGGCCATCTTCTTGGACACTTTTTAGTTCTAGAAAATCACTAAAATTAGCGATTTTCTTATTATAATTTTCATCAAAATCGCGATTTAAAACATTAAAATTTTGTTTTAAAATTGTTTTCTGTTGGTAAGTTAAGGGGATTATCGTTGATAAACTAAGTGCGCTAAAAGCAAAAAAATTAGCTATATATTTAAGGATTTTGATTTTCCTTTTCATTATTCACCTAAAAACTAATATTTTTTGTTTTAATTAGATCAAAAATCACTTTTATCACAACAAATATTAGAGTTAATTTTACAACAATAAAACAAAAATTTTAAAAATTTTATAAAAACTAATTCGAATTTAGGAATTCTTTTATTTGATTTGAAGGAATGAAAAACGAGATACCTTGGACTGGTTTTTCGTTTACAAGTCGTGATGTCATTATTCCGATAACTTTATTTTTACTATTTAAAACAGGGCCGCCACTATTTCCTGGTTCGATTGTTATATTACTTCGAACAAAAATACCTTCATTTTCTAACTTATTAGTGCCCGAAACAATTCCTTTGTTAATTGTAAGACCAAGATTATGCGGGTTTCCGATTGTAAAAATTTCTTCACCGTAGTTAAAATTTGTTTCTAATTCAAGATTTTTAGATTTTGACTTTAATTCCAAACTTAATATGTCATATTTTTTTGAAATATTAATAATTTTAGATTTAGTATAATCTTTTTCGTTTGCAAAACGGTAAAAAATATCGGTTTTATCGGCATCATCAAGAATGTGCTTGTTTGTGATGATCATATTATCCAAAACAAAACCAGTTGCATAAAAGTTTTGTTCATTTTTTTTAATTTTAATTTCAACAATTGAATTTAAAAGATTATCCAAGTTAATTTTATAACTTAAATTAACTTTTTGATTTGCTAGCAAGGTAATGTTTGCAACTAATAATCCAAAATTTATGCTTAAAAACAAACCTATCAAACTATATTTTTTGTTCAATTTTTTCATTTTTCATTTAAAACTTTCACAAAAGACAGAAAAAAATTTTTATGTTCAAAGTTGAATCTAAGGTTAGTTAAAATTTTTCTATTTTAGATAAATTTTAAATTTTTTTCAAAAATACAACATTTTTAACATATTTTTGAAAAAAATTTATTATATGCTAAAATTTTAAAAACAATGCTTCATTAACTGTTAAAATTATAATTATTTATTAAAAAAAAAGGAAATTTAATGAAGAAATAAATTAGTAGAAAAAAATGAGACACACCAAGAGAGGTGTGTTTTTTTATGAAACAAAATAAATTTTCAATTAATGAAAAAATCAAATATATCAAAATCGCTGAATCGCAAGGATTCAAAAGTGCGACTATACATTTTGCAAACGAGTTTCGTGAAATTTATAAAAATAAATCAGTTAATAAAAAATCGCAAAAAGAGGGTTTTTTACAGACATATGCGAATAATTTAATTCGAAACTGACAAAAAAAGTATTATAATTATGGTATGAACGGATTAATTAGCACACGTGGTAAAAATAAATCACCACGTAAGTCAAAAAAACAATACACAATTAACGATCTTTCGGAAAATGACCGCGGAATTTATCAAGAAATAATGGAAAACGTCCTTAGAAGATACGGGATTGATCCTGCAATTGTAATGGACGAACTTAAAAAGCGAAAACAAGAAGCAGAAAAAGATAAGGATCAAATCGAAAATTCAACAAGACTTTGCAGCGTTTTAAAAGTTAATCGCACATCGATTTATCGCAAAATAAAGGTGAAAAAATCACCAAAAGAAATGGTATACAGTAAAGAATTACTTGATTGAATTCTTGAAAGTTTTAATTTTAACAGAAAAGTAAAAGGTCGAGATAATTTGTATAATGTATACAAAAATCAAGGAAATAATATAAGCACATATGTTTTTCAAAAACACTATGAACATTTAGGGATAAAATCGATTGCTTACAAAAAACAAGGTAAAAATGCGCCAAAAGAAGCTAAATTTTCGCGGATTTGAGCCGAAGATCATATCAAAGGACAATTTGAATCTAAAAATTTTGGTGAAAAATGATTTGCTGATATTAAATTTATAAGAATTGGCGATGATTTTTATTTTTTGCATTCAATAATTGAAACAAAATCTAATTATTTGCTAAATTTTTCAATTTCCAAGACTAGATTTTCAGAAGAAACAATAAAATTAGTAAAAGAAACAATCAAAAAACACAAAATTACACCTAAATTTTTCCATTCAGATCATGGAGTTGAATATGCTAACCACCGATTTGCTCAATTTTTAAAAGAAAACAACATTCAACAATCAATGTCGCCAAAAGGAAACGCGCTTGCAAACCGCCCGATTGAATACTTTTATGCTATTTTACAAAGAGAATACTTGAATGTTGAGGGTAAAATTTTTGAAAACCTTGAAGATGCCCATCAAAAAATCAGCTCATTTGTTAAATGATACAATAAAACTAGAGTGCAAAGTTGCCTTTCATATTTGAGTCCAAATTCTCATTTTGAACAATTTGGTGCTCAAAAAAATTTTCACAATTTTGGAGAATAAAAAATAATAAAAATTTGTTTTAAAAATAATTAAAAATAATGATGTGTCTCATTTTCCTATACTAACTTAATTTAATGAAGAAACGACTGAAATTTTTTAAATTTATTGTAAATATTATCGCATTTTCTTCAATAACTGTAAGTGTTTTTGCACCACTTTGGCACTTTCAAAATACAAAAAATCATTCAGATTTTAAAGTACAAACTCGTGATTTAAACATACCAAATTCAAAAAAACTTGTAAATTTCAAAGATTTAGTGCAAATTACTTCAACTACAAACGAACAAAATTCATTAATTATTAACGCCAATATTGAAAAAAACGGAATACAAATAAACAAGACAAGCACTAAATCTGATGTTCCTAATTTTGATGATATAAAAATCAAAATTAATCAAAATGGCGATGTAATTTTGAATAGTCTTTCGCTTGAAATTTTTAACAAAAAAGCTATTCTGTATTTTGAAGATGGAAAACCAAAACTAAAATTTGAAAATCATATTGTTGATTTTGAAGAATTACTAAAACCAACTCGAGTTGAAAAAACCTTCTTTTTCTTACTACCTTTTATTCCATTTATTGCAAAAGCTGTAGCGGCTGTAGTTGCAACAGTTGCCGTTACAACAGTAGCAGTTAAAATGCCAGATATCGTTAGTGATATTGGTAGATGAATTGATAGCGGCACTAGAAGCCGCTATGAGTCAAATAATAGCGAAATCATTTCAAAAACTGAAAGTTCAATTGTTGTTGATTTAGATAGTCTACCAAGAGAAGAAGGTGAATCTAAAATTAGGACAAAAGAAAAAACAGAATCAAAAACAAAAACAAAAGCAAAAGCAAATGTTATAACCCTTTCTATTGTAAAAGACAAGAAAAGTTTACAGAAATACAAAGGAATCCATCTTGCTTGATTTTTTAATTTTCATGACAAAGATCTAACACCCCATTTTGTTATTAGTGAACAAGAAATATCAGAAACTCAAGCTTGGGCCTTAGCAGTTGGAAGCTTACTAGCCCAGTCAAAATTAACTCAAATTGTTATTGATAATTTGCTGCCTAGTTCAATAAAAAATAATATTGGTAAAAAAAAGAATGACCGTAAAAATATGAATTTAAAACTAAATTCCCCTGTAGATTTTTACTCAAATAATCGATTAGTTATGCGAACTTTAGCCGAAAAAACAAGAGATACAGCAAATTTTATTTTAGGAAATAGTAGATCAATATCAGATGACAATAATTTAAATAAAAATCACCATTTTTCTAAAAGTCATTTTGTTGTTGGGAATGGTCTAGCAAGAGATCCAATTGATTGAACTAAGCCTGAAAATGTATTTTTCATTCCTGATCCTAAGTCTAAACCAAATAAAGAATACCAAAATGTCTTTTTTCCTAGTTTTCACGTAAGAAGACTAATATTTGAAGATAATTGAGTAGATAGAGATAAAATGCTAAATGTCGAAAAGGTGCACTTTTTATATGGAAATCCACACAGATTTAATGTCTAATGTAAAAAAAAGATTATTAGAATTAAAATATCTAGAAATTGATATTAAAAGTTTTTGTTCAACAAGAAATATATTTTTACATTATGAAAGTTTTTTCGAATGCAATGATTTATTTCGAAGAATACCTAATTTTTTATGAACTTATATTATGGATTTTTGCAGTGGTGCTATCAATCCAATTGAAATAATTATCGGAATAAATTATAAGCAGGAAGATTATGTCTATAATTTAAGATTAGAAGATATTCCAAAAACTGTGTTTTTTTCTAAAGAGCTTAAAAACTTTCATTTTTATGATGATATTAAATGTTTAATTATTAATTGGGAAAACGAAGAATATTGTTTGAAAAATAAAAATCAAAATGAGATAATCACCCCTCAGGTTTATTTTTCAGAAACTATCGATGATTCAAAAGGTAGCGAAATGGTAGTTGTTGGTTTTGAAAACTTTGATGATCTTGAAAAATGTGAGTTTTCAGTTTCTTATCCAGTTGTTTTTCGGCAAATGTTTAAATCAAAAGATAAACTAAAAGAAATTGAAAATTTAATAATCAAAGAAATTCAGGAAAGTGTTCCATATGCAAAACCAAAAAATTTAGAAAATTATCAAGAAAAAATCTTTGATTTTTTATCAAAAAGATATGAATATAATTCAGAATTTGTAGATGTAAATAAGGAATATCTCGGAAAAAATTTAGAAAATATCTACAATAAGCTGCTAAAAAATAACTATCATTTTGGAAAAGAATCGCAAATACATCCAATTAAAAACGTTTTCACTTTTGAAAGTTATCATAATTTACTTGGAAAATTTAAAAAATACGGAATTAAAAAACTTGATTTAAACATTGAAAATAGAGATAAATTTATTCTTAGTTGATTTGATAAATTTGGCGCTGAATACCGGAAGTATTGCACTCAACTTTTTGGTAAAGAAGGTCAGTTTTATTATGATAATTTAAATAAATGAACAAATAAAATTGAATTTATTTACTTATTGCAAATATTATTTGGTCCTAGATATGAAGTTGATCTTGAAAATCTTATTGATCCTGATTATTTTATTTTGGAAAGTTGGGCGAAATTAAAACTTGAAAATTTCCAAATTTTCTATTTTGGCGGTGAAGAATACGGATTTTTTGATGAAATAATTTCGAAATTTGATTCAAAAAAACCTGTTTTTTGGTTTAAACCATATTATCACTTTGCTTATAGAACCGATGTTGGTTGGCTTTCCCCAATTGCATTAAAAAATTTCATTTTATTGTATGTTGATGGCGAAAAAATTTATTATTGATTTTGCCATTCAAATTTATATGATGATATCTATCAAGGAAAATATCAAATTTTAAAATATTATTTTAAAGAAAAATTAGTCAAACTAGAAAGAGAAATTTTTCTACGTGATGGTAAAGACCCACAGTTCTTTTTTAATTTGCCTAAAAAAGATTATCCAACTAAAAATTTAATTGAATCATCTATCGCTGAATTGTTTTTGTTTCGAGATGCAGTAGAAAAATTTTTAGAACTACAAGTTGATAAATATACGTATTTTTCGGATTTTATAAAGGATTCAAAAATTTATAACGAACAAGAAAAAGCAATAATTTTAAGGGAAAACTTTGATTTTTCCGATGAGAATAGATATTTTAAAAAAATGGCAAAAATAGACTTTCGCGGAAAATATAGCAAAAAAGCACAAGAGGATGAGAAAATGTTTGCTGAACTTTTTCCTGGTAAGAGGAAACTATATTAAATTTTATAGAAAAAACGAAATGCTAAACATTGAAAAGGTGCACTTTTTATATGGAAATCCACACAGATTTAATGTCTAATGTAAAAAAAAGATTATTAGAATTAAAATATCTAGAAATTGATATTAAAAGTTTTTGTTCAACAAGAAATATATTTTTACATTATGAAAGTTTTTTTGAATGTAATGATTTATTTCGAAGAATACCTAATTTTTTATGAACTTATAATATGGATCTTTGCAATAGTGTTATCAATCCAATTGAGATAATTATCGGGATAAATTATAAGCAGGAAGATTATGTTTATAATTTAAGGTTAGAAGATATTCCAAAAACTGTGTTTTTTTCTAAAGAGCTTAAAAACTTTCATTTTTATGATGATATTAAATGTTTAATTATTAATTGGGAAAACGAAGAATATTGTTTGAAAAATAAAAATCCAAATGAGATAAACACCCCTCAGGTTTATTTTTCAGAAACTATCGATGATTCAAAAGGTAGCGAAATGGTAGTTGCTGCTTTTGAAAACTTTAACGATCTTGAAAAATGTGAATTTTCAATTTCTTATCCAACTATTTTTCGGCAAATGTTTAAATCCAAAAGTGAATTAAGGAAAATTGAAAATTTAATAATCAAAGAAATTCAGGAAAGTGTTCCATATGCAAAACCGAAAAATTTAGAAAATTATCAAGAAAAAATCTTTGATTTTCTATCAAAAAGATATGAATATAATTCAGAATTTGTAGATGTAAATAAGGAATATCTCGGAAAAAATTTAGAAAATATCTACAATTTGTTGTTAAAAGAGAATTATTACTTTGGAAAAGAATCGCAAATACATCCAATTAAAAACGTTTTCACTTTTGAAAGTTATCATAATTTACTTGAAAAATTTAAAAAATACGGAATTAAAAAACTTGATTTAAACATTGAAAATAGAGATAAATTTATTCTTAGTTGATTTGATAAATTTGGCGCTGAATACCGGAAGTATTGCACTCAACTTTTTGGCAAAGAAGGTCAGTTTTATTATGATAATTTAAATAAATGAACAAATAAAATTGAATTTATTTACTTATTGCAAATATTATTTGGTCCTAGATATGAAGATGATCTTGAATATCTTACTGTTCCTGATTATTTTATTTTGGAAAGTTGGGCGAAATTAAAACTTGAAAATTTCCAAATTTTTTACTTTGGCGGTGAAGAATATGGGCTTTTTGATGAAATAATTGCAAAATTTGATTCAAAAAAACCTGTTTTTTGGTTTAAACCATATTATCACTTTGCTTATAGAACCGATGTTGGTTGGCTTTCCCCAATTGCATTAAAAAATTTCATTTTATTGTATGTTGGAGAGGAAAAAATTTATTATTGATTTTGCCATTCAAATTTATATGATGATATCTATCAAGGGAAGTATAAAATTTTAAAATATTATTTTAAAGAAAAATTAGTCAAACTAGAAAGAGAAATTTTTCTACGTGATGGTAAAGACCCACAGTTCTTTTTTAATTTGCCTAAAAAATATTATCTAACTAAAAATTTAATTGAATCATCTATCGGTGAATTGTTTTTATTTCGAGATGCAGTAGAAAAATTTTTAGAACTACAAGTTGATGAATATACGTATTTTTCGGATTTTATAAAGGATTCAAAAATTTATAACGAACAAGAAAAAGCAATAATTTTAAGGGAAAACTTTGATTTTTCTGAGAACTATTATGACGAAAATGACTATTTTGACAAAATCGCGAAAATAGATTTTCGTGGAGTGGGTAGCAAAAAAGCACAGGAGGACGAGGTAATGTTTGCCGAACTTTTTCCTGGTAAGAAACTATATTAAATTTTATAGAAAAACCAAATGCTAAATATTGAAAAGGTGCACTTTTTATATGGAGATCCACACAGATTTAATGTCTAATGCAAAAAAAAGACTATTAATAGAACTAAAATATCTAGAAATTGATATTAAAAGTTTTTGTTCAACCCTAAGAATAATTCCTCATCACGAAGGTTTTTTCGAATGCAATGATTTATTTTGAAGAATACCTAATTTTTTATGAACTTATATTATGGATTTTTGCAGTGGTGCTATCAATCCAATTGAGATAATTATCGGGATAAATTATAAGCAGGAAGATTATGTCTATAATTTAAGATTAGAAGATATTCCAAAAACTGTGTTTTTTTCAAAAGAACTTAAAAACTTTCATTTTTATGATGATATTAAATGTTTAATCGATGATTGGGAAAACGAAGAATATTGTTTGAAAAATAAAAATCAAAATGAGATAATCACCCCTCAGGTTTATTTTTCAGAAACTATCGATGATTCAAAAGATGAGAGAATGGTAGTTGTTGCTTTTGAAAACTTTGATGATCTTGAAAAATGTGAATTTTCAATTTCTTATCCAACTATTTTTCGGCAAATGTTTAAATCAAAAGATAAACTAAAAGAAATTGAAAATTTAATAATCAAAGAAATTCAGGAAAGTGTTCCATATGCAAAACCGAAAAATTTAGAAAATTATCAAGAAAAAATCTTTGATTTTTTATCAAAAAGATATGAATATAATTCAGAATTTGTAGATGTAAATAAGGAATATCTCGGAAAAAATTTAGAAAATATCTACAATTTGTTGTTAAAAGAGAATTATTACTTTGGAAAAGAATCGCAAATACATCCAATTAAAAACGTTTTCACTTTTGAAAGTTATCATAATTTACTTGAAAAATTTAAAAAATACGGAATTAAAAAACTTGATTTAAACATTGAAAACCGGGATAAATTTATTCTTAGTTGATTTGATAAATTTGGTGCTGAATATCGGAAGTATTGCACTCAACTTTTTGGCAAAGAAGGTCAGTTTTATTATGATAATTTAAATAAATGAACAAATAAAATTGAATTTATTTACTTATTGCAAATATTATTTGGTCCTAGATATGAAGTTGATCTTGAAAATCTTATTGATCCTGATTATTTTATTTTGGAAAGTTGGGCGAAATTAAAACTTGAAAATTTCCAAATTTTCTATTTTGGCGGTGAAGAATATGGGCTTTTTGATGAAATAATTTCGAAATTTGATTCAAAAAAACCTGTTTTTTGGTTTAAACCATATTATCACTTTGCTTATAGAACTGATGTTGGTTGACTTTCCCCAACCGCATTAAAAAATTTCATTTTATTGTATGTTGGAGAGGGAAAAATTTATTATTGATTTTGCCATTCAAATTTATATGATGATATCTATCAAGGGAAGTATCAAATTTTAAAATATTATTTTAAAGAAAAGTTAGTTAAACTAGAAAGAGAAATTTTTCTACGTGATGGTAAAGACCCACAGTTCTTTTTTGATTTGCCTAAAAAAGATTATCCAACTAAAAATTTAATTGAATCATCTATCGATGAATTGTTTTTGTTTCGAGATGCAGTAGAAAAATTTTTAGAACTACAAGTTGATAAATATACGTATTTTTCGGATTTTATAAAGGATTCAAAAATTTATAACGAACAAGAAAAAGCAATAATTTTAAGGGAAAACTTTGATTTTTCCGACGAGAATAGATATTTTAAAAAAATGGCAAAAATAGACTTTCGCGGAAAATATAGCAAAAAAGCACAAGAGGATGAGAAAATGTTTGCTGAACTTTTTCCTGGTAAGAGGAAACTATATTAAATTTTATAGAAAAAACGAAATGCTAAACATTGAAAAGGTGCACTTTTTATATGGAAATCCACACAGATTTAATGTCTAATGTAAAAAAAAGATTATTAGAATTAAAATATCTAGAAATTGATATTAAAAGTTTTTGTTCAACAAGAAATATATTTTTACATTATGAAAGTTTTTTCGAATGCAATGATTTATTTCGAAGAATACCTAATTTTTTATGAACTTATATTATGGATTTTTGCAATAGTGTTATCAATCCAATTGAGATAATTATCGGGATAAATTATAAGCAGGAAGATTATGTTTATAATTTAAGGTTAGAAGATATTCCAAAAACTGTGTTTTTTTCTAAAGAGCTTAAAAACTTTCATTTTTATGATGATATTAAATGTTTAATTATTAATTGGGAAAACGAAGAATATTGTTTGAAAAATAAAAATCCAAATGAGATAAACACCCCTCAGGTTTATTTTTCAGAAACTATCGATGATTCAAAAGGTAGCGAAATGGTAGTTGCTGCTTTTGAAAACTTTAACGATCTTGAAAAATGTGAATTTTCAATTTCTTATCCAACTATTTTTCGGCAAATGTTTAAATCCAAAAGTGAATTAAGGAAAATTGAAAATTTAATAATCAAAGAGATTCAGGAAAGTGTTCCATATGCAAAACCGAAAAATTTAGAAAATTATCAAGAAAAAATCTTTGATTTTCTATCAAAAAGATATGAATATAATTCAGAATTTGTAGATGTAAATAAGGAATATCTCGGAAAAAATTTAGAAAATATCTACAATTTGTTGTTAAAAGAGAATTATTACTTTGGAAAAGAATCGCAAATACATCCAATTAAAAACGTTTTCACTTTTGAAAGTTATCATAATTTACTTGAAAAATTTAAAAAATACGGAATTAAAAAACTTGATTTAAACATTGAAAATAGAGATAAATTTATTCTTAGTTGATTTGATAAATTTGGCGCTGAATACCGGAAGTATTGCACTCAACTTTTTGGCAAAGAAGGTCAGTTTTATTATGATAATTTAAATAAATGAACAAATAAAATTGAATTTATTTACTTATTGCAAATATTATTTGGTCCTAGATATGAAGATGATCTTGAATATCTTACTGTTCCTGATTATTTTATTTTGGAAAGTTGGGCGAAATTAAAACTTGAAAATTTCCAAATTTTCTATTTTGGCGGTGAAGAATATGGGTTTTTTGATGAAATAATTTCGAAATTTGATTCAAAAAAACCTGTTTTTTGGTTTAAACCATATTATCACTTTGCTTATAGAACCGATGTTGGTTGACTTTCCCCAATTGCATTAAAAAATTTCATTTTATTGTATGTTGGAGAGGAAAAAATTTATTATTGATTTTGCCATTCAAATTTATATGATGATATCTATCAAGGGAAGTATAAAATTTTAAAATATTATTTTAAAGAAAAATTAGTTAAACTAGAAAGAGAAATTTTTCTACGTGATGGTAAAGACCCACAGTTCTTTTTTGATTTGCCTAAAAAATATTATCTAACTAAAAATTTAATTGAATCATCTATCGGTGAATTGTTTTTATTTCGAGATGCAGTAGAAAAATTTTTAGAACTACAAGTTGATAAATATACTTATTTTTCGGATTTTATAAAGGATTCAAAAATTTATAACGAACAAGAAAAAGCAATAATTTTAAGGGAAAACTTTGATTTTTCTGAGAACTATTATGACGAAAATGACTATTTTGACAAAATCGCGAAAATAGATTTTCGTGGAGTGGGTAGCAAAAAAGCACAGGAGGACGAGGCAATGTTTGCCGAACTTTTTCCTGGTAAGAAACTATATTAAATTTTATAGAAAAACCAAATGCTAAATGTTGAAAAGGTGCACTTTTTATATGGAGAACCAAATAAATTTAATATCTAATTTAAAAAAAAGACCACTAATAGAATTAAAATATTTAGAAATTGACATAAAAAGTTTTTATTCAACCACAAATGTAATTAGTCATTATCGAGATTATCCAGATGGAAGACCTAAAAACAAAAAAATACCAGATTTTTTATGAGTTTATTCTATGCAACCTGACTGAATTGCTTATATGGAACCCGAATACAATTATATCAACCCGATTGAGACAGTTATTGGGATAAACTATAAGCAAGGAGATTATATTTACAATTTAAAATTAGAAGATATTCCAAAAACTGTGTTTTTTTCAAAAGAACTTAAAAACTTTCATTTTTATAATGATATTTATCTAAAAATAGATTTTTGGGAGAAAAAAATAAGAGATCAAGGTATTAATTGAGAGAAATATGAGCAAAATAGAATCAATTTGGAACCACATTTTTCAGCTTATTTAGGTGAAAATAGAGGTTCACAGGTGGTTGTTGTTGCTTTTGAAAATTTTAATAATGTAGAAAAATGTGAATTTTCAGTTTCTTACCCTACTATTTTTCTAGAAATATTTGAATCAAAAGATGAATTAAAGAAAATTGAAGGATTAATAATTAAAGAAGTTCAGGAGAGCGTTCCTTATGCTAAACCGAAAAATTTAGAAAATTATCAAGAAAAAATCTTTGATTTTTTATCGAAAAGATATGAATATAATTCAGAATTTGGTGATGTAAATAAAAAATATCTTGGAGAAAAAATAGAAAATATCTACAATTTATTGCTAAAAGACAAATATCATCCTAAAATAAATGCAAAAATACAGTCAATTCAAAATGTGTTTACTTTTGAAAGTTATAATAATTTACTTGAAAAATTTAAGAAATACGGGATCAAAAAACTCGATTTAAATATAGAAAATCGTGATAAATTTATCATTAGTTGATTTGATAAATTTGGTTCTGAATACCGGAAATATTGTATTGAACTTTTCGGCAAAAAAGGTCAATTTTATTATGATAATTTAAATAAATGAACAAATGAAATTGAATTTATCTATTTACTGCAAATATTATTCGGTCCTAGATATCAATTTGATAATGACTATCTTACTGAACCTGATTATCTTATTTTACCAAGTTGGGCGAAATTAAAACTTGAAAATTTTCAAATTTTTTACTTTGGCGGCGAAGAATACGGATTTTTTGATGAAATAATTTCAAAATTTGATTCAAAAAAACCAGTTTTTTGATATAAACCATATTACCAATCTTTTTATAGATCGAATCTTGGTTGAATTTCCCCCATTGCAGTAAAAAATTTCATTTTATTATATATTGACGGTGAAAAAATTTATTACTGATTTTGTCATTCAAACTTATACGATGATATTTATCAAGGTAAGTATGAAATTTTAAAATATTATTTTAAAGAAAAATTGGTAAAACTTGAAAAAGATATTTTTCTGCGTGATGGCAAAGATCCGCAATTCTTCCCTTGTTCATCACAAAAAGGCTGTCTTTCTAAAAACGTAATTGAATCATCTATTAATGAGTTAATTTTATTCCGCAACGCAATAAACAGATACTGGGAAGAAACTTTTGATGAGCATATGTATTTTTCAAACTTTGTAAAAAATTCAAATATATATAACAAAAAAGAGAAGGAATTGATTTTAGAAGAACACTTTGATTTTTCTTGGTACTGTTATGATGAAAATGACTATTTTGACAAAATCGCGAAAATAGATTTTCGTGGAGTGGGTAGCAAAAAAGCACAAGAGGATGAGAAAATGTTTGCTGAACTTTTTCCTGGTAAGAAACTATATTAAATTTTATAGAAAAACCAAATGCTAAACATTGAAAAGGTGCACTTTTTATATGGAGATCCACACAGATTTAATGTATAATGCGAAAAAAAGAACATAAGCATAGAGGCACAAGTTTAAAAATATATTTGTTCTTTTCATAACTAATGTTTTTTAGGGAAATCTATATCATTATTTAAATATTAATCAGTTATAGGTTTAAAATCTAAAATTGCATTTAAAGTTTCGCCTACATATTTTCTATAGCATTTTTGCATTAGATTTTAAAAAAACTTTTTCTTTATAATTTCACCAATTTTTCCCTTTTTTAATCACAGTCATAAAGTTTCTTTTTATAAATTGCCCGAAAATCAAAGTCTTTAATTTTTTCCTCAATGACAGTCAATCAATTTTCAATTGTTTTATTCGAGTTATAAATTTCGTTAAATACATCGTTTTTAAGAATTAAATCTTGTTCTTTTAGCGAATACAAACCCGATCTTTTTATAAACAAGTCAAAAGTTTTATATTCTTTTTTATATTTTTTTTCATATAAATTAATAGCTTTTGTTAGTTTTTCAAATTCTTGTTTTGAACCTTTAATTACATCTTTTCGTGTGTGATATTCGTTAGAATAAAGCCAAGAATCACCGTGCAAACCTGCAGGAAAGAGTTTTGGTTCGGTTCCTTCGCGTAAAAAAATGTCTTTTTCTAATTCATAAATCATATTTTTATAATAAATTCTTAATGATTCATATTTCCCTAAATAAACTAGATCATAAAATGGTGTGATACCGATTCAATAAAAAATATTTTCACCATCATGGTATAAAAAAATAAAATTGTGCAAAGCCAGTTGCGGAACTCACAATGTATCGCCAGTGACACAGTGTGAATACTGATTATTTAGTCAAAAAGTTGGTTTTTTTGAATCAATTTGTTCAATTATTTCCTGATGAATTCCATATTCTGAACCACCAAAGTAGAAAATTTCAAACTTTTCCTTGTTTAGCATAACTCAACTTGGAACAATTAATCAATCAGGGTTTGCTAAATATTCATCAATTAAAGTATGTTCAGGACCAAAAAACATCTGTAAAAGATAGAAAAATTCTAACTTATTTGTTCATAAATTTAGATCATTAAAATATTCAATTCCTTTTTTACCAAAAAGTTCATAGCAATGCTGCTTGTATTCTTGACCGAATTTATCAAGCCAGCTTAAGATATATTTCTCGCGATTTTCAATGTTTAGATTAACTTTTTTGATGTTGTATTTTGCAAATTTTTGCAAAATAATTTCATAAATTTCTAATGTTCTTACATTATAAGCCAATTTATACTTGTTTTTTAGTCCAGTTTTTCTTATTTTTTCAAGTTGTTTTTCAACTTTTTCACCTAAATATGACTTGTTTTTTTCGAAAAATTTACTATTATATTGATAGCGATTTGTTAAAAAATCAAAAATTTTTTCTTGATGATTTTCGATATTTTTCGGTTTTGCAAACGGAATTAGTTCTTCAATTTCCTTAATTATTAAGTCTTCGACTTCTTTTCTTTTTTCAAGTGAAGAAAATCCGTGCGTTAAATCTTTAGGGAAAGCAATTGAATATTGGCATTTTGCTGGATTTTCAAAGTCTTCAAGGGCGATAACAACTTTTGACCAACCTTGTCAATTTTCTTGAATATTAGTTATTTTTTTTGAAAAAATATCGTTAAAATCTACATCTTTTGATCAATTAGCATCAATAAATTTTTTAATTTTTTCTTCGTAAAAACTATATTTTTCAAGCGATTTTACAATAAAAGTTGCATTTCTTATCTCATCTAGATAAAGATGGTAAATATTGTCATCCTTTTTATATTGTAAAGCGATTAGATCCTCGATTGCATTGTTGTAATAATCGTCTAATCTACCCACAAATTGCACCATATCAATAAACGGAACTGCTTGTGGTTCTTTCCGCTTTAAAATTTCTTTTAAACTCTCATCTGAATAAGAAACATCAGAATCTATATTTCTAGTTGAGACAAATTTGGACTTATTTATGAAAATGTAAGCAGAATTTTCTAGTTTTTCATTAATTTTTTCCAACAATTTTTCCTCCAATTATTAAAGGTCTTTCATACAAAAAATGAGTTTTTTCATATGATTTCCTGAGATTTAATTTTGTTTGTCTATTATCAGGATAATGATTGAAATTCATAGCTTTTCTTTGAACATGAAAGTAATTGAACATTATCGTTTTTTTAACATTGTTGTTGTCTCTAACTTTTGGCTTACCATTTACTAACTCGATCTCACTATCTTTAATATCAATTACGTCATCTAATAAACTATTCTCACCTACATATCATTTTTCCTTATCAAAATCACCATCATCATTTAAATAACCGTTAGTTATTTGACTAAAACCCAAAATTGTATTTAAAGTTGTAGCTGTTGCAGTTGCCAATTCAAACATTTGGTCGCGACTTTGAGAGTAAAAATCAACATATTTTCCAAATTTTTCAGGTAGAGATTTGTTAAGCGAAGAATAAACACCAAGATCTGTTATTTTTGACAGAAAAATATCTGCAAACAATCTATAATTGACAGCAAAGATTCACGCAAGATAAAAATTAATTTCTTGACTACTTATAATAACAGACCCTGTCAAATCTGAAAGATATGCAAGATGGATTCCATCAAATTTTTTAAGTTGTTCTTCATCTGAAACAACTAAAAGTGATCGTCTTTGCGGCAGCAATTGCTTCGTCTTTTTTGATTGGTTTATCT
Source organism: Mesomycoplasma dispar (assembly GCF_000941075.1). Classification (NCBI taxonomy): domain Bacteria; kingdom Bacillati; phylum Mycoplasmatota; order Mycoplasmoidales; family Metamycoplasmataceae; genus Mesomycoplasma; species Mesomycoplasma dispar. The sequence goes on from NZ_CP007229.1 coordinate 284,589, forward strand.
TTTTTAAACACATCATCAGCTTCAATTTTTTCAATATAACCAACAGATTGCCCTCAACTACCTAGACCACCAAAAACATTATCAGCAGGTATTGAATCGGCAATACTTTTTCCAACTTCATGTAAAGCATAGGTTCCTGTGGCCGCAATAATTGCCCCACCAATTGCTCAAACAATCGCTGGAATCGCAAAAAAGAAAGTTTTTTCAATTTTTTTATATTTAACTAAAGCATCAAAATCAAGATCATAACCACGAAAAACAAGGTGTGGAGTCTTGTTTTTTAAGTAGATTTTTCCTATTTCATTAAAAATTTTTAATTCTTTACTATTAACTAAAACTTCACCATTTGGTTTAACTATCAAATTAAAATATTGATCATTATTGATTTTTAAATTAGTAGAAGTTTGTTGAATTAGACTAAAAGATTTTTTTAATTTAGATTCAATTATTAAGTTTTGGCCATCTTCTTGGACACTTTTTAGTTCTAGAAAATCACTAAAATTAGCGATTTTCTTATTATAATTTTCATCAAAATCGCGATTTAAAACATTAAAATTTTGTTTTAAAATTGTTTTCTGTTGGTAAGTTAAGGGGATTATAGTTGATAAACTAAGTGCGCTAAAAGAAAAAAATTAGCTATATATTTAAGGATTTTGATTTTCCTTTTCATTATTCACCTAAAAACTAATATTTTTTGTTTTAATTAGATCAAAAATCACTTTTATCACAACAAATATTAGAGTTAATTTTACAACAATAAAACAAAAATTTTAAAAATTTTATAAAAACTAATTCGAATTTAGGAATTCTTTTATTTGATTTGAAGGAATGAAAAACGAGATACCTTGGACTGGTTTTTCGTTTACAAGTCGTGATGTCATTATTCCGATAACTTTATTTTTACTATTTAAAACAGGGCCGCCACTATTCCCTGGTTCGATTGTTATATTACTTCGAACAAAAATACCTTCATTTTCTAACTTATTAGTGCCCGAAACAATTCCTTTGTTAATTGTAAGACCAAGATTATGCGGGTTTCCGATTGTAAAAATTTCTTCACCGTAGTTAAAATTTGTTTCTAATTCAAGATTTTTAGATTTTGACTTTAATTCCAAACTTAATATGTCATATTTTTTTGAAATATTAATAATTTTAGATTTAGTATAATCTTTTTCGTTTGCAAAACGGTAAAAAATATCGGTTTTATCGGCATCATCAAGAATGTGCTTGTTTGTGATGATCATATTATCCAAAACAAAACCAGTTGCATAAAAGTTTTGTTCATTTTTTTTAATTTTAATTTCAACAATTGAATTTAAAAGATTATCCAAGTTAATTTTATAACTTAAATTAACTTTTTGATTTGCTAGCAAGGTAATGTTTGCAACTAATAATCCAAAATTTATGCTTAAAAACAAACCTATCAAACTATATTTTTTGTTCAATTTTTTCATTTTTCATTTAAAACTTTCACAAAAGACAGAAAAAAATTTTTATGTTCAAAGTTGAATCTAAGGTTAGTTAAAATTTTTCTATTTTAGATAAATTTTAAATTTTTTTCAAAAATACAACATTTTTAACATATTTTTGAAAAAAATTTATTATATGCTAAAATTTTAAAAACAATGCTTCATTAACTGTTAAAATTATAATTATTTATTAAAAAAAAAGGAAATTTAATGAAGAAACGACTGAAATTTTTTAAATTTATTGTAAATATTATCGCATTTTCTTCAATAACTGTAAGTGTTTTTGCACCACTTTGGCACTTTCAAAATACAAAAAATCATTCAGATTTTAAAGTACAAACTCGTGATTTAAACATACCAAATTCAAAAAAACTTGTAAATTTCAAAGATTTAGTGCAAATTACTTCAACTACAAACGAACAAAATTCATTAATTATTAACGCCAATATTGAAAAAAACAGAATACAAATAAACAAGACAAGCACTAAATCTGATGTTCCTAATTTTGATGATATAAAAATCAAAATTAATCAAAATGGCGATGTAATTTTGAATAGTCTTTCGCTTGAAATTGTTAACAAAAAAGCTATTCTGTATTTTGAAGATGAAAAACCAAAACTAAAATTTGAAAATCATATTGTTGATTTTGAAGAATTACTAAAACCAACTCGAGTTGAAAAAACCTTATTTTTCTTACTACCTTTTATTCCATTTATTGCAAAAGCTGTAGCGGCTGTAGTTGCAACAGTTGCCGTTACAACAGTAGCAGTTAAAATGCCAGATATCGTTAGTGATATTGGTAGATGAATTGATAGCGGCACTAGAAGCCGCTATGAGTCAAATAATAGCGAAATCATTTCAAAAACTGAGAGTTCAATTGTTGTTGATTTAGATAGCCTACCAAGAGAAGAAGGTGAATCTAAAATTAGGACAAAAGAAAAAACAGAATCAAAAGCAAAAGCAAAAACAAAAGCAAAAGCAAATGTTATAACACTTTCTATTGTAAAAGACAAGAAAAGTTTACAGAAATACAAAGGAATCCATCTTGCTTGATTTTTTAATTTTCATGACAAAGATCTAACACCCCATTTTGTTATTAGTGAACAAGAAATATCAGAAACTCAAGCTTGGGCATTGGCAGTTGGAAGCTTACTAGCCCAGTCAAAATTAACTCAAATTGTTATTGATAATTTGCTCCCTAGTTCAATAAAAAATAATGTTGGTAAAAATAAGGATGATCGTAAAAATATGAATTTAAAACTAAATTCCCCTGTAGATTTTTATTCAAATAATCGATTAGTTATGCGAGCTTTAGCCGAAAAAACAAGAGATACAGCAAATTTTATTTTAGGGAAAAGTAGTTGAATATCAGATGACAATAATTTAAATAAAAATCACCATTTTTCTAAAAGTCATTTTGTTGTTGGAAATGGTCTAGCAAGAGATCCAATTGATTGAACTAAGCCTGAAAATGTATTTATTATTCCTAATCGTAAGTCTAAACCAAATAAAGAATACCAAAATGTCTTTTTTCCTAGTTTTCACGTAAGAAGATTAATATTTAAAGATAATTGAGTAGATAGAGATAAAATGCTAAATGTTGAAAAGGTGCACTTTTTATATGGAGATCCACACAGATTTAATGTATAATGCAAAAAAAAGACTATTAATAGAACTAAAATATCTAGAAATTGATATTAAAAGTTTTTGTTCAACCCTAAGAATACTTCCTCATCACGAAGGTTTTTTTGAATGCGCTGATTTATTTTGAAGAATACCTAATTTTTTATGAACTTATATTATGGATCTTTACAATGATGTTATCAATCCAATTGAGATAATTATCGGGATAAATTATAAGCAGGAAGATTATGTCTATAATTTAAGATTAGAAGATATTCCAAAAACTGTGTTTTTTTCAAAAGAACTTAAAAACTTTCATTTTTATGATGATATTAAATGTTTAATCGATGATTGGGAAAACGAAGAATATTGCTTGAAAAATGAAAATCAGAACAAGATAATCACCCCTCAGGTTTATTTTTCAGAAACTATCGATGATTCAAAAGATGACAGAATGGTAGTTGTTGCTTTTGAAAACTTTAACGATCTTGAAAAATGTGAATTTTCAATTTCTTATCCAACTATTTTTCGGCAAATGTTTAAATCAAAAGATAAACTAAAAGAAATTGAAAATTTAATAATCAAAGAAATTCAGGAAAGTGTTCCATATGCAAAACCAAAAAATTTAGAAAATTATCAAGAAAAAATCTTTGATTTTTTATCAAAAAGATATGAATATAATTCAGAATTTGTAGATGTAAATAAGGAATATCTCGGAAAAAATTTAGAAAATATCTACAATTTGTTGTTAAAAGAGAATTATTACTTTGGAAAAGAATCACAAATACATCCAATTAAAAACGTTTTCACTTTTGAAAGTTATCATAATTTACTTGAAAAATTTAAAAAATACGGAATTAAAAAACTTGATTTAAACATTGAAAATAGAGATAAATTTATTCTTAGTTGATTTGATAAATTTGGCGCTGAATACCGGAAGTATTGCACTCAACTTTTTGGCAAAGAAGGTCAGTTTTATTATGATAATTTAAATAAATGAACAAATAAAATTGAATTTATTTACTTATTGCAAATATTATTTGGTCCTAGATATGAAGTTGATCTTGAATATCTTATTGATCCTGATTATTTTATTTTGGAAAGTTGGGCGAAATTAAAACTTGAAAATTTCCAAATTTTTTACTTTGGCGGTGAAGAATATGGGCTTTTTGATGAAATAATTTCAAAATTTGATTCAAAAAAACCTGTTTTTTGGTTTAAACCATATTATCACTTTGCTTATAGAACCGATGTTGGTTGGCTTTCCCCAATTGCATTAAAAAATTTTATTTTATTGTATGTTGGAGAGGAAAAAATTTATTATTGATTTTGCCATTCAAATTTATATGATGATATCTATCAAGGGAAGTATAAAATTTTAAAATATTATTTTAAAGAAAAATTAGTCAAACTAGAAAGAGAAATTTTTCTACGTGATGGTAAAGACCCACAGTTCTTTTTTAATTTGCCTAAAAAATATTATCTAACTAAAAATTTAATTGAATCATCTATCGGTGAATTGTTTTTATTTCGAGATGCAGTAGAAAAATTTTTAGAACTACAAGTTGATGAACATACGCATTTTTCGGATTTTATAAAGGATTCAAAAATTTATAATGAACAAGAAAAAGCAATAATTTTAAGGGAAAACTTTGATTTTTCCGATGAGAATAGATATTTTAAAAAAATAAGAAATATCGACTTTCGCGGAAAATATAGCAAAAAAGCACAAGAGGATGAGAAAATGTTTGCTGAACTTTTTCCTGGTAAGAAACTATATTAAATTTTATAGAAAAACCAAATGCTAAATGTCGAAAAGGTGCACTTTTTATATGGAAATCCACACAGATTTAATGTCTAATGTAAAAAAAAGATTATTAGAATTAAAATATCTAGAAATTGATATTAAAAGTTTTTGTTCAACAAGAAATATATTTTTACATTATGAAAGTTTTTTCGAATGCAATGATTTATTTCGAAGAATACCTAATTTTTTATGAACTTATATTATGGATTTTTGCAGTGGTGCTATCAATCCAATTGAAATAATTATCGGAATAAATTATAAGCAGGAAGATTATGTCTATAATTTAAGATTAGAAGATATTCCAAAAACTGTGTTTTTTTCAAAAGAACTTAAAAACTTTCATTTTTATGATGATATTAAATGTTTAATTATTAATTGGGAAAACGAAGAATATTGTTTGAAAAATAAAAATCAAAATGAGATAAACACCCCTCAGGTTTATTTTTCAGAAACTATCGATGATTCAAAAGGTAGCGAAATGGTAGTTGTTGCTTTTGAAAACTTTGATGATCTTGAAAAATGTGAGTTTTCAGTTTCTTATCCAGTTATTTTTCGGCAAATGTTTAAATCAAAAGATAAACTAAAAGAAATTGAAAATTTAATAATCAAAGAAATTCAGGAAAGTGTTCCATATGCAAAACCGAAAAATTTAGAAAATTATCAAGAAAAAATCTTTGATTTTTTATCAAAAAGATATGAATATAATTCAGAATTTGTAGATGTAAATAAGGAATATCTCGGAAAAAATTTAGAAAATATCTACAATAAGTTGCTAAAAAAGAACTACCATTTTGGAAAAGAATCGCAAATACATCCAATTAAAAACGTTTTCACTTTTGAAAGTTATCATAATTTACTTGAAAAATTTAAAAAATACGGAATTAAAAAACTTGATTTAAACATTGAAAATAGAGATAAATTTATTCTTAGTTGATTTGATAAATTTGGTGCTGAATATCGGAAGTATTGCACTCAACTTTTTGGTAAAGAAGGTCAGTTTTATTATGATAATTTAAATAAATGAACAAATAAAATTGAATTTATTTACTTATTGCAAATATTATTTGGTCCTAGATATGAAGTTGATCTTGAAAATCTTATTGATCCTGATTATTTTATTTTGGAAAGTTGGGCGAAATTAAAACTTGAAAATTTCCAAATTTTCTATTTTGGCGGTGAAGAATATGGGCTTTTTGATGAAATAATTTCAAAATTTGATTCAAAAAAACCTGTTTTTTGGTTTAAACCATATTATCACTTTGCTTATAGAACCGATGTTGGTTGACTTTCCCCAATTGCATTAAAAAATTTCATTTTATTGTATGTTGGAGAGGAAAAAATTTATTATTGATTTTGCCATTCAAATTTATATGATGATATCTATCAAGGGAAGTATAAAATTTTAAAATATTATTTTAAAGAAAAATTAGTCAAACTAGAAAGAGAAATTTTTCTACGTGATGGTAAAGACCCACAGTTCTTTTTTGATTTGCCTAAAAAATATTATCTAACTAAAAATTTAATTGAATCATCTATCGGTGAATTGTTTTTATTTCGAGATGCAGTAGAAAAATTTTTAGAACTACAAGTTGATGAACATACGCATTTTTCGGATTTTATAAAGGATTCAAAAATTTATAATGAACAAGAAAAAGCAATAATTTTAAAGGAAAACTTTGATTTTTCCGATGAGAATAAATATTTTAAAAAAATGGCAAAAATAGACTTTCGCGGAAAATATAGCAAAAAAGCACAAGAGGATGAGAAAATGTTTGCTGAACTTTTTCCTGGTAAGAAACTATATTAAATTTTATAGAAAAACCAAATGCTAAAAATTGAAAAGGTGCACTTTTTATATGGAGATCCACACAGATTTAATGTATAATGCAAAAAAAAGACTATTAATAGAACTAAAATATCTAGAAATTGATATTAAAAGTTTTGTTCATTTTTTTTAATTTTAACCTCGACAATTGATCTTAAAAAATATTATCTAAGCCGATTTTGTAATTTGAATTGATTTTTTGATCTGTTAGTAGAATAACATTTGCGAGTAATAATCCAAAATTTATACTTAAAAATAGACCAATAAAACTATATTTTTTGTTACATTTCTTCATTTTTTAAACTTTTATTATGAATACAAAACCATTTTTCAAAATTTTTAATCTTAAATGTCATTTTAATAATAATAAACAAAATTTAATTTTTTGAATTTTCTAATCTTTTATACATTTGGACAAAAGAAAAATTGCTGCTGTTTCTGAACGTAAAATTCGCTTTCCAAGCGAAACACTTTGAAAGTTAGATTTTTTTGCTAATTCAATTTCGGTTTCTTCAAAACCACCTTCAGGACCGACCATTATGATTGTTTTTTGGTCTGTTTCAGGAAAATTAGTATTACTTTTCTCGTTTTCAAAAGCAATTAATTTTACCGGAAAATTTTCAGATTTTTGTAAAACATCCCTATAATTCATAGGTAAATTTATTTTTGGAACTAAATTTCGAAAACTCTGTTGAGCGCTATGAAGGCAAATTTGTTCCCACCTTTTTAATTTTTTTGTTAAATCACCGTTCAATTTTTGACTAACATTTTTACTATAAAAGGGTCAAATTTCATTAACACCAATTTCGACTGCTTTTTGAATTGCAAATTCAAAAGCTTTTGTTTTTATCACGGCAATTGCTAAAACAACTTGGTTTTTTGGTTCATTGCTACCGTCAATTTTAACGATAATTTCGGCTTTATTTGAATTTTTAACCAATTTTACAAGATAAAATTGACCTTGATAGACACAAATGAAATTTTCATTTTTAATTCTTACTGTTTTAATATGATTTAGAGTTAAATCATCAAGTATGAAAAAATTTTCTTGTTTTTCATTAACAAAAAAGCGGAACATAAACAAAATTTTAATACAAAATTTAATAATTATTTAAAAATTAGTTTAAAATTGTTAAAATGAGGAAAAAAAATATGAAAAAATTATCAGCAAGCGAAATTAGACAACTTTGAATCGATTTTTTTCAAGAAAAAAACCACCTTTTTATTGAATCAAAACCACTTGTCCCCCAAAATGATGATTCTTTGCTTTGAATTAACTCGGGAGTAGCAACTTTAAAAGATTATTTTACGGGTAAAAAAATTCCGCCATCAAAACGACTTGTTAATTCACAAAAAGCACTTCGAACAAATGACATCGAAAATGTCGGAGTGACTTCACGACATCATACATTGTTTGAAATGTTAGGGAATTTTTCAATTGGAGATTATTTTAAAACAGAAGCGATCGATTTTGCCTATGAATTTTTAGTAAAAAGATTGGAATTAGACCCCGAAAAACTTTTTATTACTTATTACGATGGCGATGATCTTACCTTTGAAAAGTGGAAAAATTTAGGATTTTCTAAAGAAAAATTAATACCTGGAAATCGAAAAACCAACTTTTGGGATTTAGGGCAAGGCCCTTGTGGTCCGTGTACAGAAATTTATTTTGACCGTGGTGAAAAATTTGATAGCCGTGGAAGCGAATTAATAAAAAATGAAATTGAAAACGACCGTTTTATTGAAATTTGAAATATAGTTTTTTCCGAATTTAATAACGATGGACAGCAAAATTATGTGCCTTTAAAGTCAAAAAACATTGATACTGGTGCTGGTTTTGAGCGAATTGTTTCAATTTTGCAAGAAGGTCCAACTAACTATGACACCGACCTTTTTTTGCCAATTATTGCTGAAATTGAAAAAAATACTGATTTTCGTTATGATATTAATAATTATTTTTTAAAAAAACCAGCACAAACTGCAATTAACACTAGTTTTCGTGTAATTGCCGATCATATTCGCGCAATCACTTTTGCGATTAATGACGGAGTTATGCCCTCAAATTTGCATCGCGGCTACATAATTCGTCGCTTAATTCGAAGATCGTACTGAAATGGGAAAAAATTAGGAATTAATCAACCATTTTTATTTAAATTAGTGGAAATTGTTGGTAAAACCTTAGAGTATAATTTTGACATTCCAAAAATTAGCAAAATTATCCAACAAGAAGAGGAAAATTTTGCAAAAACACTCGAAATAGGTCATAATTTACTTCAAAATGAGCTAAAAATTAGTAAAAACTCAATAAAACCAGAAATAGTTTTTAAACTTTTTGAAACTTATGGTTTCCCCCCTGAACTTACTAAGGAAATTTTATTAGAGCATAATATTGAATTTAGCCTTGATTCATTGATAGAATTTCAAGAAAAACACGCTGAAATTTCAAGAGCAAAAACAGCAAAAGGAATGGAAAAAGTAATTGGCTCACTTGATCAGGTTCAGGGGAAAATTTCTGATTTTGTCGGTTATGATTCCCAAAAAGTTGAGGCTAAAATTAGTTTTTTAGCCAATGAAAACGACGAAATTTCCGAATCAAATAGTGAAAATTTATCCTATGCAATTTTTGACAGAACCCCTTTTTATGCAACAGCTGGTGGGCAAAAACACGATCAAGGTTGAATTATTCAGGATAATGAGAAAATTGAAATTCTAAATGTTTTTAAAGATAAATTTTTAAACAATGTCCATGTTTTTCGTGGAAAAGTCTATAAAAATGGACCTGTTTTTTTAATAGTTAACTCAGAAAACCGAATAAAATTAGAGCGAAATCACTCTGCTACTCACCTTTTATTTGCATCACTTCGTGCTCAATTTGGATCGCAAATTAAACAGTTAGGATCTGATAATAACGAAAACCGGTTAACTTTTGATTTCCCTTTTAGTCAAAAACCGAGCCAGGAAGAGATACAAACTGTCGAAAACCGCGTAAATTCATACATAAAGCAAGAAATTAACCGTAAATATTTGATTACAGACATTGGCGAAGCGCAAAAATTAAATGCAATTATGACACTTGAAGAATCCGAGTACATGGATCCAAATTCGCTTCGTCTTGTAATGTTTCCTGGAATTACAACGGATTTATGTGGGGGAACGCATATCGAAAACACAAAATTAATTGAAAAATTCACGATTTTAAGTTGTCAAAGTAAAGGTTCGGGAATTTACCGAATTCGTGCTGTTAGTTCTTGAGAAGAATATAATAAATTTTTAAAGGAAAAAATCACGGAAATTAACTTTAAAATTTCCACTTTAGTAAGTAAAGTTCAAAAAATTGAGCCTAATTTTAATCTAAATTTACCAGATTCATCTGATTTAAAACAGCAATTTAGTGAACTGGGAAAAATTGAAAAAAATCTTAAGGATTATTACAAACAGATATTAAAATTGAAAGCAAATCAGCTAAATTTTGAGCTTGATTTAAATAATTTAATCGAAATTAACGGTGTTAATTTCTATCTTGATTTCGATTTTTCATTTCCAAATTTAAAACAGTCAGCAGCGACACTAAGACAAAAGAATCCAAAAACATCCTTTGTTTTAGCATCTAATTTCGAAAATGATAACTATTTAATCACGGTTTCTTCTTCGATTTTAAAGTCTGATTTGATTCTTAATAAAATTTTGGAAATCTATGATGGTTCAGGGGGCGGAAATGCTAAAATTGCCCAAGGAAAAATTGGAAAAAAACCAGAAAAAGAAACAATAATTCAGCTTTTATGGAAAATCAGTTCCGAATTTTAGCGCTAGATTTAGGCGTTAAATCTTGTGGTTTTGCAATTTCAGACTCTGAAGGAAAAATTTCCTATCCACTTGAACAATTCAATTTTAAAAGATATGATTTTGCCAGTGTAGTTTCGCGAGTTGATTTTTGAAAAAAACACTACCAAATTTCCACAATTGTTTTAGGATATCCGCTAACTTTAGGTGGAAAGGAATCGCCGCGGACAAAAATGGTGGAAAATTTTGCGAATTTATTAACAAAAAGTCTTAAAATTACAGTTGTTTTTCAAGATGAACGACTTTCGACAAAAGAAGCTGAAACTTTTTTACTTGATATAGGTCTTTCCTTTAAAAAAAGACAGAAAGTGATCGACAAAATGGCAGCGCAAATAATTTTAGAAAGATTTTTAGAAACTAAAAATGGAAACGAAAAACACTAAAAAATCAAAAAAGCAAGTAATTAACCTTTCTGATAAAGATCGAGTTATACTTGCTAACAAAAATCTTGATCCTAAAAAACCTGAACTAGAAAAGTTTTACTCACTTTTTTATACAGAATTTGAAGATGGAAGAATTTTTTCAGTAGTTTTTGATGAATCAAGGAACATTCTCGCTTTTCAAATTGATGATAAAACTTGAGAAACCATTAAAACATTTTCTGAATTTGACGATGAAACACTTGATATTCTTGAATTGCAAATTGATGAATTCTTTGATAATAACAGTTTCATTTTTGAAGGTAAAGAAATCGAACCTAATTTATTTTTCAATAATTTAGCCGATGATTCTGACTATGATGATATAATAGAAAAATTTCGTGATAAACAAGCAATCGAACTTCCTAGTAAAAAAAGTAAAAATTAAAAAAACACTATAAAAACAAAGGTGAATTTAGGAATGAAACTAATTGTTGGCCTTGGTAATCCAGGTGAAAAATATGCTCAAACTAAACATAATGTCGGTTATTGAACTCTCGATTTGTTAGCAGAAAGATTGGGGCTTAGTTTTGACCAGAAAACGGAAAATGGCATTTATTGCAAACAAAGTGATTTTATTCTTGCAAAACCGACAACTTTTATGAACAAATCTGGCGATTTTGTACAAGAATTAATCAAATTTTACAAAATTAACATTCAAGATGTAATGATTGTCTATGATGATATGAGTTTTGAAATTGGACAAGCGACAATAAAAGCCACTGGGAGTGCCGGCGGTCAGCGAGGAATGGCTAATATTATTGAAAAATGTGGTACAAAAGAGATAAAAAGACTTAAAATTGGCATTTCGCGTGGCGAAAATGCAAAAGAATACGTGCTTTCACCCTTTGATATTTATGCCAAAACTAAAGTTAAAAATGTCGTAGAACAAGCAGTTAATATTTTGATTTTTTACCTATCAAATAGCTTTATGACCACGGTTGAAAAATTTAATGCAAACAAAAACAAAGCCTAAAGAAAAATATTTAATTGCTGTCTCAGGCGGTTCAGATTCGATGTTTTTGCTTAACAAATACAAAAAAAAAGATGTCATAGTTGCTCATATAAACTATAATTTAAGACCAGAAGCAATTTTTGAGACAATTTTAGTGGCGAAATTTTGCCAGAAACACAATTTAAAATTGAAAATTTTATCCTTTGATAGTTTTAGAATTAGTGGAAATTTGCAAAATGAGTTAAGGAAAGCACGCTATAAATTTTTTCAGCATCTTTATGAACAATTTAATTGCACAAAATTGCTAGTTGCTCACCATCGAAACGACTTTCTTGAAACAGTTTTTTTGCAAAAAAACAAAGAAAAAATTGTATCATTTTGAGGAATTCGCAAAAAAAATTACCTTTTTAATATGCAGATTTTAAGACCACTTTTACATTCAAAGACAAAAAAACAAATTCTTTACCAGTGCCAGAAAAAATCGATACCTTTTCTTGATGATAGTTCAAATTTTACTGGCAAATATCAACGAAATCGAGTTAGATTTTTATTGGAAAAAAGGAGTAATTTTTCCCTTTTTTTTCTTTTTTTACTATATTATTTCATTAATTTGTTTAAACTATTAATGCTAAAATATCAAAAAAAAATTTTTCAAAAATGGGAAAAAACAGGGTATAATATTAAGAACTTTAAGAAAATTAGAATAAAATCAGGAGTTGTTTTTTTATATATTAATCAAAATTTTGAAGAAATTAATTTAACAAAGGGGAAAATTAAATCAATTATCGATTTTATTTGCGCAAAATCAGCTAATGGCATATTTTTACTGAAAAAAAATAATTATATAATTAAAAAAAAATGAAAAATATACGCAAAATCTAGTAAAATTTAATAAGCATTTGTAATTATTTACAAAATGAAAGGAAAATTATGCAAGCTAAAACTAGAAAGAAACCTTCTATGGGCTTAATAATCTTTTTAGTAATACTTTTAGCTATAGTTGGTTATTTGCTTTACTATTTTTTGCAACCTCGCCTTAAGGTTGTAAATCTTTCTTATTTCGAAGATCGTCTTGTTGAAAATGCAAAAAGCACAACAGATAATAACTTCTTTTATTCAGTCATTTTTGATATTAATAGTTATCGAATTCGTGTTGTTGACTCGCAAAATGGCGATCCAGTTGCTTATGCAGTAATTGCAAATCCTCATGTAATTGGAAAATTCCAGTCAGGTTCAGCGTTATTAAGTCCAGCAATTAAAAACCAACTTGAAAACACAAATATTTCAACATATTCTGAACTAGTTTCACTTGCAATTAAAACTAGCAAATCTAATTACGCCGTTCTTCCCGCGAATAAACTTGATATAGTTAACTCACTTTTAAAACTAGTAGGCACTGACGGTTATCATAGGGATTTTATTCCTTCAATTTCTTCAGCTGATCTGCCATCGCCTTCATTTCTTCAAGTTATTATTTCACTTCTTCCAATTATAGTTCCATTGTTTATATTTTTTTGATTTATTTTTCGAATGAATCGAAATTCACAAGGTGGGTCTGGATTTTTCAATCCAGGGAAAAACCAAGCAATTCGTATTAAATCAGATAAAAAATATAGTGATGTTGCTGGAAACGGTGAAGCCAAAGAGGAAATTGCTGAATTTATAGACTATTTAAAAAATCCAACTCGATATGCTGCTGCGGGAGCAAAAATTCCACGCGGAATTTTATTAGGCGGTCCTCCAGGAACTGGAAAAACCTTGTTGGCAAAAGCGACTGCTGGTGAAGCGAATGTGCCGTTTTTCTTTGTTTCTGCATCGAATTTTGTCGAATTATATGTCGGAGTTGGTGCGAAAAGAGTTCGCGAATTATTCAAAGATGCCCGCACTGATTCTCCAGCGATAATTTTTATTGACGAACTTGATGCAATTGGACGTTCTCGTGGATCTGGAATTGGCGGTGGTAACGACGAGAGAGAACAAACTCTCAACCAACTTTTAGTTGAAATGGACGGAATGGTTGAAAATTCTGGGCTTTTAGTGATTGCAGCAACAAATAGAACCGATGTTCTTGACCCCGCGCTTTTACGTCCCGGACGATTCGACCGTTCAATAATTGTTGGACTTCCTGATATAAAAGAACGTGAAGAAATTCTAAAATTACACGCTAAAGGAAAGAGAATTTCAAAAAATATTACCTTGGCAAATATTGCAAAAAGAACACCTGGATTTTCAGGAGCTCAACTTGCTAATGTTATAAATGAAGCAACATTACTTTCAGTTCGTGAAAAAACTCAAGTTATTACAAGCGAACAAATCGATGAAGCAATTGATAGAGTAATTGGCGGTCCAGCGAAAAAAAATCGTGTAATTACTGAAAAAGAAAGAATTATGGTCGCTTATCATGAAGCGGGACATGCCGTTGTTGGCCTTAAATTAAAATCAGGTGTTAAAGTTCAAAAAATTACAATTGTTCCACGTGGAAACAGTGGTGGATATAACTTAATGTTGCCTGAAGAGGAAAAATACAATAGCACAAAATCGGAACTTTTAGCATCAATTGCCGCTTTTATGGGTGGACGTGCCGCTGAGGAAATTAAATACGGTAAGCCTGAAATTTCATCAGGGGCAGCAAATGATATCGAAAAAGCAACGAAAATTGCCCGTAAAATGGTAACTGAATGAGGGATGTCCTCACTTGGGCCAATTCAATATGAACAAGATCAATCATCACCGTTTTTAGGAAGAGATTATATTAAAAATGCATCTTTTTCTTCAAAAGTAGGTCATGAAATTGATATTGAAATTCGGCAAATTATTTCTGATTCTTACAAAAAAGCCTTTGATACAATTAATGATAATTTGTTATTACTCGAGTTAATCAAAGACACTTTATTGGAAAAAGAAACAATTGTTTATGAAGAAATTCAGCAATTAGCACAGACACTTTCCCCTCTTCCAACAAAAGTTACAACTGATGAAAACAAAGCGGTTAAACCGGCAGAAATTCTAGAAGAATTATTAAAAGTTGAACCCGAAGATGATGAAGAATCAGAAGAAAAATCTGACAAACAATCAAATAGTCAATCAGAAAAAAAATCAAGTAAAAAGTGCGATTGCACATTTAATCATAACGATGATGAATATTCCGACCATGAAGATAAATAAAAAGATGCAATAAAATAAAGAACTTTAATAACAACCAGATAAAAATAATTTAATAATTTTTAAAATTAAACCCTAATTTATTTCCTAATTTTATCTTTTGAGTTTAATCGAGTAGGAAAGGTTTTATTTTCACAAATAAATTTATTTTACTAATTAAGGAAATGAAATTATGTCAAAACTAAATGATCAACAACAATTTCGCCGAAAAAAACTTCAAAACTTGCAAGATCAAGGCTTTAATTTTCCTAAATCAAAATTTGAACATGATAATTTAGTTAAAATAAATGAAAAATTTGCTGAAAAACCACAACATTTTTTTGTTGAACACCAAATAAAAATTACTTTTGCTGGTCGTCTACTTCGTCAACGCGGACCTTTTTTTATAATTTTTAGTCAAAACCTACAATTTCAGGTTTATATTTCTAAACAATTTCAAACTGAAAACAATTTCACTTTTGCTAATCTCGACCTTGGTGACATTGTCGAAATTTCAGGTTATCTTTTTAAAACTCAAACTAATCAAATTAGCGTTAAGGTTGATACTTTTTCAATTCTAACAAAATCATTACACCCTTTACCTGATCAATATTATGGAATTGAAAATCCTGATGAAAAATACCGTAAACGCTATCTTGATTTGCTTGTAAATCCAGAATCACGTCAAACCTTTTTAAATCGTAGCAAAATTATTTCCTTAATTCGTAATTTTTTCGATTCGCAAGGATTTTTAGAAGTTGATACTCCAGTTTTGCAGCCAGTTTTAGGTGGTGCAGCCGCAAAACCGTTTATTACTTTTTACAATTCATTAAGTCAAAATTTTTACCTTCGAATTGCAACTGAATTGCCGCTTAAAAAATTGCTAGTTGGTGGTTTTGATGCTGTCTATGAAATTGGCAAAATTTTTCGCAACGAAGGTTTTGACACAACTCACAATCCGGAATTTACTTCAATCGAATTTTATCAAGCTTATGCTGATTTGAATAAAATAATGGATCAAACCGAAAATTTATTTCGTTTTTTATTCGAAAAACTAAATTTAAATTTAGAAAATTTTAATTTTGCTAATCACAAAATTAACTTTTTAAATAAATTTGCCCGCTATGATATGGTTGAAATTACTTCAAAATTAATGAATTTTGACATAAAAAGCGCCGATTTTCCCACTTTAGTTGAAATCGCTAAAAAAGAGGGGATTAAAATCGAACCTTTTTTTGCCAAAGGTCATTTAATTAATAAATTTTTCGAAAAATTTGTTGAGCCAACACTAATAAATCCTACATTTATTACAGGTCATCCAATTGAAATTTCCCCACTTGCAAAATCAAATCCGCTCAATCCTAATTTCACATTAAGAGCCGAATTGTTTATTGTAGGGAAAGAATTTGCAAATATGTTTGACGAATTAAATGATCCAATCGATCAATTAGCCCGTTTTCAAGCACAAATTAGCGAAAAAGACAAAGGAAATCAAGAAGCTTCCGAAATTGACTACGAATTTGTTCAGGCACTCGAATACGGAATGCCCCCTGCAGCTGGATGTGGAATTGGTATTGACAGACTTGTAATGCTTTTAACAAACAACGAATCAATTCGTGAAGTTATTTTATTTCCGCAATTAAAATCGAAAAAGGATTAATATGAAATTATTTTTTGCTTTTGACCTTGATGGAACTTTATTGCGCTACGATAACACGATTCATCCTGAAAATGTTGAAATGCTAAAAAAACTCTATCAATCAGGGCATCTTTTAGCTGTTGCAACTGGTCGTGGACTTTCTGCTTGCCTTGATTTAGCAGAAAAATATCCTTATTTTCATTATTTAGTATCAAATAATGGCACATTAGTTCATGATGTTAAAGCAAAAAAAACAACTAATAATGGCACTCTCAAGAAGGAAATTGCCTTTGATTTGCTCAAAGATTGTAAAGAAACTAACTCAATTTGTGCCATTTCAACTCCAAGTAACCTTTTTGAATTTTCAATCACCGATGAACACGAATGACTAAAAAAGCAACAAATAATGGACTTAAATTATTATAATAAAGTTTCAGAGACAAAAATTTTAGAAATTATCGAAACAGAGCCAATTACACAAGTTGCATTTCGAAATGATGTTGTAAAAATCGAAGATTTATACAAAAAATGGGACACTAAACTGAAAAATCTTTATAAAGTAACAATTACAAACCGTATTTTTCTTGATATCAATCCGTTAAGTGTCGATAAAGCTAACGCAATTTCAACTTTATTAGACCAAAACAACTTGGATGCAACGAAATTAGTCGCTTTTGGCGATAGTTCGAATGACTATTTTATGATAAAATTAGCCCGTTTTGGTTTTGCAATGGAAGATGCAACTCCTGACTTACTTCAAATTGCAACAGAAAAAATTGGTAATTGCAATTCTGGAGCAATCGCCAAAACAATCGAAACTCTTTTAGAAAACGAAAAAGAACTACTTTCCTAAACAAAATTTAGAAAAAATTGAATCAAGTAAATTTTCGTCATCAACTCTACCAAAAATTGTTTTTAATTCCTTCCAAGCAATTCGCAAATCGACAATTGCAATTTCAGGCCCAAAACCTGATTGCAAACTATTTTTTGCATCTAAAATTGCCAATTTTGCCAACTCAATTTGCGAAATTTGAAATGAATTAGCAACAAATTCATTCTGTTTTCCCAAAAAATTAAAAATTGATTTAATTTTTTCGATAAGATTGTCAATTTTTTTATGCTTCGCACTAATGAAAACTTTACCTTCTTGATTTTCTTGACTTTCAAGAAGATCAACTTTATTATAGACTTTAATATAAATTTGTTCTTGGCGAATTTTACTACTTAGATCAAGATTTTCACTATTTTTTTTAGAGGCATCAATTATATGCAAAATTAGGTCGGCTTTTTCCATATTTTCAAAAGTTTTACTAATGCCAATTTGTTCAATTTTACCTTTAGTTTTCCGAATGCCTGCAGTATCAAAAACTTTAAAAAGTAAACTATCAACTACAAAATTCCCCTCAACAACATCCCGTGTTGTCCCTGGAATTTCGCTTATAATTGCCTTATTTTCGTTAATTAAAACATTTAAAAGTGAAGATTTACCACTATTTGGCTCGCCAACTAAACAAGTTTTTATTCCTTGATAAATTAATCGTGAATTATTTGCAATTCTAATTAATTCTTTAAAATCAATTAATAGTTTTTCAATTTTTGGCAAAAGAATTTCAGAGGTCAAAATTTGGACATCATCATATTCGGGATAATCAATATTTACTTCGATTATGCCGATAATTTGCTCGATTTTTTCGATTAAAATTTTAATAAAATTTGAACTTGCACCCGAAAACTGACTTAATGCGGCTGTGTGTTGTGATCTAACTTGAGCATGAATTAAGTCGTTAATTGCTTGTGCTTTCACCAGATCGATTTTTCCATTTAAAAAAGCACGCAAACTAAACTCGCCTGGATTTGCAAGTCGTGCTAATTTGGTTTTTAGAATTGTTTCAAGAATTAAATTTGTATTTAAAACACCGCCATGAGCGTTAATTTCGACTGTATCTTCGCCAACAAAATTTTTGTTTCCAGCGAATCATAACACTAAAACCTGGTCAATTTTTTGGTTATTATCATGAATTCAACCGAAAGTTATATCCATTGAATTACCAATTTTACCTGTAAAAATTTTTTCCATAATTTTAAAGGCATTAGGACCAGAAATGCGAACAATCGAAATTGCCTGATTAACCGCCCCAGACGCAATTGCACAAATTGTATCAGAAATCAAAGTTAAATTCTCCTAAATAATGCAAATAGGGAAAAAAGGAAACTAAAGCTTTACTTTTTCCTCGTATTCAGCCAAAGTTCCTTGGAAAAATACAGCAGAATCCTGTTTAATGTCTAAAATTGCATTCGCAACTTCGTTAATTAAGGCTAAATTAAAAGTTGTAAAAATCACTCCTGAGTCATAAAGTTTTAAACCTTCGATAAAAGAATCAATCGATTCTGAGTCAAGATGGTTTAACGGTTGGTCAAAAATTAGGAAATTCGACTCACTTAACATTATTTTGGAAAACATAAGTCGAACTTTTTCTCCCCCTGATGTAACACCAACTTTTTTAAAAACTTGATCGCCGCTAAAAAACATTCTTCCTAAAAAAGCACGCATTCTTTGCGTTGAATTATCTTTATTTTCTGCTTGAGAATTGAAACTTGGTCATTGTGAGATCCAACCAATTAAATCAAGATCACTACTAAAAAAACTGTCATTATTTGCTGGTAAATAATCAAATTTTATCGTTGATCCCCAACTAATTTTCCCAGAAGTTGGCTCTTCTTTACCAGCAAGAATGTCAAGTAACTTAGTTTTTACTAAATCATCGTCAGCAAAAATTACCATTTTTTGCCCTGGTAAAAGGTTAAAAGATACATTTTTAAACAAAAAATCACCTGTAAGTGGATTTTGGTAAGTTAAATTTTCAACAGTCAAAACTTGTTTCCCTGGACGCGGGAAAACGCCAAAACGGATGTAAGGATATTTTCTTGAAGAAGGTTTAATTTCATCAAGCTGAATTTTTTCAAGTGATTTTTTTCGCGAAGTTGCCTGCGCTGATTTAGAAGCATTTGCAGAAAACTTTGCAATAAAAGCTTCTAATTTTGCAATTTGTTCTTCTTTTTTTGCATTAGCATTTTTTTGCAGTTCTTTCATCAATTCAGAAGATTGTTTTCAAAAACTGTAATTTCCAGTGAAAATTCGAATTTCACCATAGTCAATATCAACTGTGTGCGTGCAAACTTGATCTAAAAAATCACTATCATGACTAACAATTAGAACAACATTTTTATAGTTAATTAGAAATTCTTTCAGTCACTTAATCGCCTTAAAATCAAGGTGGTTAGTTGGTTCGTCCATTATTAGAATGTCGGGATTTCCAAATAATGCTTTTGCGAGAAGAACTTTAACTTTATAGGCAGATTTTAACTCTGACATTTTCATATTTCAGAATTCTTTTGGAATTTCAAGGGCAGAAAGTAGAATTTGTGCATCATTTTCAGCGCTTCATCCACCTAAAAGCCCAAATTTTTCCTCAAGTTCACCAGCATGATTGTAATCTTCTTCGGTTGCATCAGGATTTGCATAAATTTGATCTTTTTCCTGTTGAATCTGGTATAATTTTTGGTTTCCCATTATTACAACATCAGTGACGTTAAATTCATCAAATTCAAAGTGATTCTGTGATAAAACAGAAATTCTTTGATTTTGTGAAATATGAATTGAACCTGAACTTGGCTCAATAAGACCTGCTAAAATTTTTAAAAAAGTCGATTTTCCAGCACCATTTGCACCAATAATACCATAAGTGTTTCCTTCTGTAAATTTTAAATTTACATTTTGAAACAACGGTTTATCAGCAAAAATTTTCGATAACTCTCTAACTTCTAGCATTTCTTTTTCCTTTGGGTAATATAATTTCTAATTTTTTATGATAAGTAAGAATTATATTATAAATAAAGAAAAAAACAAACAAAAATAGCGTATAAATTACATTTTTTTTGCATTGTTTTAATCAAATTTTCTATAATGTATTATAATTAATATCAGTATTGAAAATTTTGGGAAGAATTGTCATTTTTTAGAAAAAGGACAAAAATGTTAAAGAAAAAAATTAAGAATTTCCTTTTTTTGTTCACGCCAGTTTCGCTTGGTTTTTTGGTCTCTTGCAAGGAACCAGAAGTTAATATTGATATTTCGCGACTTTTTGAGCCTATTTTTGAATTTCCCGAAAAGTCAAATACTTTCAAAAAACAGGAACCACGATCATTTAACCTTTACGTTTCAGAAGTAAATGCAATTAAATTGAAATGATTTCTCAATAAACCTAGTTTAATGAACCTTTCATCTGAAGAAAAAAATAGAATTTATGCTTCAAAAGTTGGAAAATATTATGTTTTTGATAATAAAAACAGAATTTTAACTTTTGAAAACAAATTTAATGCAAACGAGGAAATAAATCCAAATTTTCTAAAAAAAGCGTTTAAAAAAACTGCTGATTCTTATTTAGATGTTCAAAACAACTTTGATAATAAAGAAGAAAAAATAGTTGATAAAACCAATAATATTGAAATTTATCGTAAAATTTCAAAGATTTTTGATCCAAATTGACGTTTTATCGAAATGAAACTTGTCAAACCAAATATCATTTCTGATGACAAAAAAAACTATATTCTAATTAACGCTTATAAGGTTTTTTTGACAGATCCACTTAATTTTTCTAAAAAAACAGAGCAAAAACAAACTGTTCCAAATAAAGAAAAAAAGGAAACTGAAAAAACAAACATTAAAAAAATAACAAAAAATCAAGTTGATAAAAAAACAGAGCAAAAAGAAACCGATAAAAATCAAGTAGAAAAAGATAAAAACTGAAGAATCAGCGCTCCGAATGTTAGACCAACACCAGTTTTTCGACTTCACTGATATGGTCATACTTTAAAAGATCCTTTTAAAGTCGAACTTAATACAACTGAAAATGTTAATTCTGAATATGATTTACAAATGGTGAATGACATTAATCAGCCAGAATCGGTTGCTGATTTTAATTTTAATCTTGATGATAACAAGCCGAAAGCACCAGATCAACCTAGTGAAATTTTTCACTCAAAACCATTCATTAGGTTAGTTTCGCAAAGTTTTTTGATTCCTTTTGATGGTGAAGTTTCTGACTTTGAAAGCGATGAATTTAAGTTTAAATATCAATTTAAATAATAACTACAAAAAAGTGTATTTGCATAATTTTATTCTATAATTATTATTTTTGTCCATATTATGAAAAAAATAATAATTTTTTCATAATTAAGCAAAAAACAGTAAAAATTTAGATGCTGTTATGTTTATTTCATATGAAGACTTTCAAAATTTACGTAAATTTTTAATATTTTTTCACTTTTTGTATTATAATGTTTAATAGTCTTTTAAAAAAATATGAAGGGATGAAAATGCAAAAAAACAGTAGTGTCTATTGATTTGCACATATGGTTTTTTTTAATAAAATCAATTTTTTTGCATTTTCATTTTTTAATATTTTTTCTAGACTGATTTCTTCTATTAAAAAGAATAAGAAAAATTTGAATATTCAATTAATTTGCTATTTGCCCTTTTCGAAACTAATCGCATAATGGTTATAAAAACAATAGATTAGAATTGAAAACGGGTTAAAAACCCGTTTTTTTATTTAAATAAGCAAAAAAAGAAAGGAAAAAAATGTCTTTACAAAATGGCGATAGCCAGCATCAGAATTTGAAATCAAGTGTTTTAGGTTACTCTGATGTTAAAATTAATAGCAAAAACATTGACTATAATTATATTTATTCAGTTCCAAAACCTCGCAAAAATAAATTTACTTGATTTAGATACATTAATTTCGAGTCTTTTGCTTTTAGATTTTTAAAGAAAATCACCAAAATTTTTCTTGAATTTGTAATAGTTGCTTGGATTGTGGCAACTTTTGTTTTCTTGCTAATTGATTCAATACCAGGCGATCCTGGTTTTCTTGATGGTCTAACCGAAGCACAAAAAACTGCAGAAAAACAACTTTATGGTCTTGATTTACCGCAAGCACAACGTTATTTCAATTATCTTTGAAAATTTATAAATTTTGACTTTGGAATTTCTTACAGTTTAAGACCGCGCGTTGAAATTAGTGACTTTATTTGACAACGATTTTTCACATCATTTTCCATTGGTATCGTTTCAGTTTTCCTAACAATTTTAATTGGAGTTCCACTTGGAATTGCTGTTGGTAAAAATCCAGGAAAATTTCTTGATAATTTTGCAACAATTTGAATCGCCGTTTTTTCTTCAATTCCTTCACTAGTTTTTGCATTAATTCTGCTTATTTTTGGACAAAAAACTGGAATTCCTTACATTTTTGATATTCAGGATTTTTCAACTTTTGTCTTACCAGCACTTGCACTTTCAATTGGTTCTGTAATTAGTTACGTTCGCTATATTCGCTTTGAACTTAATAATGAACTAAATTCAATGCATGCAAAATTCGCTTATTTAAAAAATTTAACAAGAAATCGCTTTGTTTGAACTCATGCGCTTAAAGCTTCGCTTTTCCCAATTGCAACTTTTTTCCCAATTGTTGTTTTAGGATCGTTTATTGGTTCAATTTTTGTTGAAAAAATTTTCCTAATTACCGGTTCGGGTGGGATTATGATTGATGCAATTCAATCAAAAGACAATAATATCATTCTTTTTTTAGTAATTGTTTATTCACTTTTAACAATAATTTCTTATACTTTGAGAGACATAAGTTACGAATTACTTGATCCACGAATTAGAAGGAGAGCGAAATAATGCAGCATTTTCCTTCGATTGAAAAATATATTGACCAAAATTTAAAACCTAATCCATTTTTACAGCCTTTTTCTTACCAAATGTGAAAATTGATGACTGCACAGGCGAAAAGTTTTGATCGAAATTATTTTGGAAAACCACGAAATAATTTCTACGAAGTTTTTCTCCGCTTTTCCCGTTCATTTTCAGGAGTTTTTGGAATTGTCACTATTGGTTTTATGTTAATTTTGGCACTAATTATTCCTTTTACAACTGGATCGCCGACGCAATTACGTCCAGATATGAAAAATTTAAACTATTTTACCCAAGGTTTTATTTTAGGAACTGACTCACAAGGACGCGATGTTTGAGCTTTTTTATGACACGGACTTCGTTTTTCCTTAATTTTAAGTTTTATTGTTGCCCTTTTTGATGTAGTTCTTGGAACTCTTTTTGGAACTTTAATGGGAAATTTTGATCTTTTTGATAAAATTTTCACCTTTATTATTAAAATAATTTCAAATATACCAACAATTTTAGTAATTATTTTGATGACTTTAGTTTTACGCCCAAGTTTTTGAGTACTAATTTTATCATTTTCACTTACAGGATGAATTGGACTTGCAAATCAAGTGCGCGCACAAATAAAAAGGGCAAGAAATTTTACCTGAGTAATCGCATCGCGAGTTTTAGGAACGCCTTCATATAAAATTCTTTATAATTTTGTGCCAGTAATTATTCCACTTTTGATTACAAATATCGTCTTTGTTATTCCTGGGACAATTCTTGGTGAAACTGGGCTTGCATTTATCGGACTTTCACTACCAAATGTTGCAACACTTGGAAATGCAATAAATGCTGGAATTCCGATTGTAACTCTTTATCCACGTTATGTTTTAATTCCTTCTTTTTTCCTGATTTTACTTACATCATCGATCCAAATGATTGGAAATTCAGTTCAAGATGCCCTAAGGAGACAAAGATAAAATGATTTCGTATTTTTATTCAAAAACACCTGAGTGTCTAAAAACTGAAAATCCAAAAATGTGTTATAAATTAACGAAAAATTTGGAAAAATTTCAAAAAGAAATAGATTTATTAAAAGAGAAAAAACTGAATCCTAAAGAATACGAAGCCAAATTTAATGATCTAAAAGAAAAATTTTTAGCTTATGAAGTTAATATTAAAAAACACTATAAGTCAAAAAAATCCTATAAAATACGTGATGTTTTTGATAGAATCCAAAAATATTGACACACAAGTTTCAACCGTTCTCATTTTGACTTTGAAACTTTTGCTAAAAATGTTGAATATAAACAAATTGGCAATAAAAAACACAAAATTGTTGCCCAAATTAAAAATTTAAATTTATCTTTTGTCAATCCTGCTAATCCCGAAATTCGCAACATTGTTATTCGTAATGCCTCACTTGATTTTTACGAAGGGGAAATTCATGCAATAATTGGCGAATCAGGATCAGGAAAATCGGTAATTACTTCTTGTCTTTACGGTCTAGTTGGTCAAAATGCTGTTGTTGAATCAGGAGAAATTAAACTTTTTAACAACCCAGTGCAGAATTTTGACTTTCGCGCGTGAGAACTTTCAAACTATCGTGGCAAAATTATTTCGGCTGTTTTTCAAAATCCAATGTCGACTTTAAATCCGACAAAAAAAATTGGCTTGCAAATTATGGAAGGAATGCTGTTAAATAAAATTGTCAAAACTAAAAAAGAAGCTTATGAAAAAGCACTTTTATATTTAAAAATGACCAAAATTGCCAACCCTGAAATGGTGATGAAATTATATCCGCACGAACTTTCAGGTGGAATGATTCAAAGAATTGTCATTTCGGCAATTTTGTCATTAGAACCAAAAATTATTGTAATGGACGAACCCACAACCGCCCTTGATACAACTGTGCAAGCGCTTGTGCTTGATATTATCCGTGATTTGCAAAAAAGACTGAAAATTACGATCATTTTTATCACACACGACCTTGGAGTTGTCGCTTCACTTGCAAGTTATATTTCAATTATGTACGCAGGTCAAGTTGTTGAAGAAGGTACAAGAGATGAAATTCTTTTAAATCCACGACATCCTTACACTTGAGGGTTAATTACTTCAATGCCCGATGTTAACAAAGGCGATCGTCTCCAGTCAATTCGTGGGGTTGTTCCTTCTTCTTTAAATTCAATTGTTGGTGATGCTTTTGCGGTTAGAAATGATTATGCACTTGAACAAGATTTCTTTATTGAACCTAATTTTTATCGAATAAGTCCGACTCACCGTGTTAAATCAGCATTGCTTGATCCTCGATCACCAAAAGTGATGCCGCCAAAAATTATTTACCAAAAATGAATCGAATTTGCGAAAATGAGGCAAAAAAATGAGAAATAATCAGAAATTTTATTTAGAAAAAAATAGTTATTTTTTTGGCAAAATTATTCGCAACACTTACCGAGCTCTCACCCCAGGTGTCGAAAAGATGCTTGATTTTAAAGGTAAATCACCAATTGTTAGTTTCAAAAATGTCGATATTACCTACGGAACAGGAAACCGAAAAAACAAAGTAATTCACGATATTAGTTTTAACATTTACGAAGGCGAAGTTCTTTCTTTTGTTGGCGAGTCAGGTTCAGGAAAATCAACAACTGGATCAGCACTTGCTGGTTTAGTTCCGCGTAGTTTTGGTCAAATTCATATAAACGGCTTTGAATTACCAAAAAACATCCGTAAAATACGTGCTAAAATTCTTGGCAAGTTAGTTTCAAATGTGCAAATGATTTTCCAAGATCCACTATCTTCACTAAATCCTTATAAAAATATTTACGATGTAATCACTGAAGGGCTTGTAAATTTAGAGCAACGTGAAAAAGGATCAATAAAAGTCTTATTTTCACAGCATTATTATCAAAATACTTTCGAAAATTTAATGTCAGCGTTGAAAAAATCTAAAATTTCTCCAGAAATTATTCAACAAATTACCAATCATTTCTATAAAAATACATCAGAAATTCCTGTTCTTGACTTATTTTCCAGACTAATTAGTTATCTTGAAAAATTAAGTTTTCTCGATAAAAAAATCATCGACTTTATTGAAAAAAAGTCTATATTTTTAAAGCACTTTTTGGAA
Source organism: Mesomycoplasma dispar (assembly GCF_000941075.1). Lineage (NCBI taxonomy): Bacteria > Bacillati > Mycoplasmatota > Mycoplasmoidales > Metamycoplasmataceae > Mesomycoplasma > Mesomycoplasma dispar. The sequence goes on from NZ_CP007229.1 coordinate 311,161, forward strand.
AAACCGACAAAAGATATCACCTATAAATATGTTGTTGATATGCTTGCCTCTGTTGGGCTTGACAGTTCGGTTTTATCCCGTTTCCCCCTTGAATTTTCTGGTGGGCAACAGCAACGAATTGGAATTTGCCGCGCTTTATTGTTAAGGCCAAAAATTCTTGTCGCTGATGAACCAATTTCGGCACTTGATGTTTCAATCCAAGCGCAAATTATTAACATTTTTAAAGATTTAAAAGAAAAATACAACCTAACAATCTTTTTCATTTCCCACGATTTGCGAATGGTCGAATATATTTCCGACCGCATTGCCGTAATTTATCGTGGGCGAATTTTAGAAATTGGACCAACTAAAGAAATTATCAAGAATTTCCTACATCCTTATACAAAATCTCTCATCGAATCAATTCCGACAATTGAATCAAAAGGTGAATCGCTTGCTGGATTTATTTATGATCCAATAATTCATAATTATTCAGAACAAAACCAACCTGAATGAATTGATTTAGGCAATAATCACTATATTTTAGCAACTTTTTCTGAGGTAAACAGGTGAAAATCAGGAGACTATAATTATGAAAAAAACTAATATTTTACTTAGTTATTTACTTGCTGGCGGCGCGCTTACAGGTGTTTCAGCTGGTCTTATGGGTGGGATTAAACTTTATTCAATTAACAACGAACTCGGTGTTTACAATATCGATGTTCAATCTGATGAAAGTGTTGAAACGAAAAAAAATCAGTTAGTCTATGCTAACTTCCGTAACGCTCAGGGTGAAAAAGTTGCCACTTTTGAAATTACAGCAGATTCGTCGCAAAATTCAGGAACAATTTTGCTAGATCCAAAAATAAAATCAGCAAAAAGACGTTTTTCGGAGACAGAATTTGCTGATTGGTTTGCCGAAAATTATGACCGTCAAACACCAATTTTTGAACTAAAAATTGGTGTAATGAAATTTGTTAATGAATATTGAGATGCGCTTTTACCATCAGAGTTTGTAAAATATGCTCATTGATTTAACAAAAATGTATCCTGAGGTCCAGATGCGATCACTTTAGAACATTTTGCACTAAAAAAAGGGGTGACAAGATCCGGGAATAATTTACTTTTAGGGCAACATTCAACTGAAAGAAAAGAAGAAACAAAAATTGAATTCTATCCTGATTCATTTTTTGGTTCTTTTCCGATTTTTTCAAATTTATCTGGAACAGGAAATGGTGCTGATAATTTAACTTATAAAATTTTTTCAGATGCGATTTCTAAAGAATCATTAGATAAATATTTTGCAACAATTCCAACTCAACAAGTTTTAGCAAATTATGATAGATCAAAAGTGATTGCTGGTCTTCCAGCTGTCGAATTAATCGTAAATGAAAAAATTTACATTTACGATTTGGTAAAAATTCTAAAAAATTCATTTAGCGACAACGAAGAATTATCGAAAAAACTTGCACAATTTGAAGGCAATGAGTACTTCTTTGTTTTTGAAAATGAAGGACAAAATCTTGATAAAGTTAAAAAGAAATTTGAACTTGCAACTTTGATGTTCGCTCATGAAAAAGAATTGCAATTACCACAAAATTTTAGTCTAAATTTCCCCGATGATTTTGGAAAAACCTATAAAATACGATCAGTTTCGAATCTAGTTAACCCGACCTTAAAAAATGATAGAAACAACATTCCCCAAGGTGTTTTAGCGCTTGATCTTGAAGATTGAACTAATAATGTAGAAAATTCAAGTCCAAATTTACCAAACGGTCCACGATTTTTACTAAATCAGAAAGTTAATTCAGATACAACTACGCTTTTAGTTGCTGAAATTGCTTCAAAAGTTAATCAAAAAGCTGAAAACATTGCAAAAGAAGGTTTTTTTGACCTTTATAATATCGACCATCCTGTCGGTAGAACAATCGGAGTTTATCAAAAAACACCAGAAAACATAGTGTTTTTGCCAACAAATCCGAATAATCCTTCTGTTGAAGCAGAAAATGAATTTTTATCTGATTTTGACTCAAGTTTATGATCAATTTATAAAATTAATTCAACAAAAAAACTGTCTAATTTTAAGTTAGAAGTTGAACTATCAGATCCAAAAAATCCAGAAAACAACGTAAAAACAGTAACTTTTGACCTTGACCCCCAAGGTAAAAATTATGCTAAAAATCTTGAAGAATTTAACACTTTTAAAATTGCGGTTGACTGAAAAAACCGTGTAGTACCAAAAATTATTCAGGAAATTGAAACTTTAAAAGACGGAAAAACCACAACTGTTTATCAACTTTATGGCGAAGTTTTTGACGGTCTTATTGACAAAGTTTTAAAACATAAAAAAACTAACGGTGAAAGTCTTTTTGGAACTTATGTTGATTCTGAAATCGATCCTCAAACAGGACTAAAAAAATACGTCTCAAAACGTGGCAATTTTATTGGCTATTCTCACTCTTCGCGAATTCCTTACATCGCGCTTTTAAAAGCATCTTCGCCATTTTTCAAAACAACTGGAATTAACTATCTAAAATATGTTGGCGCCCACGAATACGGTCATCACCAAACGCTAAACTATGCCCAAGATAATTCAGATCCTGATTCAAGCGTAGTTTTAAATGCTCTTTCAACAAATTCTGGTGTGAGTTTACAGTCTTTTTATAATTTAGATGTTCTTCAAACATATTTACAAGCGCGTTCTTCAGGTCTTAATTTAAGAAAATCAACACCTGATTTAAATCCAGAAAAAAATGGAATTTATCCAAATTTTAGTTTCGATAACGAAAATAACTTTGAGGATGAAAGTAGCATTTATGGTTCAAAAGAAAACCAAAGTATTGATCAGTTAATTTCGCAAAAATCTCGCCGCTTTTTGCAAACAATTGAAGGTTTGCAAAATGCTGCTAACCTAAGAAAGTTAAAATTATATGATTTATTTCTTTTAAATTCAATCGATCCTGAATCAGGGACAATTAACCCTGCAATTTCTGGAGCAGCCCAATTTTTCAGAAGTGGAGAACCAAATTCTAGCGAAAATAGCCCAACAGGCTTTATAAATTCTTTTGAAACTAACAAATTATTCAGTAATTCCTTAACCGATGCAATGGGAAATTTACTTGAATTTGATGAGTTTGGAAAGTTAAAAGTTGCAGATTATACGCCAGATTTTGCTACAAGAACTTTTAGTGATTTAAAAGTCAAAGTATTTTTTGAAAACGGAAAACCAGCAATTGATCCTTCAGTTTTCAAAAATCCGACAAGTTTGACTGAATTACTTGCAAAAATTGACCAAATTCAGAAGGCTTTTTCAAGTAAAGTTGTTCCTAACTTTCAAAATAACGGGTGAAATTCATCTGGTCAAAGTTTTGCCCGTTTTTCACTTTCGGTTGGATATTTTGCAAAATCATTAAGTTCGATTTTATCAAATCAAGTTGAAAATCAAGCATTTTTTGGAACAATTATTGGTAATAACAGCAGAAATGTAAAAGTAAAAGTTGAAATTCCCGATTCACTTTTTGATGTTTCAAAAGTTTTATCCGAAGTTCAAAAAAGTGAGCAAATTCCAAAAGATGTTAAGGATTTAGCACAAAACTTAATTAAAAAAGAAAAAGAAGGTTTTAAATTTCTTAATCTCTTTAATTTGTTTAAAAAAACAGATGAAGATTCTACAGGTTCTTTTGCACTTTCACAAATATTTAAAGGAGAATCTAGCGATTTAGATCTAAAGAACAAAATTAAAGACCTTTTTCAAAAAGTTTTTGATGCAAATTCAATTGAAAATTCTGATCTTTTTGCAAGTTTAAAAAACATTACTAATTTTAAGGATTCGCTATTTAGAAAAATAGCGGCTGTTGTCGATTCGTTAAAAACATTATATTCAGTGTATCTTAGTTCTCTTGCAACAAAATTGATTTCACCTAACAATGCAAGTGAAAGAGCTTCCCAAATTTTAAAATTATATTTAGATGCTATATTTCAAGATATAATTCTTCAAAATTTAAGCAAAATTTTCATTTTCCAAGATGAAAACGGCCAAAAAGTTGTCCCAAATTATCTTCTTAGATCGCTTGCTAACATTTATTTAGTTAAAAGTAATTCAAGAGAAAGAAACATCAGCAATTTAACAAGCGGCCCAATTTTTGCAAGTAGTTATTTTGGGAAAATAATTTCCGTAAATGATCAGCAATATTATCAAAACCCAAAATACGATTTTTACGCAGCAATCAATAGTTCTGGAAAACATGACAATGTTCTTGATCAATCCGAATTTGTAAATAACAGTGATTTGTCAACACATTGAACTTCGCCATTAGGAAAATTACTTAAATTTAATCAAGTTGGCCAAAAAGTTGAAAAAACTGAAGAATTAAATCCTTTTTTCGGAATTGCCCAAGATTTTAAATTTAAAGTTGGTTCAAATAATCAATTAGATACTTCAAAAATTTATTTAGATGCCTGAGATAAAACTGTTTTTGGTTTTGATTATGAAAATAATTATTTTGCATATCAAAATAATCAAAAAGAGACTGAATTTAGTAATATTTCAGATTTTATCGAATTTATTTCAATTGATCCCTTTGCTCTTACAATTGATAAAAAAAATGATGAATTCATCCGTAATTGAGATTTAGGTTATGTTAATTCAAAATTCAATCTATATAAATTCGCATACGATAATTTAGTTAAAAATTTTGCTACAAAATCAGATCAGAATTTAGATTTTACTTGAAAAAAAGACACAAATTCAAGTGAAATTCTTGAAAAACTTCGAGCAAATTTTGAAATTTCAGAAGAAGTTTTAAAAGAAAATTTGCAAAAATATGCGAATTTTCTAATGGAAGCTTTTGAGAAATCAACCTTAAATTTATTGATCAAAAATTCAAAAATTGAAAACAAAAATATCGATCACCTATTTTTATCATCAGTTGGATTTATGGGGTTTAAAAATTTTGCCCGTAAAACACGTGATAATTTGCCATCAACTAAGTTTGGTCAGCTAACAAATCTTGATAGAATCCAAATTCCTTGGTTAAGTTTTGGCTCATTTACTGAATCTAACTCATTAGTTTATGATGATGAATCTTTTGTTGGCGATGACATAAAAAATTCAAATAAATCACAAGTTTATCAGTGAATTTTGGACTTATTAAAAGAGAAAAATATTGAATTCAAAGAAGCCGAGCTTGATTTATTTAAGTTGCAATATTTAGTTGGAACTAAAACTTTTGTCGATTATACAACGAAAGAACGTGATATTAAAAATCAATTCCAAAGAATGAACACAGATCTTGAATTATCTTGATTACGTTCAAAAAATGTGGCAAGATACGAAACTAAACCTGATGATTTTTTCAGTAATTATGTTTATAATTTTCCGGAATCGCTTACTCGCGATTATGTTCAGATTCATTATTCGCCAAGCAATGAAACACTTGATAATGTTTCGCCCTGGTTTAAAAATATTTCTGAATGAAACACTGGAAATGAGTATTTTGTTGATGGAATTTATACGCGAAAATGGATTAAAAATTTTATCCCTGCCTTTGAAATGGCTCAGGGTTATTCGCAAACTTTATTCTCACATTTTACTAATTATTTCCTAACAAATTTTGTTGTCTCAAAAGATAGTGAAAATTTGAATAATTTATACGAAAATTTAACTAAAATTTTCAAAAAAGCTCAAAGTCAAAATTTGTATGAAAAAGCAGAAAAATTAACTATTGAGCAAAATTCTCAAATTGAAAAAATTAGATCAGAAGAAATGCCGTCAAAATTTATTGATTTAACTTTAAAAACTATTGAAAATAATGGTAAAATTGAAAAAATTACAAGTGCTACCCAAAGACAAAAAGACGATATTTTCAGTGAAATTTCAATTGAAATTAACCGTATTTTGCAAAACTACAGAGGCGAACTTGCAAATTATCAAAATTACAACCGTGAAAATATTCAACCAGTTGTCGGAAATTTCCGTTGAAGAAATGGTTATATAAACAAAGATGTCTCAACAAATAACGGTTTTTTTAAAGATCGCTTCCAAAGAAAAGTGCTAAATTGAGAATTATATGATGATAATTTAGAGCCTGTTGTTGATCAAAACATTAGAATTACCAACTTAAAAGGTGAAAAAGTTAACAATAGACCCGAAGCTTTTTGATATTATTCACTAAAAGCACAAGGTGTTGGCAAAAGATCAGTTTCTGGAATTTGGCGTGATTCAAAACAAGACAAAGTTGCTTTTTGAGGATTTCTAAAAAATCAAGATGCAGACAAAGTCCATTTTTTAACATTAGAAGATGAAATTACTGGGCAAAAATTCTATATTAAATTAACTAACAAAGGCACAAATAACATTTTTTACCTTAAAAAACAAGCAGATTTATCAACAAAATGAAGTCTTGAAGACGAAGGATATAAATCTTGAGTTTCTTCGTGGTCAATTATCGGTGAATTTAAAAATGCTTTATTAAGACCAGGATTTGAAGGTAAAAGAAGGTTTAGAATTTACTTCTCTGATGAAAAAAGGCAAGAAATTAAAGACTTATTTACATTAGGAAACACTAAATTTCTAGCTGAAAACGGGAAAAATTACCAACTCGCTCCAACTTATATTGAGCAAAATCAAAAAGGCGCCTACCTCGTAATTCGTCCACAATTTAAATAGGTGTTGAATATGAAAAGAATAAAAAAACTCTTAATTTTAAATACTTTTTTGCCAATTTCAGCAATTTCACTACTTTCTTGTGCTTCAGCGATTGAAAAAAATCGTAAGGAATTTGACTTTGGTGTTTCAACAACAACAATTAACACGCTAAATTATGTAAAAAATAATTCATCACACCAAATTTTGAATTCAGTAGTCGAATCATTTGTAAAACCTGGGCCATCTGCTTCAAAATCTTACGGGGCAAAACTAAATTTACCAGCAATTTCCTTTGAATTATACAGTACAAATTTACAATCATCAAGTGGTGAAGAAATTATGCAAAATCCATCTTCAATCAAAGAGGACGGATCTTCTTACCAAATTAGCGATTTTGGAATGACAGCAGGTTCAATTTCGCCTTCAAGTGGTGGATCAAAATCGTTTATTGGCATTCAAAATGCAAGTCAGTCAATTGTTTCAACATCAATTTTCTTAAACAAAGGCGCATCAAAATGGGCGAATAATCAACCTGTTATTGCTCAGAATTTTATTGATTATATCCTTTATGTTTTAAATATTAATGTTGCCTCACCAAATTTAGTTAAAACTTTATCACTTAATATTAAAAATGCCCAGCAAATGACTTCGCTTCAGCAAGACTATGTTTCGAAATTTGGCAATCCTTATCGAAACCCTTTTGGGCAAAGAAGGTATAAAAAAGATAGTAAAACTGGGAAAGTTAGTCTTGATTTTGAGCAAAAACTTTTCCAATCACAAAATCAAGGCGATGAAAATTTTGTGCAACAATTTGCCGAAATTGCCAAAAATTTTGGAATGTATACTGGACAAGTTTTTGAACAAATGACAAACAAAGAAGTTGTTGAACTTGTCCAGGCAAATTCATCGTTAAATCCAGATTTTAACTATAAATCAAAAGAGATTTTTGTAATTAAAGATGGTCAAAAAACAACTGTTAAATTAACAAGAAACCCTTTTTTAGATCCAAGTCAAATTTTCGATGGTCCAAATTTAGTGCCTAGATACGATTTTCTTCCTGGTGATGAATTTGGTCTTAGAATTCAATTTGAAGACTCGGGTGCAAAAAAATTCATAAATCTATTCCGTCAAGTTGTTATGCCAGAAATTTTACTACCGATTAATCGCGAATTTGTTGAAATTAACGCTGGTGGAATTGATAATTTTGGAACTGATCTTTCAAAATTTTTAACAAATGGTCCGTTTGAAATTTCAGAGTTAAATCTAGGTTCACAAGGTTCGATGATTTTAACTAAAAAACAAAGTTATTATTCTTCGGATAAGACAATTCCGAATAAAATTAAAGTATTTTTTGCCGAACAACCTGAACTTTTATCTTCACTTTTTCTCGATGGTTATATTGCCAAAACAAAAATCCCTTCCACTTTCCAATCTAAATTCTGATCAGAAAGCAAAACGCGACAATATATGCAAAAACAAACTGGATATGGAACTATCGGGATTCAAATTAACCTTGATAATGTCAAAAAAGGTCAATCTTGACTTCAAGATGCCGACCTTCGACGGGCAATTTTCTACGGAATTAACCGTGTTGACCTTCTAAATTTATACGGACTTGATCATTCCTTCACCCAAACTACTTGGTCAAATTTTGATAATATTCTCACATCTCGTGGTTATCCGCTTGAAACTTTTTTAGGAGATCAAAAATATCGTTCAGAAGTTAGCGCCAAAGATGGCAAAAAAATTGAATTTCCAGTTTTAGCACAAAATTTTAAAAACCATTTAGCAAAAGGTGTTTGATTTGAATCGGTACCGCGAAAAGATAATGTCCATAATCTTGAAGTTTTCAAATTTTTCCTTGACCGTTTCCGCAAAAAGTTTCCAAATGTTAGAAAAGTTGTCCTAAATTTCATCTATAAAGATGATAATGAAGAAAAAGTTGCCACTGGTTTACAAGATATTCTTTCACGAAATTCGGATAATTTTATTCAAATCGATCCTGTCAGACTTCCAGATGGAATTTATCAACAACGGATTGCCAAAGGTGAATTTGATCTGACATTGAAAAATTTTGACTTTTTCAACATCGGAAGCGCTCAGCCACATTCGTATATAAAAGCATTTTTTAATACTGATGAAATTTCACCAACAGATAATAAATTTTCTGGACTTGAATCAAATCCAGCCGCCTCGCTTACCTATTGAAAAATGTGGAATTCACTAAGTGAAAGCGAAAAACAACAACTAGTTGAACGGCTTGAAATTTCACCACTGTTTTTAGCAAAATTTGAAGATTTAATTACGCGAAAAATTAAGTTAGATGAACAAAAAAACCCGATTTTTAAAGAAGTTTTTCTTGATAAAGAGCAAAAAGAAAAAGCTGTTGATATAAATGGAAAACCAATTTTAGTTCCTGAATTTACCGAAAGTCTTGATCAATATAATGCCCGAATTGATGCATTTTTCAACGGAATTTTTACGGATCAAGAAAAAAAAGACGGTTGAACGCAAAATAAAGTTTTTGATTTTGTCGTTGTTTTTGAGAAAATTATTCGTGAATTTGTGCCAATTATTCCAGTTATGGAGGTTGATACTTTCTGAATTATCAACAGAATTCGCGCAGGTGACAGCAATTCTTTCCAGTTTGCCTTTGATGTTGAGAATATCAAGGTTAACTTTGTAACCCCTGAAGATGGGAAAGAATAAGAGTTTGTTTTTGAGTTCTAGAAAAAAAGATGCTATGAATTACAGCATCTTTTTTAATTTTTACTTAATTTTTACCATTCAAAACAACGAAATTCAGGATAAGTGATTAAATTTTATCCGTTAAACATAATAAAAAAAATAAATTTTATGTTATAATTAATAAAGTTTTTCAAAATGGAGTAAGGAAATATGTCGGCAACAATCAATGAAATTTTTCTTCATCCTGAATTATTTGATCAAAGAAAAGTTACGGTTCAAGGTTGAATTACAAACATCCGCGGAAATTTAAAAATTATGTTTATCGAACTAAACGACGGTTCATCGTTTAAAAATTTACAATGCGTTCTCAAAAGTGATTTTATTGAATTTGAAAAAACAGAAAATTTAGCAATCGGTATGGCGATTGAAATATCAGGAATTTTTTGAAGCACACCAGATCGTCAACAATCTGGTGAGGTTTTAGTTGATAATCTTGAGGTTAAAGGACATAATTATAGTAACAATTTCCCAATTCAAAACCAGGAAATTTCACTTGAGGTATTACGGCAAATCCCTCACTTTCGTCACCGAACCCGCTTATTTCGCGTGATAATGAAGTTAAGATCAGCGCTTTTTTTTGAAATTCACAAATTTTTACGTCGACAAGGATTTGTCAATTTTTCTGCTCCAATTTTAACATCAAATGATGGCGAAGGTGCTGGCGAAGTTTTTGTAGTTAATGACGAAAGTAAAGACTTTTTTAACAAAAAAACAACTTTAGGCGTTACTGGTCAACTTCATGCGGAAGCTTATGCACTAGGTTTTAAAAAAGTTTATACTTTTGCTCCAACATTTCGTGCTGAAAAATCAAATACACGAAAACATGCTGCTGAATTTTGAATGGTCGAACCTGAAGTTGCTTTTTTTAACTTACAACAAATTATCGAATTAGCGGTAAAATTGCTTCAAAAAGTTATAAAAACCGTTGTAATTCGAAACAAAGATGAGTTTGCTTTTTTAGAAAAAGTTGGTGATAAAAATCTTCGTCGCCGACTAATTCAATTTTGTGATTCGCAAGTTAGTCAAATTACTTACGAAAGAGCGATTGAAATTCTTTTGGAAAATCAAGACAAATTTGAAGAAAAAGACTTATTTTTTGGTGCTGATTTAAAAACAGAGCACGAACGCTTTTTAGCCGATGAAATTTTCCGTTCACCCGTTGTAATTACAAATTATCCAAAAAGTTTAAAAGCATTTTATATGCACCAAAACGATGACGGTCAAACAGTTGCCGCTTTTGATCTTCTAGTTCCTGGAATTGGCGAGTTAATCGGTGGATCGCAACGTGAAGTTCGCTATGAAAAATTATTAGAGCGAATGACTGAATTAAAAATGGATATCGATGAATTTCAGTGGTATTTGGATTTAAGAAAATTCGGAAATCCAGGATCTAGTGGTTTCGGACTCGGTTTTGAACGACTTTTAATGTATATTACTGGAGTTGAAAATATCCGTGATGTAATTCCTTTTCCGCGAACAAATAAAAATATTTTAATGTAGATAAAATAGGTGGTAAATTGAAAAACATTTTCGAAAAAGCTCGGTTTTTACGTCGTTTTATCGCAGGATTGTTTGATTTTGTTTTGCTTTTTTTGTTATTTTTACTATTTTTCTACTTATTCTTAATTTTGACAAGTTGAGCAAAGTGAAAGTTTTACATTTGAATTTTAAGTGTTTTTTTTCTGACATTCAGTTATCGAATTTTATTTGTTTCATTCACAAAACAAACTTTAGGCCAATATTTAACAGCTACTAAAATTCATTTTTTCCAGGAAAATTTAAATTTTAGACATAAAATTTTAATTTTATTCAAAAGAGAAATATTTTTAACTCTTAATTGAATTACATCATTATTATTCGCATCTATTCTTTTAGATTTAAGTTTTGGGATTACTTTTAATTTTTTCCAAAACTTTAATATTCAGAATCAAAATTTTAGCCTTTTTCAACAAATTAGTCTTAGTTTTCCAGCGTTATTTGCAAAAGTTAACTTTTTTTTCTTAATTATTAATAATCTTTCAATTTTTGGTTCTAAAAAATTAACAATTATTGATCGTTATTCAAAAACAACTGTTTATTTGAAAAAAGTAACCTTAAAAAATGATTATCCAAGCTCAATTCAGGCTAATTTTATTCCAGTTCATTGGGAAGGTAATTAAATATGTCATCACAAAATATTCTATCTCAACTTAATGATAAACAGAAAATTGCCGTTATTAGCAACAGTTCTCATTTAAGAATTGTTGCCGGAGCTGGTACTGGAAAAACTAGTGTATTGACAAAAAAAATCGCCTACATTATTAATGAATCACTCACCTATCCAAACCGAATTTTAGCACTTACTTTTACAAATAAAGCGGCTGAAGAGATGCGCACTCGTGTTGAAAAGTTAATTGGCGAGAAATCAAAGGACATTCAAATTCTTACATTTCACTCACTTTGTAATTTAATTTTACGAATTGAGGCAAAAAAAATCGTTGAAATTGAAGAGATTCCAATCACCGATTACAGATTTAACATAATCGATGAACAGGATCAAAAAAAAATAGTTGAAAAACTTTTAGGCAATCATTTAAAAACTGCCGAAGACCGTGATGAAAAAAAAATAACCGCTTATCAAGCAGTTGAATTTATTTCAAAAGCAAAAAATTTAGAAAAAACTCCTGAAGAAATGCTTTCAAGTGCAAATAATGAAATTGAAGGAATAAAGGCTCAAGTTTATCAACAATATGTCGCAAAAACAAAGGATAATAACATAATTGACTTTGATGATCTTTTGCTTTATACCAAAATTACTTTTGAAAAAAATCCGCAAATTTCTGAGCGCTGGCAAAAGAAATTTGACTATGTTTTAGTCGATGAATTTCAAGATACTTCGTTAATTCAGTACTCAATTTTAAAATTTTTCATCAAAAATAACACCCGTCTAGTTGTTGTTGGCGATCCTGATCAAACAATTTACTCATGACGAGGCGCTGATCCTTCGCTAATTTTGAATCTAGAAAAAGACTATCCTGATTTACAAACAGTAATTCTTGATAAAAATTACCGATCAACACAGAATATTCTCGATGCCGCTAATCATTTAATTTCGAACAACGAAAACCGAATAAAAAAAAATTTAGTTGCTAATTCACAAGAAAAAATTGACATCCATTTTGAAGATTTAGGGAATGAACGCGGTGCTGAAGTTGAATGAATTTATAACACAATTCTTGATTTAATTACAAAAACTAAAGTAAATTACCGTGATATTGCCATTCTTGCTCGTTCTAATTTTTATTTTCGGCAAATAATTGAAAAACTTGAAGCTCATAACATCCCTTTCTTTAAACATGGAAATTCACCACTTGCTTCAAAAAAAGAAGTCCGTGAAGCTGTTTATTTTTTAAAAGTAATCGAAAATTCTGACGCATATGCTTTTGAACAAATAATCAACGTCCCAGCAAAAAAAATTGGATCTGTTACTATCAGCAAATTAAACGAATTAGCATCACAATTTAATCTTAATTTATACGATTTTCTTTTTAATTACTATTCGGGAAAAATAAATTTAAAAGAAAATCAGGGGAAAATTCCACTTAACATCGAAAATCAAGTAAAAATTAAAAATCTTTTAGAGCGAATTACGGCTGCAAGACGGTTTAAAATTGAAATTGAAGAGAAAAAACCTTCTGTTTTCAAACTTTTTTCCCAAGTATTAGATTCTTTTTTGAAAAAAATTGACTACTTTAGTTCAATTAAGGATCCAAAACAAGAATCAGATACAAAAGATCTTTTGAATAAATATTATCAGGCTCTTGACAATTGACAAAAAGAAAATCCTAATAAAAAATTAGCGGATTATCTTGATTATGCGGCAATTTCTCATTTTGAACAAACCGAATCACAAAACCGAATCAATTTATTAACTGTCCATTCTTCAAAAGGGCTCGAATTTGAGTATGTTTTTCTCGTTGGAATGAATCAAGGAATTTTTCCTGCGCAAAAAGTGCTTGATTTAAATTCACAAGATGAATATGAAGAGGAGCGAAGACTTGCTTTTGTGGCTGTAACGCGAGCAAAACGAGTTTTGTACATTACAAACGGATATCGTACTCCTTTTAGTCGTGATATCAGTCGCAAATGAAAAAATAATCAGAATAATATTTCTCCATTTATTAAAGAGATGAAAATTAAGGCTGAACAATTTTATCAATTTCGCAAACTTGATGAATCAGGAAAATTAAATTATCATAAAAATGAATCAGAAAATATTGAATTTTCTCCGGGAAATCTAATAAACCACTTAAAATTTGGTCGTGGAATTGTTTTAGAAGTTAGAGATGATTCAATTTTAGTTAAATTTTTTGATATCCCGAGTGACAAAGGGATCAAAACTCTCGTAAAAACACATAAGTCAATTGAAAAAATCTCATAAAAATGATTATATCAACAGAAACTTATTTAATAATTTTTCTAATTATTTTAATTAGCATTTTTTTTCTTATTTTTCTAATTGCAGCTTTAGTTTTTGCCTTTAATAAAAAAACAAAAACTACTACTGTAATCCCTTTAACTTATGATCCTGAACTAAAAAGAATCAGAGTTAGCGATGTTTTTTCACTCCCATCGCTAAAATACATAATAAAAAATAAAAATTTATTATCAGGACTTTGAATTACACAAGATGATTTTGTTGCCTTACTCGAGAAACCATATCAGCAAATTTTTCTTTCAAGTTTAAAAAACTGAAAGAAAAAAACTATTTGAATAAAATTTCATAAGAGATTCCTATTTAACAACCATTTTCAGGTTTTTTTTCAAGCAAAACCAAAAAATGGTTTTGTAATTCAAGAAGTTCAAAAAACAATTCTTGATACCAAAAGAAACAAAAAAATTTTCAAAGATCGTGTGGTTGATAAATTAATTTTAAACTTTGAACACCCGAGTTTTCTCGTTGCCTTCAGTTTTCCGTTTCAAATTAGTACTGATTTTGTTAAAAATTTTTTTATTTTTTACAATAAAAAAATTTTATTTTTTAAAAAAATTTCTAATTTTTCAATTTTACATTTTGATAACATTTTAGTTATGCAGATTTGTGCAAAATCAGCAAAATTGCTTGAAAAAATTAAAAATTACTACAAATACTATGCAAAAAACCATAATTTAGGGAATTTTTTATTCTGAACAATTATAAATCTTGATCGCAAAGTAAATTATGATTGAAAAATTGAAATTCATAAATTTTTTGATTTTATCGTTAACAGAAAAACTAATTTCCTAGAAATAAAATCTGATGATAAAAATTTTAAACAAATTATCGAAAATAATAACCTAAAACCGTTTATATTCAATGTTAACGACTATAAATATGCAGAAATTTACCAATTTTCGACTAATCAACTTGCCTATGAAATTTATAATTTTGACTTTTACCATAGTCAAAAAATTGAGCAACTGATAAGGTTTTTTGCTGCAAATTCAAATTTTGACCATTCTAAAAAAATTTATAAAATAAATTATATAATTGCACAGAAAATGCGCAATTTACCGATTGATTTTCAAAAATTTATTTTTTTAATCGAATCAGAGATTAATTCACCTGATGCAGATATCAGTTATATCAATAATGTTTGCTTTCAAAAAACCGTTGATTCTAAACTTTTTTACTATCTTGATATTGAAAAGCCGCCGATTTTGTTCATCGAGGATCGCATAAATTTTTCTGATGTAAACGAAAGTAACGACATTATTTTTTCTTCTTTAGGCGAATATGCTCGTAAAGAAAAAGTTAAGTTGGTAATGAAGAAGGATATGATTGAAAAATTTAACTTTTTAAACAAAAATTTTCCGTTATATTATTGATAAAAACGGAAAACTCGTTGCTTTTTCATTATTTTTTCTTTTTTTAAAATTTTTTGCTCAAAAATTTTAAATTTGGTTGAAACAAAATTACCAAAGGGAGCAACGATGCAAATTTATCAGTATGGAAAAATCGTCTCAAAAAATAAAAATTACTTAATTCTTGAAAACTATGGAAGCGGATATTTAATTTATGTTCCGCGAATTGACCGTTTTAATCGTGATGAAAATCGCAAAATTTATATCTATGAATATGAAAACGACTATACAAAAATCACTTACGGATTTGCTAGTTTCCGTGAACGAATTTTGTTTGAAGATTTAATTTCAATTCAAGGAATAGGACCTAAAACTGCAATTTCCGCCCTTAATTACGGAATGCAGAACGTCATCAATCTAATTGCTAATAATGACTGAAAATCACTTGCAAAAATTCATTACCTTTCCGAAAAAAATGCTAAACAAATTGTCTTTGAATTTCAACGGAAATATAAAAAATTCGTTGAAAACGAAAAAAACCAACAAGATGAGAATGCAGTCGAAACAGAAGAAAAGATGTCTGAAAACAAAGATGATTTATCTGACATTACAATTCAGAAAACTTCCCTTGAAGACAAAACAGCTTCTGATCTTGAAGACACTCTAAAAATGCTCGGCTTCAAATCTCGCCAAATTGACTATGCACTTACAAAAGTTGAACCTAGTGAAAATTTTGAAAACCTAATTGAAGAAGCAATTAAAATTATTTCCAATGCCAGAGAACTTAGAAATTAGACCAACAAGTTTCGAAAACTTTATCGGTCAAAAAAAATTAGTTGAAACTTTACAAATTTTAATTAGTTCATCGCAAAAACGTAAACAAGCACTTGATCACATTTTATTTTACGGACCACCTGGAACTGGAAAAACCACCTTGGCGAATATTGTGGCAAATGTCCTTGAATCAAAAATAAAGTATGTTCAAGGACCTTTACTAGAAAAAAAGTCTGATGTTCTTGCGGTTTTAGCGAATATTTCGCAAGATACAATTATTTTTATCGACGAAATTCACGGAATTAATAAGAATATTGAAGAACTTTTATATTCGGCAATGGAGGAATTTGTGATCGATTTGCAAATTGGCGTTGATGGGGAAAGAAAAATTATGCGAATGAAACTACCGCATTTTACACTAATTGGCGCTTCAACAAAATTAGCTCAAATTTCAACACCATTACAAAATCGTTTTGGTTATGTTGCTAAAATTGTTGATTACACAGTGGATGAAATGATTCAAATTATTCGCAATTCAGCTTCAATTCTAAAACTTAAATTAACCACAGAAATCATTAAATACATTGCAAGTTTTTCAAATAACACTCCGCGAATTGCGAACAATTTGTTAAAAAGAATCCGTGATTTTGCATTAGTTTTAAATGTTAAGAAAATTGACCGTGAAATTGTAGATAAAACCTTTGATAGCATCGGAATTTATAACCAAGGGCTTTCGCAAATAAATATTGAATATTTAAATGTTCTTGTAAAAATTTTCAAGGGAAAATCAGTCGCGCTTGATGTGATTGCCAGCGTGCTAAAAGAACACCGGCAAACAATTGTTAATTTAATTGAACCACCTTTAATTGAAAGAGAATTAATCGAAAAAACATCCCGTGGACGTCGGATAACAAAAAAAGGAAGAGATTATTTAGTTGAATTAAATAATAATACAAAAAATCAAACTTAAAAAAGTGTGACTTTTTGGGTTTCAATCAATGAAATATTCTCCTTTTTATTTAAGTTTTCACGAACAAAGTTGAGAAAATCGTAGACCATAATCATTGCAATTACATCATTTTGACAATAAAGTTGTAAATTTTTTTTTGTTTTTTCTCATTCATTATCACCAATAAAATCAAAATAGCGATCAATTGAATGAACCATTGCTTCTAAACCGTTTTTTACAGCCAATTGTTTGTATGGTACAATTAGATGCTCTAATTTATATTCGTATTTGTTAATAAAATTTTCAATTTTTTTGATGGAATAAAAGCCTTTAAGGTCGGAAACGACGATCCAATATTTAGCAAAAGGGTCTTTCAAATCAAGTGTTTTTTCAATTATCTTATCAATTTTCAGTTGATATTTCTGAATTTTTTCAACAGCTAAATGATGTGGCATTTCCTTTAAATAATTTTTAAAAATTATTTCAACCATTTCTTTAAGTCTTGTAAGTTCATATGATTTATTAAAAACAACGTAAAAATCAGCATTTTCAAGATAAATCTTATCAATTATTTCACAAAAATTTTTTCAGGTATAGTTTTTTGGATCAAAAATAAGATTAGTTTCAGAAAAATCTTGTGGCAAAATCTTGCCATTTTCAGTGACGATTATTGAAACTTGTGAAACAATTTGCTGAAAAGGTTGGACATAGTCAATTGGCGGAAAAGGCAAGGAAAAAGCTTCAAAATCATACCAAACAATTTTATTATTTTTAAAATTGTTTAAAAATTCGTTTAATTTCTCAATTTCATTAATAAGAATGAAATTGTTTTTCTGAAAAAAATTAAACCAATAGGAATTTTTTTCTAAAACGAAAAGTTCTTCTTCATTTTTAATTAGTGACAATGCGTTTTTTGCTTTTAAAAGTATTCCGCTAATCCCTGCTAATTTTGGGTAAAAAATAGAAATTAGACTGTTAAAATCAGGGTTTTTTTCAAAATCACCGTTGTCAATATCTATCGGTGGGCTAAATTCTTTGATTTTTTTAGCTTCAATAATTTCTTTTATAGCAGTTTTTATTGGTACCATTTTGGTAATTTTTTTGGTTTTTGTATTTGAAATTTTTTCAATTTTATTACCAAAAAGATTTTTAATTATCTTGTTTTGTTCTAAAAAATTAGAATCACTATATTCTGCAAGTGTAAAACCGTATTGTTTAGCGATTTTTTTTGCCAAAAAGGCATTTACCCCTTCACGATCTGCTTTCGAAGGTGTTTTTACCCCTTTGTTCATCGAAAGCCAAAAAGTCTCGCAAAATTCAGTCTTATTTTTTATAGGCGACTCAACTGTGTCAAGTAAAAAATATGAAAATTTCTCAACTGGATTAAAATCACCCGAAATTTCTCGAAGTGCGTAAGTGGTAATCCAAAAATCTCAATTTGCTCTTAAATAATCTTTAACTTTTGTTGAGGTTGAAAGTTTTAAAATACTAATTTTTTTATCAAAGACAAAAAACACTGATGGATTAGCGCTAGCCTGTTCATATCCAAAAGCGGGGTTAAAAATTATATCACATTGTCCACTTTTGTAAAAATTCAAAGTTTGGCTAATTTTTTCATTGATTTTTACTTTATAAACAAGACAAATTTTTTTATCTGAAAATTTGTCTTTTATAAAAGAGTGAAATTTCGCACTAAAATCCTTAAAAATATTAATATGTAATTCGGAAAAATTAGTAACTTCATCGGCAAGTGAGTCGAAATCCCAAACGATATCACCCAAATTTTCTTCTTCTAAATCAATGTTTTCCAAATAAATTGGGTCCAAATTGTTTCAAATAAAATATTTTTGCCGTGTGTGCAAGCGGAAATAATGTGAAAAATTAATTTTTTCCATTTAAAATTTAACCAATTTTTCTATCTGATAAATTAAGTATCTATTTGTAAAACTTGTTCTAAAACAGAAGGATTGATTTTTAAAATATTAGGTGAATCAACAACATTTTGGTCAAATAAACGGCTATCACGCGCTAATTTGTTAAAACCACCGACAAGTTTATAAGTGTTATGCTGCCTTTTTCAGGGCAATTTTGCTCTAAAAATAAAAGTATTTTCTTGATTGTCAACCGGTTTTACATAATTTCCAAAATATTCAATATCTTTATTATCAATTTGGTCAAAACCTGTTGAAACACCAGTGTTTTCACGTTTAAAGACGAGACTGTAATTATTAACGGTGTTAATTTTTACAACACCAGGACTAAATTTAACTATAAAATCAACGTCAATATTCTCAAGATTTTGATCAATTTGACCCGCATATTTATTATTAGAAACTTGAATATCTACGACATCGGCATCAGTTCTAAATGTTAAAGGAAATAAATTATTATCATAACTTAATAAATTTCCTTTTTGGTCATAAAGTCCTGAAATTACATAACTTGTATTTCGCTCTAAATTTTTTAAACTAACATAAAGAAATTGATCTGATCGAACATTATGCACAAATGATTGAATTTCGTGATTTGCACGAACCATATTGGCTTTGCGATAATGAACATTGATATGTTGTGAGGATAAACTTTGATCTGAAAGTGCAACTCTAAAATCGAATTGACTTGAAGGATCTGTTGAATTTAGTTTTTTATATGAATCTGTGATAATTGTAGGATTTGGATTTGTTTTAAAAACGTTTCCTCTAACAAATAGTTGTTCTTCTGCTTGCCCCTTAAGACGACTAATTTTAACAACATATTTGGTATTTGCTTCTAAATTTGAGATTTTTAGCAAAATTTTTGGCTTATTATCGTGTAAAGTGCGACGTGCTGAAAATTGACTTTGCTGATAATTGTCAGTATTTTCTTTTTTTAGTTCGACTTTAAATAATTTAGCAACATTTTCCTGTGGTGACAATTCCACATTATTTAGAACAAGTTCAACTGATTTTGACTGCAAATTTTGCAACAAAATTTCAGGAATTTTATAATCACCGCAAGAAATTATTATACTAGGAAACATAACCAAAAAACTGGTCTGAACAGTTAAATAACTTAATTTTACCATTCGCCTTTTCATTGCTTTCCCCTATTTTCCATTTTTGTATAATTCTAGAAAAATTATACCATAAAATAGTAAAAAATATGGTTTTTTTCTTTTTAAAATCTAGTTTTTACCAATATTTTTGTTATAACTTTTAATTCAAAAATTTTTAAGCAATTTTTGAAAAAATATCGAAAACAAAAGGTGTTTATACCAGTTTTGCGTTAATTTTAGTAGTGTTTTTTCCAAAAATATAGTATAATTTACGCTAAAAGAAGAAAATTAAGGTAATTATGAAGAAAAAAAACTTAATAACCGTGGTTGGAACAGCAATATTCAGCGTTGCAGTTTTTGCAACGGCAGTTGGTTTTGCAGCCAACGCTCACTATAAAGGTACAAATCCGAGACAGGAATTAGAAGAATATGTTGCAAAAGTATCTAATTTAGCCTTTAAATCCGATGTTTTTTCACCAAATGCAACTTACGAGCAAATAAAATCAGAATTATTTGAGAATGACAGTGTTAAAAAAAATATTGATTTGCATAAATACATTTCTTTTTATCAAAGAATAAATAGTCGAATCTCTTTAATTAACAACAATTTTAGCATAAACAAACCTTATTTTAAAATTCTCTCTTTAAGTTTTGACGATGAAAACCAACGTTTTATTGTAAAATTCCAAGGATTTCATCAAATTGATAACAATTTCACAGCAACTTCGCCTATATATGAGCAATCAATCGCGCATTCACAAGTTGGTCAATATTTACTTGCTGATTTTAACGGAAAATTTGATGTTTTAGAAAATAAACTAAATCAAGAATTAAAATCAATGCAACCGAAAATTGAAAGAATAAATATTGATAAATTTTCGCATAACTCTGAAAAAAATACTTTAAAAGCAATCGATTTTAAAACACCTTCATTAATTCGGTCAGTCGATTTTGCCGATTATGTCAATCAAGCGCTTGATTCAGAAGAAGCTAAAAATCGAATAACTGAGTTTTTTCCTGATTTTAGCAAAATTTTGAATGATTTAAACGAAAATAGGTCAAATTTTCTTTTCGGCAACCCTAATAACAGAGTTTATAATTTCACTTTAGCTCGCGATACAATTTCAAAAAAATTTATCACAAGCGATGGGGCAGCAAAATTAGCAAGTTTTTTTGTTAAGGCAGAATTAACATCTGCTGCAAAAGTTAATTTAGGTAAAATCAATTTTTCACAAGCCCCAAATATTCATCCAGTTTTACTTCAGAAAACTGATAAAACAAGTTTTTTTGCCGATGAAAAAGAAATTTTATCAAAAATTAACCTAAAAGAAGTTGAATTTGATGATTATAAAGGTGCAAAACGGGAAGATTTTGAAATTGTAGAACCACCTGTTTCCGTTACTAATTCAATAAAATCACAACAATTTCAAGATGAAGAACAACCTTCTTTGCCCGGAACAGAAGCAGATTCTAATCCAAAAAAAGTACCAGAAAGTGCTGAAAAAGTCAAAAAAGCACAAGAAGAATATGAAAAAAAAGTGGCTGTTGCTTTCAAAAATTCTTTAAAATCAACAGAAATTATAAAAACTAATGTATTTGATTTCGTTAACGAAATCAATTCAACATTTCATTCATCGAACAAAGCAAGATCAGATTTTATAAAAGAAAAAATCAATAAATTGCTATCTCGTGAGTTAAAACTCGATTTTAGCAGTCTTGATTTAGGGAAAAATTTTAAATTCGATGGAATAGATTTCGAATTTGACCCTTCAGAAATTAAAATTTCAAAAGATAAAAATTCAGATCTTTTTGAGATTGAAATACCAGCAACAATTTCCTTATATGATTCATTTTTTAACGGCAATTCTAAAGAAGTTTTAACAAAAAAGACTATAAATTTCAAGTTAAAAGGTTTCCAACCAAAAGAATCATTGTTAGAAAAACAGAAGGAACTAAAATTGCCTAATTCTGATTCGAAAATTTTTAATTTTCCAGGGAAACTAGAATCATTGCAAAATAACGGAGACTCTCTTGTGCTACCAAGCAAAAATAGACTCTTTTCTTTTTTAAATACTGATTTTAGTGTAAAAGATAGTTCAACAACTTCTGGGGGAACTCAAAGCAGTCAAACTGGAACGCAAAATAAAAACATTGGTTCAATTTGGGATACAGAGTTAGATTCATATATAAAAAGTGATAAAAATTCTGAACAAACTGGTGAAACAAATACTGAAAAACTCTATAAAATTCTTCAAGACCCAGCATTTTATGGGTTAGATTTTCAAAAGTACGAAACAATTTTAAATAGTTGAATCGGAAAGGTTGCGGTTCCAGCGGAAAATTATCGTGGATTTGAATTAGATTCAGATTTATTAAAACATAAAATTATGAATTTTAACAGTTTTGATTATTTCAAATCTACTTTTGAAACTGCCGCTTTTTATAGTTGACTTGCACGAAAAGATATTGCAACTGCTGCACAATTTCTCTTTAAATTTTTCCAAAATTTAGGAGTAATTGACCAAAAAGAAGTGTTTGAATATGAGCAAATTCTTAAATCAAACGGTGTTTTCCGCCTAGCTCAATCAATTAAATTAACAAATTTAGACCAACATTTAATTACATTTAATAATTATTTTAACTTGAGTGGTAACGATTTACATTCAGCACTTTATCTAGATAATGAAACCGCTAAACATTTTAATTCTTCTTTTGCTGACAGTGAATTTTCAGAAAAACTTAAAAAAACAAAGTCTTTTTATGGAGATTCCGCTTCAACTAGTTCAACTCTTAGCGAATTAGCAAAAAACGATAAAAATA
This sequence comes from Mesomycoplasma dispar, assembly GCF_000941075.1. Lineage (NCBI taxonomy): Bacteria > Bacillati > Mycoplasmatota > Mycoplasmoidales > Metamycoplasmataceae > Mesomycoplasma > Mesomycoplasma dispar. Next base: position 333,934 of record NZ_CP007229.1, read on the forward strand.
AAGTTACTAGAGAATTCATTTCTGAATATTTAGCAAAAAACACTGTAAAATTAAGCACTTTTAAAGATTTGTTGCTAGCTTTTTATACAAAAGTTTACCAATTTAATTTAAACGGTTTTGATTTTATCAATGATAATTTAACTTGAAGAGTAAAATTTGACTCAAAAGAAGATTCAAGTATGCCGTCTAGTGGATCGGGACAAAATAATAAAGAAATTGATAAAAAAATCAATCTTTTCTATGAAATTTTAGACAGAAACGGTGATGTTTTATTTACAACGCCAAAAGTTGAACTAACCTTAAAAGTTTTAAATTCAAAATCCCCGGAATTTAAAAAATTAAAACAAGATCCAGTTACCACGAAAAAATTAAACTCAATTGTTAGCGAAATTCCGCTTGGATTTCGAAATTTTGAAGTTTCTGAAACTAGCGGTCTCACAAAAGAAAATGCAAAAGAAAAATTAAAAACTGTATCATTGTGAACTAAACTTGAAGATTTTGTGAAAAAATACAATAAAAACGGTTATGAATATGAGCCAACTGTGGTTAATTTAGAAAACGATCCTTTCAACAAGGAAAATAAAATTTTAACTATCGCAGTAAGTGAAGTTAAAAAACCAGAAAATCAAGTTTTAACAATTCAAAGTGAACCTACTGAATCAAGTTCTGAATCTCCTGTTTCTCAAAATAGTTGAGAAATTAAATCAAAAAATGTGTCGCTTTTTGATTCTACTGAAGAAGATCCTGTTGATTCACTTTCAGGAAGAGCCACTGATGGTGAAATAACAGCCCCTGGCACAGGACTCGCAATTGATCAACCACCAAGATCAACGATATTTTTGACAATTTTAATCATTAAATCTGAAAAGGGTGAAAAAATATCATAATAAAGATTTTTATCCATCAAAATCTTTAAAATAATTCAATTTGGAGTTAAAAAATATGAAACCAAACACACCTAAAAGTATAATGACAGTTGGTTTTTCTTTGACGGCAATTGTTACCACGATTGTTGCAGTCCCGATCGCTTTAACGGTTTTTGAATCTTCTTATGCTTCGCAAGTCAAAGGTAATATTAGCAACCAAAATTTTGCGATAAATCCAAAGTTTGGAATTTCTGAGTCAGAATTTTCTGATCTAGTTTCAAAAGTAAAAATTCGGGAAAAATATAAAAAATTTAGCGCTTCATACCTTTTAAATCTTGCAAAAGACCCAAATTATCCGTTTAATTTATTGCAAGCACTTGATTTTGGCGAGCTTGAGGCAAAAGGTTTTCTAGTCTCAATTGATATTAAAAATGCAAAAGCTCAGCAAAATTCAATTACTGATTTAATCGTTTCGGCTACAAATAAAAACTATCATTTAACTTATTCGAAAAAAATTATCGTAAGTGGTTTTGGCGATTTTAGTGGTTCTGATAATTTTGACCTTGATACTAACAAGTCTAAAATTATGCTAAATAGCAAAAAAATGGTATTTCCAACCCAATTTGCCTATAAATTAGAAGATCTTTTTCAAGAAGAGCAAAAAAGTAATAAAAATAATTTCCAAGCTTTTTTAAGCGCACTTGCAAAATTAGATGCCAGTCTTGATCTTGTCAATGCAGTTGGCGAGCCAACTTTTTTAAAGGCAGATGCAAAAGTTTCACCAGTTTTTAAACAAAACGAACTTGCTTCACAAGAAAAACAGTTAGCAATTTCGGAGGCAGAAAAAAAACGGGCAACTGAAAATTCAAAAGTTTTTAACTTAAAATTCACTTCAGTCGATGACGAAAGTGCTAAATTAGCAATTGAATTTAGTTTTGAAAAAGCGGGAAAAGTTCAAAATTTCAACCTTGAAGTTCAAGGGCTAACAAAAATTAGTAAAATTTTTGATGTTGCTGCTAAAAAAATTGCTGAAAAGTTGAATGATTATATATCTTTACGTCCAGAAATCCAAACTACTTTGATTAGCGAAAATAAAACACTTTCCGAAGTTTTATACGGAAAAAAATCAGAAGCAATTGCAACAACAATTGAAAAAATAATTAGAAAATCCAATCTAGAAAAAGCAGAAGGATCTGGGTTTGATGCAGACAAAGATAAAGAAAAAATTTATCAATATGATAGTTTTCTTTCGTATTTTAACTTCAAAAAAGATCCAAAAAATACTTTTGAAGTTGATATAAACGATGAAAATCTTGACTCAATTAAGGTAAATTTAACAGGATTTGAGTTCCCTAAAAATCTAGACCAAAATGAAAAAGATAAACTAATTAAAGAAGGTAAAATTAGATTGATTCCATCGATTGTTATTTACAAAAAAATGGGTCTAAAATCGCCTTATCTTCAAGAAATTAACGAAAAACTTTCGACTTATACTAACGATTTAAAAACGCATTTAGAACTTCGAGGCAAATCGGGAAGTCTGAAATTTAGCAATTTTTTAGTTAGCGAATCAAACCAGTCAACAATTGAATTTGCAGTTCCAAAATTATCAAATCACCAGAAATTATTGTTTGTTGCCTTTTCTAATCCTGATGTTCAAACTGAAAATAATGAATTTGTTAAAAGAATTAATTTCGTTTATAACGAAAAATCACCAGCACTTCCAACTGTTGAAGTTAAAAAAATTATTAACGAAATTATCAATTTAGCAAAAGATAATAAATTCAGTGAAAATCAGAGCGAAATTACCAAAAAATTATACACATTAGATTATGGTTATGCCCCAAGCGATGAAGAACATAAAAATTATCGGGAATTGTTAAAACAACAAGCAGAAAAACTTGGAAAAGTTGAAATTATTGAAAATAATTCTAAAAAAGACGAAGAAACTGAAAAAACAAAGCCAAAACCTGAAGAAAAACCTAAAAAAAATGGTGAAACGGTCGCTGGATCTGACAAGAACGATCCTAAAGACCAAACTTCAAAACTTGAAGAATCTCAGTCAGGAGATTCAAAAAATAAAGGAAATTCTCAATCTGAAACTAGTTCTCCTGAATCGCAAGCAGGAAAAAATTCGCAAGTTACTAATCAAAACGGTCAAAATTCTGGTCAGCAAGATTCGGCAGCACAATCTACTTCGCAATCAGATGCTAGAATTCAAGTAACAAAATTTCAAGAAGAAGCAGTAGAAAGTTCGGGCGAATCTAGCAGTTCAAACACTGAAGCTTCACCAAATACTTCTCCTGTTGAACCAAAAAAAGATGAAAAAACACCTAAAAAAACAGAAAAAATTGTTAAGAATGCGGAAATAACTAAATTAAAAAATAATTCTTCCAAAATTGGTCTAAATCTTTACAATTTGTTAAATCCAGAAAATTATAAATCGGCAAGTGATAGTAAAATTGAATTTTCAGTAGATGATTTTGACCAAAACTCGCTTGAAATAAAGGCAATTTTAAAGTCTAACAGCAAAACATTGGCTGTTGCAAAATTAATAATCGATAATCTTGATAGTAGTTTTGCATACGATGTTTCACAAAAATTTCAATCAAGTATTTTCATTGATGGTAGAAGAAGTCCGATAATTAATGTAGATACTAGAAAAATCGAATCATTACGGGACTTTAACCGTGAAGATTTAAAATATAAACCGACTAAAATCGAAGTTCCATCGCTTGATTTGCTTGATCCTGATGAGCAAAAATATGTAAAAGAACATAAAAATGAATATCCTGAATTTTTCGTTGAACGAATCAAAGAAGAAATAAAACAAATTCAAAATGGAATTTTAACTAACAATTCATTTGAATTAGAGTTAAAAAACCCTGATGAAGATGCGACAAAAATTAAAAATGGATTGCTTTTGATGTCTTTGAAAATGAACAAAATTGATGATTACAAACGTCATTATTTTTTTAGTTCAAAAAGTGAAAATCCAAGAGGATTTTTTATTCAGCGAGTCAGAATGAAAACTGATGAAATCAGTTTTAAAAAGTTAAATAAAAATATAAAAACTGCAGAAAAACCAGTTTATGCACTTGCTTTTGACGCATTTAGCTCGGTTATAATCCCAAAAGATCAGGCTAATTTTGTGTTATCTTATATCGATCCAGAAAATGTAATTTCTGATAAAAAAACACTAAAATCAATTGATAAAGATGGAAATTTAAATGATATTAGCCAATTAAAATTAGAAGTTGGATCTGAAAGTAAATTTAATCAAGAACAAAAAATCCCTGATAAATTTTTTGCTAATTTTGATGCTGAAGCAACATTAGTTTTAAGGCTAATTTTTGAAAATAATACTTTAAAATTAAGAGTTTATAATCAAAACGCAAAAAATCCTTTTACTGATTATTTAGAATCTACTTTGGATTTAGAAAGTTTTTTAGATGCATATAAAAACGAAAGCAAGGAAGATTTATTCAATCTAGATTTTGCAAAAATTGGACCACATCTTTCAGGTGCGCAAATGTTTTTAAAAGGGTTTATGGTTTTTAAAAATTCTGAAGAATCTGAAACAAATCAAACTCTTTCTGCCCGAACTAAAACAACTGATTCAGCAGACGAGATTGGTACAAATTTTCTTAAACAATATTTAAATTAATTCAAAAAAACACGTAAATTTAAAGTGTTTTCGATGATTTCACATTTTATTTACAAAAAAATCGTTTGGTTTTATTTTTATGTTGTGGTATAATTGAAAAATCACGCAAAAAAACATATTAATAATAATATAAAAAAGGAAGGAGCAAAAATGGTAAAAATTCGACTCCAAAGAATGGGTTCAAAATTTAACCCTTTTTATAGAATTGTCGTTGCTGATGCACGCGCACCGCGTGATGGAAGATTTATAGAGTCGCTCGGATACTATAATCCAAAACAAAAAATAACTAATGTCAATTTAGAAAAAACATATCGTTGATTGCACGTTGGTGCCCAGGCAACAGATACAGTTCGAAATATTTTTACTAAAAAAGGCGTATTTAAAGCCTTTTTAGATCAAAAAGTAAGTTCTTAATTTTTCTAAATCTAACAAATGAAAATTAATATTTTAACAATATTTCCTCGTTATTTTGATGTTTTTGTTTCTGAATCAATTATTGGAAAAGCAATAAAAGAAAATAAAATAACGATAAATGTTGTTAATTTTCGTGATTTTAGCGAAAATAAGCACCAAAAAGTTGATGATTACGTCTATGGTGGCGGACCTGGTTTGCTTTTACAAGTTCAACCTGTTGTTGCTGCCCTGGAAAAAGTTGGTGGTATAAAAATCGCATTAAGCCCTCAAGGTAAAAAGTTTGATCAAAATATTGCTAGAAAATTAGCAAGCGAACCTGAAATTACACTTTTATGTGGTCATTATGAAGGTTTTGATCAAAGAATTATTGATAATTTTATTGATTTTGAATTATCAATAGGTGATTTTATTTTAACGGGCGGTGAAATTGCGGCAATGGCAATAATGGATGCGATAATCCGTTTAAAACCCAATGTAATAAATTTAGATTCTTTAAAAAATGAAACTTTCAATGATTTTTTGCTAGATTATCCACAATATTCCCGTCCAGCGAATTTTCGCGGACTTTTGGTTCCAGAAGTTTTAATTTCAGGAAATCATAAAGAAATTGAATTGTGACGGCAAAAACAGAGAGAAGTAATTACTCAAAAAAAGCGACCTGATTTGTGGGAAAAATTTTTAAAATTAAAAGCAAGTAAATAAAAAAATTTCCGTTATAATTTGTAAAAAAAGTTAATAATGGAAATTTAAAAAATAAAAGGAGTTAAAATGCAATCAAGATTGATAGAAATTGTCGAATCAAGTCAACTTCGTCAGTTTCCGCAATTTCAACCTGGTGATAATGTTCGTGTTCACTTTAAAATTCAAGAAGGGAACAAAACTCGGATTCAAATTTTCGAGGGTCTTGTAATAAAATTCAAAAAAAATGGATTATCATCAAGTTTTGTAGTTCGAAAAATTTCTCACGGAGTTGGAGTTGAAAGAACTTTTTTACTTCATTCACCACTTGTTGACAAAATTGAAGTTGTTCGTTCTAATAAAGTTCGTCGCGCTAAATTATATTATATGAAACAGCGTTCTGGAAAATCAGCACGTCTAAAAGAAATTAAGCGAAAAGAATTAAAAGCACAATAAAAATTAATAGATAAATCGTGGAAAAGTTAATAATTGTCGAATCACCAAATAAAATCAACACAATTTCGTCCTACCTTGATTCAACTTACAAAGTTACTGCTTGCGTTGGTCATATCACAAATTTAGCAAAAACTGGAAAACACGGATTAGGAATTGATGTTAGCACTTGAACTCCATCTTATGTAATTGATAAAACTAAAAAGAAAACAATTACCGAAATTAAAAAATTAGCAAAAAAAGCTAAAACAGTAATAATCGCAACCGATGCTGATCGCGAAGGTGAAGCAATTGGTTCATCGCTTGTTGAGTATTTAGAAATTGCTGATAAATATCAGCGAATTAAATATAACGAAATTACCAAAACGGCAATTCTGCACGCTCTTGAAAACCCAGGTGAACTTAATCAAAACCTTATAAATTCACAGCAAACAAGACGAATGTTAGACCGAATAATCGGTTTTCGTCTTACGGCATTGTTAAAATCTAAGATTAAAAATCCGCCAAAAAATCCAGCGGCAGGTCGTGTTCAGTCTTTTGGTTTAAAGTTGATTGTTGATCGTGAAAGAGAAATTCGGGCATTTAAACCAGAAACTTATTTCAATTTGTTAATTGAACTTAGCGATGAAAACAAAGATACTTTTGAAGTCAATTATTATAATTCTAAAAATGATTCAAAAAAGGCAGACTGAATTAATTCAGAGACTGATCTTACTGAAATCATTAACGAAATTAAAGAAAAACCTTATTTAATTTTAGATAAAATCAATCGATCAGAAAAGAAAGATCCGAAAATAACACCTTTAAAACAAGCGACTGTTTTCAAAAAAATGTCGCAATTTTCGTCTTCTGCAGTTTCACTTTCATTGCAAAAACTATACGAAGGTTTCGGTGATTATGGTCTAATTTCTTATCCAAGAACTGATTCTACTCGTCTTAGCCAAACTTTTCTCGAAAAAGGGAAAGAATTTATTGTTAAAAATTTTGGCGAAAATTATTTTGCAAAAACAATTAAAGGTTTTGCTGGCGACCAAGATGCCCACGAAGCGATTAGACCAACAAATTTAGAATTAACTCCGGAATTAGCAAAAGAAAAATACCCACTAACAGCGATTGATTTCCAAATTTATCAGTTAATTTATCGAACCACAATTGAAGCGATGATGGAAGTACCAGTTCGAAAAATTACCCGACTTACATTTCAAAGCCCTTCAAAAAAACATTTATTTACTTACAGTTATTCAGAATTTATTTTCGATGGTTACTACAAAGCGACAGAATTACCAATTTTGAAATTCAAGCCTGAATTTAAGTCATTAGATCAATTAATTGATACCGAATTTGCTGTTAGCGAAAAATTTGAAAAATCAATAAAATCGTCAAAGCACGAGACAAAACCGCCTGCACATTTTAATGATGGAACACTAATTGAAAAATTAGATGATGAAAAAGTTGGTCGTCCTTCAACTTTTGCAGTTTCAGTTAAAAAACTAAAAGATCATTTATACGTTGATTCTGAGTCAAAATCATTAATTTTAAGTGAATTTGGTGAAATTGTCTATGATAATCTTGCAAAAATTTCCCCTGATATAATCGAGGCTAAATTTACCGCCAACGTTGAAGAAGAACTTGACTTAATTGCGCAAGGAAAACAAGATTATAAACAATATCTTGATTCAATGTGATCAAAAATTGAAAACATTATTAACGACGCCGAAGCAATTGAAAAAGTGGTAATGGAAATTCAATCTACCGGTGAAAAATGTCCGCAATGTGATTCTGATTTAGTTTATCGTTATAATCGCAAAACAAGTCAACGATTTATCGGATGTAGTAGTTTTCCAAAGTGTCGTTTTTTAAAACCTGATCCTGATGCAAAAAAAGTTTACCGCTTTTATGCAAAAAATGCTAAAAAAAATAGTAAATAATTACTATTTTTTATTTTTATCTAAAAACAGAAAAAAATTATGATTGATACTAATTTAATTGTTGTAATCGCCTTACTTATAACTTTCCTTGTTGGTTTTTTTTCTTATAGTTTTATTTCTAACAAATTTAAATTGCGAAAACTGAAAGAGGAAAAAGAAGAACTAAAACAGTTAACCAATAAAACCTTGGCAATTTTTTTAGCACGTATCATAATAATTATTGAAAAAAACAATGATTTAGTCGATAATTTTGTTGTCGGAAACAAATTAAAAATGTCCGATGTTAACAATGTTGCCAAAACTCATCTCCAATCTTTACAAAAAGATCCAATTGTTGCCCAAATTCTTAAATCAGGTTATGAAACTGAAAGAATTTTTTTTGACAATTTAGCATTATTAGCAAATAGTAAATCTAATTTATGAAAAAAACGCAATGCTGTTGAAATTAAGTATTTTTCAGATTTTGCCATTTACCTAAAAGATTTTGATAAGACAATTTTGGTTTTTTTTAATGAAGAAAAAAACCAATTTCTTAAATATTATCATTCTTTAATTATTGATTTAAAAAAAGGCAATCTTAAAAATGAAGAAATTATCAAACTATGTGATAATTATTTAGAAACTCACCGAGTTCCGTTAAATATAAAAAAATTACCATTTTGAAAAAAATGAAAAAAAAGATAAAAATCAAATTTTATTTCGTTAATTCTTTAACATTTTTCCGAATAGTTGCAGCATTAATAATTGCTTCTTTTCTTTATTTTTTTAGCAAAATAAACAATTTCTACCTTTTCTATACTTCGTTTGTTGTTTTTATACTTGCTAGCCTTTCTGATTTATTTGATGGTTTTCTTGCAAGAAAATGGAAAATTGTCTCTGAATTTGGTAAAGTTTTTGATCCGATTACCGATAAAATTTTAACAACAACAACCTTTTTCTTTTTAGCGTATTTATCTTTAGTGCCATGAGGTTTTGTGCTAATTTTTATTCTAAGAGATGTTATTGTCGATGGAATAAGAATCTTTTTAGCCAAAAAAAATATCAATGTTGCTGCCAATTTTTGGGGAAAATCAAAAACTGTTTTACAAATTATCGCAATTTCGATAATTTTTATAGGTTATTCAATTAGTGTCGAATTTTACGACAAAAACTTCTATAACAAACACTTCTATTTATTTAATTTAGGGGTAATTATTTCTGCTTTCATCGCAATAGTTTCAGGACTTTTTTATATAAGTCCAATTACAAAACTAGCAAAAGATAAAATTGCAAGTTAGTCAACTTTTTCAATAATTGCCTTTAAAAAACTATTAAAAAGCGGATGTGGATCGAGTGGTCGTGCCACAAATTCAGGATGATATTGCACACCAATGTAGAAAATATGTGATTTTGACTCACAAACTTCGATTAAATCAGTTATCGAATCTCTTCCACTAAAACTAAAATCAGAATTTTCTAACTTATCTAAATATTTTTTAACAACTTCAAAACGGTGACGATGACGCTCGAATGCAAAACTTTTACCATAAATCTTTGCAATTTTTGAGTTTTCAGCAAAAATCACTTTATACTCGCCAAGTCGCAGAGTTCCACCGATTTGTAATTTTGAACCATCGGTTTTATTATAATCAAGAACACTAATCTGATCTGGTTTTTCGGCTAGAAATTCAGCAGAATGTGCATTTTTAATTCCATTTAACCTTGCAATTGCAACTGTCATTGCTTGCATCCCAAGACAAATTCCGATTGTGGGAATATTATTTTGATAACTAAAAATTGCCGCTTCTACTTTGTTTTCAAATCCGCGAAAACCAAATCCGGGAAGAATTATTATTCCTTGAAAATTTTTAAGTATTTCGACTGAAAAATCCTGTTTTGCAGTATCAAAAAATTCTAATTCAAGATTGATTTTTTGATAAGCTGCCGAAATTTTGAAAGCTTCTAAAATTGACTTATAGGCATCAAGGAACTGGGTATATTTTCCAAGTGCGGCAATTTTTAGTGTTTTATCCCACTTTTTTAACAATAATTTAGTAAATTCTCGCCATTTTTCCAACTTTGGCTGGCGAAATTCTAATTGAAAATGAGAAAATATCGAATTTAATAAATTGGTTTTTTCAAGTAAAAGTGGAAGCTGGTAAATATTGTTAAGATTAGGGATGATGATAATATTTTCTAATGGCAAAAAGGCACTTTTTGCTACTTTTTTAGCAACATGCTCTTCCATTTTTTCGTTTTCAAGACGGAGAAAAATCGCATTTGCACGAATTCCACGCGAATTTAATTTTGCAATTGAAAACTGTGCCGGTTTGGTTTTGAACTCGCCAGATGCAAACAAATAGGGAATGTAAGTTGTGTGGATAAAAAAAACATTTTTAAAATTTGACTCAGCAGCCATTTGTGATGCGGCAAAATAAAATGGATTTGATTCCATGTCGCCAACTGTACCACCAATTTCTACTAAAACAAAATCACTTTGATATTTATTTGCTACATTTTTAATCCGCAAAATAATTTCATCAATAACATGCGGAATTATTTGAACAGTTTTCCCCTGATAAAACCCTTTTCTCTCTTTTTCAATTATTGAAAGTAAAATTTTACCACTTGTATGATTAGAATCTTTTGAAAAATTTTGGGCAACAAATCTTTCGTAATGCCCTAAATCCAAATCAGTTTCACCACCATCAGCGGTAACAAAAACTTCACCGTGCTCATAAGGTGATAAAACTCCCGGATCAACATTCAAGTATGGATCTAATTTTAAAATATAAACAGAATAACCACAACTTTTTAATAAATTTGCAACAGAAGCAACTGATACACCTTTACCAATTCCGGATAAAACTCCACCAGTAACAAAAATAAATTTAGTCATAATTATTCCTTAAAATTCAAAATTATACCATAATTTAAAGTGTTTTTTTACGGAAACAGCATCTAATTTTACCGTTTGTAAAATAAAGAACCCATTTTTTCTTAACTGCAAAAATAGATTTTGTCCATTAAGAAAAAATGGGTTAAAGTATTTTTTAATCTTAATAATTGAACATAAAAACTAAAATTTTTAGATAAACTTGCACTTTTTTAGTTACTAATATTATAACAAAAATAGAATAATAATTGAACAATATTTTTTTACCTAATTTATTAATAGCAAAATTAATTCACAAAAAAACCTATGAAAATAGGTTTTTTTGAATTTCAGTCTTAAAAATTTAAAGTAAATCTATTCTAAATAAGCATTAACAAAAGATTCTAAAACTTTTTCACGAGCAACTTTAGTCGCTTCTTCATCGCCACCAAAATCAGAATTACGGATTGCAGAAAAAGCTTTGATTAAAACTTTAGCACGAGAATCAGGGTAAGTTGGAGGTTTTAGACCTTGATCATCGGTTTGAGAATCCTGGCTAGTCTTGACAACTTCAGGGTTTGGTCCGATTTGGTAATAATCTAAATTGTAGGTGTTGATATCTTTTAAATTACCAACACCCTTTTTAAAACTTGTAGTTGAGAAAACCTTGTCAAATTTTGGTCTTTGGCTAGTAGAAGAATAACCAGTTAATTCGAGTTTGCCACCAGAACCGTTTTCTTTTTTGATAAAAAGTTCAAGAACAATCGTTGAACCATCTTGAATAAACTGTGCATCAGATTCAAAATTATTATTTTGTTGAAACTCACGACCTCACATAACTTGGTTTTTTAGTGTTATTTTTGTGTCATTAATACTTTCTCGAGTTAGTTCAGGAAATTGGTTTGCTTTAATTTCTTTAAGAATTTCGGGAGATAAAACAAGCGCTTGTTGTTTTGTGACAGGTCTTTGGACACCGTTTCCAACTTGTACGCCTTGTCCATTGTTAAAAAGTTCGCCAAAATTCACATCAAAATCCATACCTAAAATATAGGCGAATTTTGGTGATTCATTTGAAATTTGTTGAGCTTCAATTTCTTGCCTTTTACCACTTTCATCGTTTTTAAAACTAGCTTTTGCCTCTACATTTCTTACCTTTTGAATAAACAATCCTTTTCCCTCTTTTGAAGCGACTAAATAATGTTTGTTAAAATCGTTAATTCCGTTGATTTTGAAAGCTAAAAAGAAAGAACCGTGTTGAATATCAGTTGGGTTAGATTGATTTTCTCCTTTTCCGCCAACAGCAGAACCAGCAGAACCTGAACCTTCTGCTGGTTTTTCCTGAAACTTAATTGATTTGGTGATTGAATAACCATCGTTTTCTTTTTTAATGTATCCTTTAAATTTCAGTTCTGGGCGACTAAAGTCGGTTAAAATTGACTGACCATCACTTTCAGTTTTAACATCGTTTTTTCCATCGATGAAAACTAAAGGACTAAATTCTTTGGCAACATCAAAGGCAGTTTTGGCACTGAATACATTATTTACAACGATTTTTGAATCGGCAAGATTTTCGTTTGTTTTTTTATTAACTATTGCAAAATTCAACTCAACTGCTTTTGTTAAAGGTGTTAAATTGAACTTAAGATCAATATTTTCTGGGTCTGTTTTTGCTAAAAGTAAAGTTTTAACAACCGCAACTCCAAGTCCGTTTTTTGCTGACTCTGGTTCTTCAGGTTTTTTAGGGTCTTTTTCTTCTTCGGGAGATTCGACTTTAACGGTTGAATCTTTGCTAATTTCAGATGTTAGTTTTTCTTTAAATTTTTTAATTTCTTCGTCTGTTCCAGTTTTTCCGTGTTCTAAAAAGTAAGCATTTGAAGCAACTTTTTCGGCAATTGTTGAATTATCAGAACTTGAATTGCTTTTGATTATATCAAAAATTTGTTTTACATATAAATTAATTTGCGTCGCAGTCACAGTTGGTGCGCTTTCCGGTTTATTAAGCGAAAAATTAGTAATTTTTGCAACACTTCCTTGTGCTTTGGCAATTTTTCGTTCCAAACTACGTAAGTCAGGTTGTAAATCAAAATCAAGTTCAAAATCACTAATTTTAATTGGCGTTCTGCCAATTTTGTTAGCAGAAATTGTTAATGAAAAACGAACTTGTGAATTTTTTGATAATTCAGCGGCTTCTTTATCATCTAATTTTTTTAGTGATGGAGTGATTTTTAACTGTCAAGTTTGTCCATCGGCACTTGAAAAAAGAATTTTTTCTTGGAGATTATTAGTGTCGAAATATTTGCTAAAATCAAAATTAGTGTTTGATTTTGCGTATATTTTTTGTGCAAGTGATTGATCTTGGTTGATTAGTTCGGCTTGAATTTCTTTTTTTAATTTAAATATTTTTGCAGCTTTTTGACTGATTTCATCAGAAAGCCCTTTAAAAATTTCTTCGTTTGTATTAAGACCTTGAATTTTCAAATCAAGACTTTGTTTTGTTTTTGTTACAAGATTTTCGATTTCTAAACTAAAAGTTAGAGTTCCTTTTTTGTCATCAACGTCTTTGAAAACAAGTGAAGTATCTTTTAAAATTGGTTTTATTATTTGGTTGTTATCCAAATAAGTCGGTAAATCTTGAGCGTTTACTAAATTAAGGTTTAAATTATTTTCAACTAAAGCACGTTCGAGTGATTCTGCAGAATCTGCACTTTTTCGAAACTTTGCATAGGAATTTTCCAAACTAACTTTTAATTCAGATGCACTAGTTAAAAGTTTAGATTTTAAAACTAGTGAAGATTTTACAGTATCAACATTAAAATCTTGAAGTTGGTTTGATTCAGTTTTTGGACTAAAACCAGAAAAATTTACTTTTTTACTTAATGTTGCGTTAGTTTTTGGGTCAGTTACAAAAACCAGCACGTTATTTATAGCGTTTTTTTCAACTTTTGCACTATTAAAGTCAAAACTAACTTCAAAACCTTGTTTTTCTAAATCGCTAAAGTCAAAAGCTTGCGCTAAATCAAAACTGTATAAAGGATTTTTTGCAAGTTCAAATGCTGATTTTGCCGAAAAATCGGTAAATTTAGGCACAATTTTTACTTTATCAAGTGAATTTGCAACTTTTTCATTATCAAAAACAGATTTAGTATCAAGTTTAAACTCGTTAGATTTTTCAATAACTTTTTGAAAATATGATTTGTTATAAGAACTAATTCCGACCGAAACCCCAACAATTCCAGAGGCAATAATCGTAGTTCCTAATCCAATGGCAATTATTTTAAATTGTTTTTTCGATTTCATAGTTATTTCCTATTTTTGTTTTGGTTCTTCAGTTTCTGCGGTAGTTTGACTAGATTTTTTAATTACAGTAATGTTGAATTTTTTTGAATAACGGTATTTTTCTTCTTTAGGTTCAACGGGAGATTTTTCTGCAGGAGCCGGAGCAGCAGTTTCCGCTGGTGCGGTTTCAGAAACAGTTTGACTTACAGTGGTTTCTGAAGCAGTTGTATCAGAAGTTGAACTTTCTTCGGTTGTTGCTTCTTCTGTCCGCCCTTCTGCATCGCTAGGTTTTGTTGCTTTTTCTGACTCGTCATTTTCTGTTTTAGGTTGTTCTGTTTCTTTTCCGATTTCTTCAATGTAATCTTCAGGAATTCCAACTTGAATTGTAAGACGCTTTTGATTTTGATCCCCAAAATTGTCATTGTTTCTTACTTCAACTTTAATTTTAAGTTTTGAATCATATTTTAAATTAAAGAGTTTTTTGTAATTTTCTTTAATAATATCGCTGATTAGTTTTCCAACTTTTGGTAATTTTTTAGTTAAATCATTTTCATTTTCAGATGATTCTGGAGAACTTTTTTCTGCAGGAGCCGGAGCAGCAGGCGCTTCAGTTTCTTGAGTTTGTTCTTGAGCTTCCACTTGTTCACTTTCTTGACTAGTTGTTTCTTCAGTATCTGTAAAATTTGTTATTAAATGTTTATCTTCGTTTTTTAGCAACAGACTTGATTTAGCAATTTTAGCCGCTACCATTTGTGCTGCTTGAGTAGAATCAGTCCCACTTCCGTTGTTTGTTAATTTTTGAAACTCTTCTTCAGTTAAATAAATTGTTTCATAAGAAACGGGAATCGCATCGATAATTTCGTCAAGTTTTTTTGTAACCTCATTAACTTTTGCTTGTTTTTCACTGATTGTTTTTAGAATCAGTGTAGTTTTTGGAGTTTCGAAAACTGGAGTTGAGATTTTACCATTTGCATCTTTTTTACCGATTTTGTAAAAATAAGTAATTGATTTAAAGTTTTTTTGTTCAGTTTCTTGTGAATCTGTACTAGAACTTGCTCCTGAATCAGATTTTAGTTTTTCAATTTCGCTTTTAGCATCCTCAAGATTCTTTTCATTTTCAGCGTCATCGACTTCGTTAAAAACGATTTCAGAGTCTAATTCTCCAATTTGACTTCAAGTTGCAAAGTTGTCTAGAAGTCCAACTTTATAATAAAAAGCGGCTAAAACGTCGGCAAGAGTTTCGAAATTAGTCGCTTCTTCATAACTTTGGAAAACATCTTTTAAAATTTGCTCGTTTTTGTCGTTAAACAATTTTTGAGAAGTTAGTTTTGAAAGAATTTCGCTATCATTTTCAAGCTTTTTGATTTGATTTTTTAAATTTTCAGGTAAAAATAGCGTTGCTAAAAAACTTGAAGAGTCAATATTAGCATACTGATTATTAAAACTTAAGCTAGTGTAATTTTGTGAATTTAGTCTTATTTTACTTGCACTTTTGAAAATATTGTTCCAATCAAATTGAAAGTCATTATCAAGATCGGCGAAGTCAAAAATTAGTCCTGCCGCTTTTAATAGTTCAAAAAAAGTTTTCACAATTTTTTGCGGGTTCTGTTTTGTTAAAGAACTATAGAAAGCCGCAATTTCGTGCGGATTTTGTAAAAATTTTGACGAATCAAGCGAAAGAGTGTGTGTTTCTTTTGCTTGAAGTGATTCATCTTTTTTAAAGTTTTTGAAATCAGTTTCTTTTGGGAAATTTGACTTACCAGTTCAGCTATTTACAAGACTTTCGTGATTTGAAAAGTTGTATTTATAACCACTTTGAGCGCCAATTTTTGCTTTTAATTTGCTAAATTCACCATTTTTGATTAATTTTTTGATTTCATTTGGGCTATAAGGGTTATTTGAATCAAGTAAAAAATATTTTGGATTAAGTTTTTCATTTGCTCTTTGCGCTTCTGAAAGTTGGAGATCGGATTTTTTATAGATAAATTCTCGTGCTGAATTCGATGTCGTATTTTGTTCCTGGCCAGATTCAGTTGAACTAAAGTGGCTTAATTCGAGTTTTCCAGATTTTTCCTCGATTATTTCATCACTATTTTTTCCATAAAAACTTGCTAAAATCTGAATTTTATAAGGAATTGAAACGACAAAATTACCATCTTTTTTAAGAATTTCGGCACTAAAAGGATCAAAAATTACATTAAGCCCCTTTTGATTAAGTGAAGCACTTGAAACTAAATTGGAAAATTTACCAAAATCAAACGCAAGCGGTTCTTCAAGAATTTGGTTAATTTTTTCAGTTGCATCTTTGCTTGCATCAAAAATTGAAAATGTTGATTTTTTTTGTAGTAAACTAAAAAAATCAAAAGCACTTAAATTTATAGCTTTTTTTGGTTTAATTTTCTTTAGAACTAAATTTTCAATTAGCGACTTTGATGAACTAAAAAGTGAACTACCATCATCTTTTATTAATTTAATTGGTTCAATTCATTCTTTAACATCAGGGTAATTTAGTAATTTCTGTGCATCAGCACTAAATTGGGCTTGAAGAAATAAACTCAAATTATCTTTATGATCAACAGTTGCATACTGGTTGCTAAATTGATTTTTGGCAAAACTAAAATTAAATATTTTATTGTTAGTATCAGGAATTAAATTGTTTTTATCGTGATATAACTGCAATAAAACTTGTTTGGCATTAGGGAATCATTTGTCAATTTTTGATTCTAGTTCTTTTTGCTGACGGGATAAATTGAAATAATCAGCGACATCTTGTGCCCTTTTTAAATAAGGGGAAATAGTAGAATCTGATTTTTTAGTTTCTTGCTCTGCAAATTGTTTTGCAATTGCTTCTCCTGTAATCGGAGTAAATTTAGTTCGAAAAATCTTTACTAATTTTTGCAAGGAAGCGTTAAAATTTGACCGTAAAAATTGCGATTTTTGTGAAAAACTGATATCTTGAGTGTAATTATCGGAATAGACAAAATTTCCATCAGCTAATTTTTGGGCAACACGGTATTTAATTTCAAAACTATGACTTTGGTCATTAGGTTTGATTTCGAGAAACTCAAGATGTGGTTTAGTTTTATCAATTTCTTCACCGAAATCAACTTTTTGGTTTAAACTACCATTTGTTTTTTGAAAAACATCTACCAGACGATTAAAATCAAGATCAGTTTGTTTTTTGCCATTTTCATCAAAGATAATTTTTTTGATACTATTATAATTATCATCAACAGTTAAATCGCCTAACTTAAACGAAATTAGACTTATTTTTTTGGCAAAATCTTGAACTTGCTGTCGTGGATTATCTGGATATGAAATTCTTGATGTTAAAACAGCAACAGTCGTAAAAATTCCTATTCCAACTAGGCCAACAGCCAATCCGGTTTTTGATAAAATGTGACTCTGTAAATTAACAAGGAGCGATTTCCGCTTTGGTTTTTTCATAAAATTAAACCTCCACAATTTGTGATTTTCAATCTGGTTTTGTTATAAATTATACTAAATTTATTGTATAATGTAGTGTAAATGTATTTTTGCGGTTTTAGAACACCTAAAAATTAAAATAAGTTTTATTTTTTAGGCTGTTCCAGAAAATTTAAAGAATTTTCTTTAATTTTTTTTAAATTATTATATAATTTCAAAATTATGAGCGTTCTAACGATTTCTAAAAATTTTAAACTAACACACATTGAAAAATTAATTATCCGTTTTATTGAAACTAAACCGAGAAAATTTGTTGAGCAAACGATTAATGAACTTGCTGCAACTTTATTTATTAGTGTAGGAACAATTACACAATTAACGAAAAAACTTGGGTTTAACAATTTTAAGGAACTTAAAAAGTTTGTTATTGAATGACTTAAGCTCGAAAAAGAAAATAATTTATACAATGAAAATGATCAAATTGAAAATATAAATCTTCTTTATGCTCATAGCATTGAAAAAACTTTGGCAATTCTTGATGTAGCACAAATCGATAGAATTGTTGATTCAATGTTAGAAAAAGAGAAAATTATTTCTTTTGGGGTAGGATCTTCTTTAACTGTTGCAACAGAATTTGCAAATAGTCTCCGTAATTTGCATTTAAATAGTTTTACTGCAAATTCAATTTCAGAAATTGCATCTTGAGTTGATAAGTCAACAAATACTTGCTTATTTATTTTTTCAGCCTCAATGACTTCAAAAGACGTAATCGCAATTTCTAAATTGCTAAAACAGCAACAAATTCATACAATTTTTATAACTTCAAATATTGATTTAGAACAAAACCATAGTTCTGAAGTTGTCTATTTTGATGCTTTAGAGCAAAATAACAGCGCTTTTTCCGTTGGATCGAAAATTGCTCAACTTTTTATCGCGGATTTAATCACCTTAAAGGCTCAATGCAAACTAAATTCTTCTCGTTCTGATTTTTTCAACGAATTTAGGCGTGTTTGGTATAAAAAAATTAAGTCTGATTAATTTTTGTAAAAAAATTTTTAGCGGTTTCAATATCGCTTTTTTTCAAAATATCGCTTTGCTTTGAAAAAATATATCTAATTTGTTGAACAATTTCTAAAAAACCAGAATTAGTTTCACTTTTTTCAAAAAAATGAACTTTTCCTGTGAAAGTTCCAAATTCAATCTGCAAAATTAATGGTAATTTTACATTTTTTTCAACTATAACAAAATAGGCAAGGTAAAATCCGGCAGCAGGGCAAATTAAATTTTCATTTCAATTAAATTTTCCATCTTGGTCTAATTTAATGCTAACCAAAAAATTAGTTGCTAAAAGTTTATTCAAATTTAAAAAATCACCAAATTCTAGGAATAATTTAAGATTTTTTGTTGAAATTTTACTATTTGAATCACTAAGATGCTCAACAATTTTTGTTTTTGGAAATAATTTAACAAGTTCTTCTGTTCCTCAATTAGCATTTTTTCCAAAAACAAAATTTTGTCCAACAACAAAAAAATTAGCTCCATATTCAATAAAGATTTTAACAAAACCTTCGCCACTCAGTTGCTGAAATTCACTATCAAAATCAAAAAGTAAAATATTTTTCACGCCTGAATTTGCCATCATCTGAATTCGTGCATCGAGATCGGAAAAAATTTTATTGCCGTTTTTTGGAAGTTTTGCTGGATCCTTAATTAACATCACAACAACTTCGTCTGTTAATTTAGTAGCATTTTTTAATAACTCTAAATGACCCAAGTGGAAAGATTCAAAACCACCAAGAACAAAAACAGGGTTTTTAAAATTAAAATTAAGAACTGGATAAGTATAAACTTTTGTCATTTTAGTCGATTATTTTTAACTGTTTTGCTTTAAGATAAACGCCACATAACTCCATTGGCGGCGCAAAATCGTCGGCAACCTCTTTAACTTCAGGTAAAGCGTTTTCCATTGCAACGCCAAAACCGACATTTTTTATCATTTTGGAATCGTTACGCGAATCGCCAAAGGCAATAATTTCGGATGTTTTGACGTTGTGCATTTTTGCAAGAACTTCTAAAGTCGACATTTTATCGACATTTTTGGCGCCAACAAAAAAACCTCACGATCAACGGGAACTAATTGAAACTTGGAGATTATTTTCGTCAATGAAATTTTGGAACTCAATTTGGATTTCAGAAGTTGTATCTTGGTTGTCAAAAATTGTGAAAATATGAAATTTATTTTTAAAATTACACTCTTTTAAAGGACGAATTTTATCTGAATAAATTTTTAGAAAATTTGATGAATTTGAAGGATAATAATTTGAAGTGTAAATTCATTCAGCATCCATAATTACATATCGAGTTTTACGGCCATCAAAAAATTCGACTATTTTTAAAAAGTCGCTAAGTTGGATCGGGTTCTCGTAAATCATTGACTTTTTTTTGAAATCGTAAATAAAAGCGCCGTTGGCTCCTATAAAAAAATCAACATTTTTAGCATTTATTAAATCGCCAATTGTTACAAAATCACGACCTGTGACAAAAGTTGTGATAATATTTTTTTCCTTTAATTTAGAAAATAGTAAATTAATTTTATCAGGAATTTCTTGTCCGCCATGTGGGACAATTGTATCATCAATATCGGTGGCAAAAATTTTAAATTTGGTCATTT